>JBFLVQ010000893.1:0-3488 GCA_040758525.1 Acidobacteriota bacterium
CCTTTTCTGTGCCCGATTCAGTCCAACGTGGTGAGTTGCGTCCCCTGAGAACGCTTGAAGATTCGGCAGCGGATGTTACCTGATTCTCTTAAGCGAGTTTTCTGTTCCATTGCTCCCCAACACCGTAGTAGGTCAGTGTAAAGATTCGGATTGTTAAAACAATAAAGAGTTTCTGATTTGCTACTTATGTCTTTATAACGTGGCGCAAATTGGTAGCCAAAGACATGTAGGATTAAGAAGTTGACATTGTTGGTTCCATGACTATCAACAGAGTGGCGGTCAGGTTGAATGTCTGAAGTGTTGTTATGAACAATATCAAAGACAAAATGGCTTTCGTGTTCGTTAGCACCAATAATTTTTGCGTTAACAGGAACATTATTGGCAACCATTGTATAAGAAACTATTCCTTTGTTGAGGCCAAAATATTTGGGAGAATACCGAGCATTAATGGTGTTGATCTGAGTTTCAAATTTCTGACCATCGCTACTGGAATGGATTAGGTTTTCTTCTACATTGAAGTATTGAAAGATTGGCAATAGAAGCGTTGAGTTACTAATTTTATTATTGGCATTTTTTATGGTTTCTAATCTCAAATAATTTTTCATAGCCGAAAATAGAGATTGATAAGTCAAATCTGAACTCTGAGCCATCTTGGAAAGACCCTTGTTAGTAGCCAAAGCGATTAGCGAACCAGTAATGGCTTCATCTTCATCTGCATTCTTGAGATGATGGCTCAAAATATGAGTAAAAGCGCTCATAAAGGCGGTCTGAGAATTGACAAAGGAGAGTAAATCTCTGATTTCTATTTGAGGTAGTTGATCAAATAATGGATGATTGGCACTATCCTCAGTTTTGTTATAAGGCAGACTCCATTTGCTATCTTGATGATTTTCTGTAATTTTGATTGATCGGTTTGTACCTTCTTCAATACGTTGGTTAACTTCTATCAACAAAGTTTCGAGTTCTTTATTCAACTCGCTTAAAATCTCCTCAATCGGCTTTGATAGAAACGCCAAGCCCAATTGTTGAATTAGACTTTCTTTATTCTTCCAGCTTTCATTATCAATTAGATCATCTTCAAAACTGCGGAATCGATTGCTGTCCGGAACGTAGACATCTCCTGACTCAAGATAGTGTTGTAATAACAAATAGACTAAGAACTCATAGCGCTCAGGAGAAATTTCTATAATCCTTCTGGCGCTGCCTCCTATTTTGACCTTTTTTTCTTGATGATATAACGTCTTAGTTTACGACTAATAAATGATTGGGGAAAAAGCTGTGATTTGACAGCAGATAAATTTCTCTTCTTCAAAAAGCATCTTTTTAGAAAATCTACTGCCTCTATCAGAGAATCTTTTTGGGATGTGCTACCAATATCAAGGATAGAGAATATTGGGCGTAAATTTTTTTTGAATATCCGAGCTATGCTTTCTATCTCTTTCCACTCAAATTCGGCTTGATCAAATTCAGTCTTTGAAATCTATTGCACAACTAATGGGAATTTCTTTTCTTCTAGAATACTAAAGGCATGTTTTTTAACCTCACCAAATTCAGTTTCATCAGCAATGGTTTGATCGATAAAGAGGTTTAGAACCTTACCAGCGTTTTTAAGCTGCTGGTTGCTTTCTACCTTTAGTTCATAGATACGCTCTTTAGCTGCGATTTTGACTGCTTCTGAATATTTCCTTATCAGGTATATAAAAGTATTCACCAAATTATCATTAACCCGTTGATAGCGGTAATAGACAAAGCAAAGCAGATAGATCTTAACTATACCTGTGCCTAACCTTTTTAGTCTGAAGATACTGTAATAATCGACTAGAGAGGCGTAGTATTTAATGTTGTCATTGGAAACCCCCAAATGCGGTAAGAACCCTTTAGCAAAATTATAAAGAGGTTTAAGGAATTTCTGTTTATTGATCTCTTGCATTACTTGTTTGTAGTTAAAATCTTTTGGTTGCTTCTTAACCAAGGTCAGTAGATAGCGATTTTCATCCATAGTAAGAAGCTCTTGGAGAGCTTTATCAATATCATCAGTTATGTAGGTCTGAGCCAGTAGATAGAGACGCTCCTTTTCTTCTATGAGAGCCTTACTTATGATCTCCTGAATAGTGCTGTATGAAGGAAGCACTACTTTTGATTTTTCAAGATAGCTCAACAAATCCTTAAATAGGAATATAGGTTTGGATGAAATTCTGACACTGTAGCGAGCCCTTTCCTGAAGTTTTATTTTCCACAATAGATCAAAGTCATGATAGTTGTAAAGAGAGAGAATCCTTTGCTGCTGATGCCAGCGTGTTGTCTTGCTCAGAGAAGGATGTTGCGGTAGAGAAACCGTGTTGAAATATCTTTTTGTGATCCAATTAATGTCTTCTTTTATCTCTTCATAGTTTGGGGTAAAGATCATCTTCTTAGCTTTGAAGTATCCTAACTGAAGAATGAAGAAGGTTTGTGATATTAATGAACGATGAGAGTATGCTATAGCCTGCTCTTGAGAATCCATTGAAAAATAAAATTCTTGCTCTTGCTCGCACAATTTTGGTAGCGAGTAGAGTTCTTTAATTTCATTTGGATTAAGAATTTTGAGTCTAGTTCTAAACTCTGCCAAAGTAGACTCCCTCAATGAAATTGGATCTGTGTTAAAAAAACGACCCTTTTCTTGACGCGCAGGATCATATCGCACCCTCTTCATTTTTCCACTGTTTCTGCGTCAGGAAATATGGTAAAGAAATCAATGTCAGGAATGACATATATAAAGTCGAGTTTCCTTACTAAATCAGAGAGGCTATGATGCTAATCGGTTATGCACGTGTTTCCACACAAGAGCAAAATCTCAATCTTCAAAAAGATGCTCTTAAAAAGGCTGGTTGCGAAAAAGTTTATATCGATAAAGTGCGCGGCACAGCATCCGAGCGGCCAGGTCTCGAACGCGTAATGGAATCGCTGCGCAAAGGTGATAGTCTGGTAGTGTGGCGACTCGATCGGCTGGGGCGTTCTCTCAAACACTTGATCGAATTAATGGGGGAATTGGAAGAAAGAAAAATAGGGTTTCGCAGTCTTCAGGAATCGATCAATACAACTACACCAGGTGGTAAGTTGATTTTTCATATGTTTGGCGCACTGGCTGAGTTCGAGCGCAACCTAATTCGTGAAAGGACTCAAGCTGGCCTTACTGCGGCACGTGCGCGCGGTCGAAAAGGCGGGCGGCCTAAAGCGCTCAGTCCTAAACAACAGACCGTCGCTATTAAGCTTTACAATGAACGTAATCATTCGGTCCTAGAGATTTGTCGGATTATGGGCATCTCGAAACAAACTCTTTATGAGTATATCCGCCAAAGCAAAGCAAAACCGTAACTTTCTAATGGACTAGAATTGGGACGCCTTGCAAATCTCACGATCTGTAGGTTTTCCCAAAGCTGTCCCCGCACCGGACAAGCGGCTTTCACCGCATCTCGGCGCTCCGTACCGATCTTTCGCGTCTTGGATTA
>JBFLVQ010000894.1:0-3485 GCA_040758525.1 Acidobacteriota bacterium
GAAGAAAACCTAATTCGAATATTCTATCAGTATTATTCCATTGAAAAAGTAGCTGATCCTGCTCTGCTTTCATTAGCATAGGCACCTGTACAGTCTGTTGTTGAGGATCTGCTGTTATTCCAGTTAGTAAGGTTTCCAAATGACCTAGCATTCTCTCGACCATATCATTGTCGAAATGAGCGCGATCAAAGCCTAGCTTAAGCAATAAACGTTCTCCAGGAAAGGCTGCAAACGTAATGGGATAGTTCGTGCGTTCGTAAGATATCACATCATCAATTTTAATCTGGTTGTTGCGATACTGTAGAGAAATATCCATAGGATAGTTTTCAAAGACCAGTATGCTTTTGAAAAGAGGACATCCTCGCGGCAATTCGCTCCATTCTTGCACATCAATAAGAGGGCTAAATTCATATTGTCCAATCTCTACCTGCTTATGTCGCAATTCTATAAGCCAAGATAATAACGGTTGACGATCGTAGATCTGGATGCGTATTGGAAGAGTATTGATGAATAGTCCTATAATAGTCTCCGCACCAGCTAATGATGCAGGACGTCCAGAAACAGTAACACCAAAAACTATATCATGCTCACCGCTATAACGGTGTAAAAGTAATGCCCATGCACCTTGTAATAAGGTATTGAGAGTAAGCTGATTTCGTCTAGCCAATGACTGAAGCGCCAAAGTAAGCTCAGTAGACAATCTACGTTCACATTCGTAATAACCGCTATCGTTGTGACGATCTTTAGTAACCAATGGTGTCGGCGCACTAAATCCTTTCAAAGTTTCTTGCCAGAAAATTTTCGCTTCCTCAAGATTCTGTTCTTGAAGCCATTTTATATAGTTACGGTAAGGATACGCAGGTGGTAATTGTACAGCCTTGTTCTGAGATATTGATTCATAATATTGTATAACTTCTCTAAAGATCAGTGGTAAACACCAACCATCCATCAACAAATGGTGATGACTCCAGATGAAACGATAGCACTCTTCAGTTAAACGAATTAGTGTCAAGCGCATCAATGGCGCTTTGGTCAACTCGAAACCACGTCGCCGATCCATTTCTAAATACTCAGCTAAGTGTTGTTGCTCGCTTTGAGAAAGTTCACGCCAATCTAGCTGTTCAAATGGAAGTTTCACCTTGCGGTGAACCATTTGTAGAGGATTGTCAAGGTTCTCCCAATGAAAGGATGTGCGTAGCGCGGTATGACGCTCTACCACCTGTTGCCAAGCCTGTTGGAAGGCTGCAACATTTAATGCACCTTGGATAGCACAATGAAGTTGTTCAAAGTAGATACCGGCAGTAGCTTCATGTAAGCTGTGAAAAAGCATCCCCTGTTGCATAGGGGAGAGCTTATAAAGATCTTCAATATTCTTTTTCATCCAGCTCATCTCCAGCAAAGTCGATTCTAGTAAGGAACTCGTCCAGATCCTCCTGACTTATTTCAGCCTGTGGGAAATCTGAGGGTGTAAATCCTCCAGCAGTCGGTGACTGACAATGATCAATAATTGCGCGCAATGCCTCAATAAAACCGTGCACAAGACGATCAATCGTTTCACGCCTATGAATGTTCTCACTATAAGTCCATACAAATTCCAATTGCCCAGCGGTTACACTACCATCAATATCGATCAAGTAACGCCGCCGCCCATCCAAACAGCGTGGCGGACCACACGATTCACGCATTGGGATAAAAATGGATAACAACGACTGAGCAGTATCTAGTTGGCCCAAATAATTGAAGCTTATTTCTGGTTGTGGCAATGATGCTAATTGCTGCCTTATCTGGAAAGGTCCTAAATAGCGTAGCAGACCATATCCTATGCCTCGGTTCGGAATACAACGTAGTTGTTCCTTGACTGTCTTCAAAGCTTTATCGATACCAGAGTGTGGTATCTCCAGTAAGACTGGAAAGATTGATGTAAACCAACCTACTGTACGCGAGTGATCGATTCCAGATATTATATCTTCTCGCCCATGACCTTCCAAAGCAATAAGCAGGGTATTTTTCGCTGTCCAATGGAAAAAAGATTCTGTTAATGCAGCTAGCAAAAGATCATTTATCTGTGTATGGTAAATTGCCGGCAATTGTTTGAGAAGTATTGTGGTCTCATCACAATTAAGTGTTACAGAGATGGTTCGCGCCGATTTCTCACTATTTTCACCTTCTGGAAAATCTACTGGCAAGCAATGGACTTTATCCCAGGGACAGGTCAACCAGTAATTATTTTCTTTCTTTAATATCACAGCACCCTCTTCCGATCGCATAAAATCGTTAAGCCGATTTGCCCAGCACTTGAACGATGATGTCTTGGGCGGTAAGTGAAAAGTTTCTCCTTTGCTTGCCTGCCGATAGAGATTCTCCAGATCTTCCAAGAGAATTTGCCACGATAAGCCATCAACAACCAGATGATGAATTATTATCAGCAAGCGGCTGGTATTAATAATACCTGTGTCAAAGAAAACCGCTTTTATTAATGGCCCAGATGCCAAATTAAGGCTTGTTTGCAACTCTGCCGATATCTTGACAATAGCCTGTTGCATCTCAGGTCTTCCAGTAAGATCAACTGATAGGAATGACACTTCATCCTCACAACCAACATTAAATTGTTGCCAGCCTCCTTCGGTTTGGATAAATCGCAGTCGTAGCGCATCATGATGCTCAAGAAGCTGTGCAAATGCCTCTCTTAACAGTTCACTTTTTAATGGTTGTTGTGGCTGTAGTATTAGCGCAAGATTCCAATGGTTAGGAGCAACCAACTTCTGCTCAAAGAACCAGTGCTGTATAGGTGTCAAAGGAAGTTCACCAGATACAATACCCTGCTCTGCAGCAATACTTGCGACCGAATCTACTACCTTGGCCAACTCCGCAATTGTGGGATATTGGAAAATCATTTTAGGTGTCAATTTCAGATTAATCTGACTTGCCCTAGCGACGACCTGTAGGCTAAGGATCGAGTCTCCACCCAGTTCAAAAAAATTGTCTTGGATACTTAACGCTTCCAGTCTTAAAACCTCAGTCCAAATTTGTGCTAGTATCGCTTCTACCTTGTTGCGTGGAGCGCCCTCTTCTTTTGTCGTTAATATCACACTAAACTCAGGCGCGGGTAACCTTTGCCGATCAACTTTACCATTGGGTGTCAATGGCAATGAGTCAAGAAATACAAAGGAGTTTGGCACCATGTAATCTGGTAGTCTCTGCTTCAAGAAATCGCGCAATTCATCTAGTGCGAACAGCGATACAATATAAGCTACCAAGCGTTTCTCACCCATACGATCTTCACGTAACACAACTACACTTTTGTTAATTGCTGGATGCTGAGAAAGCGCTGCTTCTATCTCACTTAACTCAATCCGATAACCACGTACTTTGACCTGTTGATCAACACGACCAAGAAACTCTATGTTCCCATCCGTCAGGTAACGAACAAGATCTCCTGTCCGGTAAATTCTTGCTCCAGCTTGAGTGGCAAATGGATTAGCAAT
>JBFLVQ010000895.1:0-3485 GCA_040758525.1 Acidobacteriota bacterium
TCCAGCTGATGCCAGCCGCTAAACAGCTTGTTGATAGATTGAAAAACAATCGCTAGGAAAGAAATACTATACAAACAGATAAGCTTTCAGATCTTTGTGATAATTCTTCCAATGGTTTCAATATCTGACGGCTGTGCGAACTGCGGTCACTATGGTCGCCATCTTTTCTAGCGTGAGATCTTGATGGCAAGGAAGTTCTAGTATAGTTTTGCGGAGTCTGGCAACCTCTGAGAATTCAGCCGGATCGCAGTTTGGATGAAAGCTGGGCCAAACTGCTACGGCTTCGATCCCTTGGGCCTCTAGTCGTTCCACCATTGTTCTATTATCATCAACCAAGAAGGGATAATATAAAGGTACAACACCAGTGGGCAGATGATCAAACAGGGGGGCTGAGATTTCACGTAGATGTTCCAACAAAAATAGATAGTTGCGACGTCGTTTGGCGCTGATCTGGGAATAATTTTGCGCCTGCACAATATGTTTAGAAAGCGAACTGATACCAAGATTCAAATGATCAGGATTTAAATTCTGAGTGCCGAACATAATCGGCTCAATTCTTGAAACTCGTAATATCTTTTTACCTAGTCCCAAAAATAGTTTGCGCAACCTACGTCCAGCTCTACCGCCGCGTAGCGCAAAGTTTCGTAGCAACGATGATGAGAGCACACTCAAAGTAGAAGAGAACGGTGGTGGTGGCGGTTCAGCAATATTGCGATAATCTGGATTATTGATCACCATTGCACCTCCATTCGGTACTGGGATAAATTTGTAGATACAAAATATCGAAATATCCCCGCTAAGACCGAGTGGCATATCGTCATTATTCCTTGATAAGAGAGCGAGGGCGCAATCTTCGATTAAAGGCAGTTGGTACTTGTCGGCCAATCTTCTCATTTCATGTACCGGTCCAGGGAACCCATTAAAGTGAGTCAAATAGAGAGCGGTAGTATTGGTGTTGATCTTCTTCTCGACATCCTCAAGATCAACTTCCCATTTTAATCCCAACCGATAGAATTTTACCTGTGCGCCCCCGGCTAGTAAGGCATCGATCTCAATACCATGATGATAGGCAGGGGCAAGCACTTCACCTTTATCCAGACCGAGTCTTTTCACAGTTTGCCAAATCGCGTTACGAGCAAAGTAGTAATAACGAATATTTGGTGAAGAGAAGGGAAAAGGTGTTTTCGCCTCGCCAATTTGCATTAGCATACTAGGATGTACAGTGGCAGAGAATGGGATAAATAGTTCGGTTATCGCCATGATTTATTATTTCCTTTCCAGTACCCTAATATCTTCTTCATAGCTGGCACAAGTTTGAACTTTGTATTCTGCATTACTCGTCCAACTGTGTTTCTACGGAAGATAAAAAGCCAGTTATGCGGCAGCACCTGATTGGTCCATTTCATCTTCCAGTAAGTATCATCTCCCAATAGATCCACTCTTCTTAGCCCACGCGAGATGCAGTCTTTTATTACTTCATCCATTAACAGCAATCCTGGGCTACATTCGTTGAACTGTTCATCATAGCCAAGCTTCTGTAGGTAGCAAGTGTCTCCATAGGTAAGCGTATACTGAAAAGCAATCGACTTATCATTGAGCTTTAAGAAGAAGAGCGAGAAGAAACCTTGCTCGGCAGTCTTATGTGCCAACTCTGTATAGAAATTATAGGTGCTCTGATCTTGAGCGATGGCAGTGCCTTGTTTACCCTTCCAGCCACTTTGCTCGATTTCAAAACTCTCCTGCAGCCGATTGATCAGTTGAGTACCGCCAGTAACACACTCCATATAAACCTTGCCCATCTTTTCCAGTCTTTTGCGGCGACGTCGTATCGTTGCTTTAAACTGTGAGCTATATTCACCCATCAGTTCCTGATAGTAAGAGGGCAATTGCAGATAAGGGCTGCGTTGCGACATCCAGTTGCCAACAGGAAAACCTGCTGCCTGAGCAGCTCTATAGATATACCAGGCATTGCCTCCTTGTGGCACATCAATGATTTTTAACAGGTCCCAATGGGGATCGTTTAACAAGTAGGCAAAGAAAGCTTGGCCAGCCGCCTCTCCATCCTTGGCAATCAGGTCAAAACGGCAAGAATGCGAATTAGCTGTGGAGATCAGTTGACGCACCGGCAATCCATAGAATGAGTTGTGCTCTGCTATTAGTGGTAACAGCGAGACCAATTCACCGGTCGATGTGCGGCCAATGAGAACTCTCAATTTTGCTGCCGGGGTAAAATTATTGAGCCAGGTGTGAATATATTCATATCGATAAAAGGGTTCATTATTGGTAGCTTTCACCAACCGATTCCATTCATCTTCGAGAGCGAGTAGACTGTTTTGGTTGTTCGCCTCAGAGATAGATATTACTGCCGATTGCTTGAGTGCTGGCATAATTGAGCCTTTCATTTGCGCCAACATTCCAACAGTTGTTTTGCTGCGGGGATCAGGTTGAATTTTGCTTTTTGCAAAGCGAGACCAATATGGCTCTTCTGGAAGATATAGAGCCAATTATGAGTACGTACTTGCTCGCTCCATTCCATTTTCCAGCTCAGATCCGTACCAAGAAAGTCAAATTCTTTCACTCCTTGTGTGAGGCAGTACTTTAATGATTCCTCCATTAGTAATTGACCAGGACTGCATTCCTTGAGGGATTCGTCATAACTAGTCATTATTAGATAAAGAACACCAGCATAATTAAGGCAATATTGGAAAGCAATTGGCTTACCATTGAGTTTTAGTAAGAGGAGTAATAACGTGCCATTTGCTGCCGAGAGCTGTGCTAGATTGTTATAGAACCCATGTAGTTGTCGATGTTGCTTAGCGGCGAATCCACCTTGGCCTTTCCAACCACTCGCTTCAATGGCAAAACAATCCTGCAAGTGGTTTTCCAATGCTGGCCCACTAGTGAACGGCTCTAAACTTACTACGCCTTTCTCTTCTAGCCGTTTGCGTCGCCGACGCAGATTCGCTTTGAACTTTGATCTTAAACGCTGACTTAGTTGTTGGTAGCAGGATGGCAGTTGCAGATAGGGGCTACGCTGGAACTCCCACTTACCTACAGGGTAGCCTGCACAGTAGGCACTCTGATATATATGCATGGCATTACCACTATCTGGGACATTGATGATTTTTATTACCTGCCAGCTTTTATCGGCTGCTAGATGGGCAAAGAAAGCGCTGGCGGCGGCTTGACTATCTCTTGCGATCAGATCAAAGCGGCAGGAATATTCATTTGAAATTGAAACTAGTTGTCTCAGCGGTAATATATGAAAAGAGGTAGTGCTACGCTCCTCTATCAATGGGAGTATTGCTACCAATCTGTGTTTGGGGTCGCGGCCTAGTAGAATTCTTAACTTTGCTGTAGGAGCAAAATTATCGATCCAGTTGCGAATATACTCATGCTGGTAGAATGGTAGGTTGTTGGTAGCTGTTACCAACCCATTCCATTCATCTGCTATCGCCAAAAAAGTAGCACTATCCTGGACCTCT
>JBFLVQ010000896.1:0-3483 GCA_040758525.1 Acidobacteriota bacterium
GTCGGTTAATTACGGTATCCCAGTACGCTTCAATAATAAGGGCCAAACAATTATAATAGCTAAAAATCTTAATAGCTGTGGGTAAAAATATATGACTGAACAAGCTGAAGTTTATCAACTGGTCTTTTTGCGTCATGGAGAGAGCGATTGGAATAAAGAGAATCGTTTTACTGGATGGACAGATGTAGGCTTAAGTGAGAAAGGACGACAAGAAGCTCTACGAGCCGGACAATTGCTTTGTGAGCAAGGCTTCTCCTTTGATCTTGCCTATACTTCAGTATTAAAGCGAGCCATTCATACTCTCTGGATTGTCTTAGAGCAGATGCAATTGGAATGGATTCCAGTAAAAAAGGCCTGGCAATTGAATGAGCGCCATTATGGCGCATTGCAGGGCTTGAACAAGTCAGAGATGGCGGAAAAGTATGGTGAAGCACAAGTGAAGATTTGGCGCCGTAGTTATGATACTCCTCCACCACCACTAGAACTGGATGATGAGCGCCACCCTCGTTTTGATCGCCGTTATAGCAATGTGGTTGCTGAGCAGTTGCCTCGTTGCGAGTCATTAAAAGATACGCTAGAGCGAGTACTACCATATTGGCATAGCGAGATTACTGCTAATCTAACGCCAGGCAAGCCACTATTAATTGCCGCGCACGGCAATAGTATACGTGCGCTGATCAAATACCTGGACAATATTTCTGAAGATAAAATTACCGAGTTGAACATTCCTACGGGAATACCGCTTGTTTATGAGTTGGACGCAGGATTACAACCGCTTCGCAACTATTATCTAGGAGATCCTGATGCTGTTAAGAAGGCGATTGAATCAGTATCCAAACAGGGCAGCCGAGCAGATACCGACAAACGAGACCGTTAATAATAATGCATTTACGATTAGCATATGAAAAAGACTGATAGACCTGGGCAAAATAATTTTCCTAATAGACCTAGAATAGGCCCTTATATCCTGTTAGAAAAACTTGGCCAAGGCGCTTTTGGCGTTGTTTGGAAAGCAAAAGAGAAGGGCAATGTCGCGGTTCGTCCCGTCGCACTTAAACTATCTATTGATGATGAGCCTAATCTAGATAGTATTTTAAGAGAGGCAAGAATCTGGGTAAAAGCCAGCGGTCACCCTAATGTATTGCCAATCATTAAGGCTTTTGTGCATGACGGTAAAATAGTTATTGTCAGCGAGTATGCTCAGGATGGCTCGCTAGATAAATGGTTAAAGCGCAATAATGGTAAAGCTCCATCTCTTGCTAGTGCCGTTGATATGATAAGTGGAATACTGTCTGGGTTGGATTATCTACATGCGCAAACACCAGCCAAACCACGTATCATTCATAGGGATTTGAAACCATCCAATATACTGTTACAAAGCGGAGTTCCTCGTATATCGGATTTTGGTCTAGCTAGAGAGCTGAAAGATAATCTCAGTCCTCGCAGTATTGGTGGAACGCAGTTATACATGGCGCCCGAAGCGCTGGCTGGCGAGCGTTCGGAACAGACAGATCTATGGTCGGTAGGAGTAATATTCTATCAACTTATGGTAGGAAAACTCCCCTTCCAGTATATCAGCGATATTTCATTGGCTGCCCCTATTCCATTCCCTGATTGGGTACCAGAGCTGATTCAAAAAATCGTATATAGAGCCTTGGAAAAAAACTCCCGACAACGTTACCAGTCTGCTGCTGATATGCGGACAGATCTAAAAATTGCTTTTGCTGCAGTGCATACTTTGCCACATATTACTGGTCCGATTGCTTCTGCTTGGGTATCTTCTGCATTGCTACAGAGCAATGATGAATCCGATTTCTCAACACTATCGCCCAATATTAATCAAGATTTTATTCAACCTTTTGGAGAGATATGCTGTGAAGATGAGATCAGAATATTAAAAGCTAACTATAATAGCTACTATTTTAATCACACACCCTTTAATCGAGACTCGATTGCTGCTAACACTTATCTGATTGTGGGACGACGAGGATCAGGTAAGTCTTCGCTAGCAAATTACTTCAAATTCCAGACTGTTATTAAGGATGCTCGCTGTATAGATGTTGATGGCCCAGAAGTATATGAGCAGGTGCTTTCACAAATTACTTCTACCGTCGCAGGTCTACCAGAAATTGCTATCCCACGTATTGTCAGAATATGGGAGTTTGTTATCTGGTCATTAATATTTCAGGAGTATCGAGATAAAGATAGTGCCATTGATGCTGCTTGTATGCTGCAGCAAGCTAAGATGACGCCAGCCAATTTTGTGCGAGAAGCATTGGCGACATTATTGAGTATGATTAGAGGGGACCGCAAGCAACTAGCAGATCGCTTAAACAGTCTAGTTACTTCTGAGCGGTTTAGTAAGGCTAAAGAGGCGGTGCTTGAGGTTACTAAGCGTGCCGCAGTAATTGTTGCCATCGATTCATTGGAGCATTTCTCCGTAAATGATGAATCTATGATGCGAGCAATTGCTGCACTAATCCAATGTGCCAAGCAGTTTAATGACACTACCGCAAAACAGGGCGTTCATATCAAAGTATTTGTTACTGAAGAGGCTTTCCCACATATTCCTGAGAGTGTGATTGGCAATCCTCTTAAACATATTAGGAATATACTATATTTGCATTGGCGACCAAGGGATTTAATCAGTCTAATATGCTGGCGGTTCTTTCATTATCTGAGATTTCATAATCAACTATTGCCGGCCAGCCGAGGAAAGATCGACTGGAGCAAATTCTCCTTGGTGCGATCAATGATGTGGGCGCCCTATTTTGGCGAAGAGTTAATAAATATGTTTGGGAGCGTAGAGAAGACCTTTCCCTATGTGCTACGCCATACTCAGATGAGGCCGCGCCAACTTATCAGTCTATGTAACTGGATTGTCCGCAAAGCTCAACAAGATGGTACTTTCCCTAGATTTTTACCAGAGACGATTGTCAATTCAATTAGAGAGAATATGTCGGATCTGGCAACTGAGGTTATTAATGCTTATAGCAGTACCTATCCTAATGTTGCACGTATATTAACCTCATTAGTGGGATTGCCAAACCGATTTAAGGGAAGCGAACTAGATAGAGTTGCCCCTAGAACTGCATCCGAATGGCCGGCTGGCGACTACACTCCATTAAAATTTCGAGAGTTAGTGGCAGAACTGGGTATTGTTGGGCGTATCAGAAAATTTGATACTAAGACAGGTATTGTTGAAGCAGATTTTGAATATAACAGAAAAGATCGCTTGTTTCTCCAAGTCGATGATGATTGTGTGATACATCCGATGTTTTACGAGAAGCTAAATACAAAAATAGTGCAATCGATACATGTCTATCCGTTCCCAGAACATCAAGACTTTAGGGAAATTTTTGAGAAATAGCAGTTAGTCTGCTTTTTGTGCTTGTTCGATTTTGGACAGTTAGATCCCAGAAATGAATATGTAAACGCTTATTACCTATAGCTAAGTTATTAATTTCAGAAGAGATATTATTT
>JBFLVQ010000897.1:0-3473 GCA_040758525.1 Acidobacteriota bacterium
CTCGCGCCATAGTTTGACGTTTGCGGTACTGCAAGTTGAACATTGGTAATTGGGGAAGTTCATTGCTTCTCTCTTAAATTCAACCTCTTAATCGCTCACACAACCTCTAAGCAAACTTCGGCTCTAAGCCATTCTCACCCAAGTCACTTTCAATGGCTCTATATTCACGTATTCCGCCCTCAGTCGGCCTATACAAACGTCTTACTATTCCGATCTCAGGTCTAAGCGCACTCTCTGGCTCTGGTCTAGATTTCACCAGCCCGGCATCCTCCATACCTCCCAAGATTATGTATATGGTTCCTCGCCACAATTTTCCTTTTGATGCTTCGACTATCTGTAATCCATACAGCTCCTCAGAGCTATTTACGAGTATGTCCAAAATCAGTGCTTCCTGCTTACTTAGCATTACTATTCCCCTTTATCTATTAATTCATCTCTTAACTTCTGCTTAATCGCGTCATATTCAGATTGTGTCAGGTAGTCCGGATCAACAATGTAATAACCTTTGCGACTGCGTGTGTAAGAATCGTCATCATATGCGACAGAAAGATGCTTGATCTCATTCTCTGTCATCAATATTCTTGCATGCGCTTGAATATTGAAATGTCGCAGCTTTTCTTTTGAAATCTCTACGTAGCCAATGCGACCACTGATATTCGAGTCAATAATGGCAGCCTCCAGATCAGGATCATTATTAATATATTCATCATCTTTATCTTTCAAGTGTATTGGATAAACAACTTTCATTGACTTTCTCCAGTCGGAATAATCATTTTAGGTAAATTAAGCCGAATTTTTAGGCTATTTATTGGATAGCTAAAATCTGCAATCGCTGCTTTCTTTCTACGATAAAGAAAGCTCCAGCCCTTGGATTCTCCAGTAATGGCCAAGATAATGTAGTTAAAGCTTCCATTCTTTCGTAATGGATGATCACTAGGATAAGGTCTAATATCAAGCAAAAGCCTATCTTTATCAGCTAATATTATTGAATTGAGTATTATTGCTAGACTCATATTTAACTCTTACTGGCAATTCTTTTTTAATCTTCGCGAACCTCATTTCCGGGAGAGGCTAACCATGAGAATATTTTGTCTCCGTGCTTCTTATGCAAATCTTCTAACCGTTTCTGCTTCTCTCTTTCTTCTTCCTTTACTTTTTCTTGCTCTGCTAAATACTCTCTTGCTTGCTGTTCCGATACCCAACCTAAAGATATTTCATCAAAAGGATCGATTTGAACGCCATTATAATCAGTAACTTCACAAGCGACACGGCAAATTGCTGCCATCGTCCCATCAGTGAAAAATAACCAACAGTACGGCTCGGAACGATAGACACGCTGGATGATTTTACCAACGACTTCGGAGTTATCGGTGCATTGATGGATTTCAATTCGTCCGATGGTAGTTTTATATGTTTTCATAGCACCTCCATTGAATACTTCGATTTCTATGGCTTATCCATTTGAGCGCGCATGTGCTTTGTTTTTTGCCTTCGAGCTTACCTTTGCTTTTGGCAACCTTAGTCCCTCTCCACAAATCGCACAGTCCGCATAATACCAATCAAAACGCCCACTCCCATCAAAATCCTGATGAGCTGCGTAACGGACATCACCTTCCTCAATTAGCAACTTTGACTTGCAACATCTACAAGTGATCTCTAAATTCCACGGCTTTTCCTCAAGCACTTTCATTTCACACCACTCTCATTAAACTCTCGATTTCTATGGAAATGATATCGTAAAATTTTACGATATGCAAGAAAAATCACCACAAACTACTGCCAGTTATCGCAGAGTTTTACGACAACTTCTACTCTGCTAGTTACCCAGTTATTTATTCTTTGTTGAGTAGGAGGGTTTGGATCTTACCTCGTCGCGTAGCACAAAGAGTTTAGCTATACTCTGGCCATTTGGCTGATGTTTACCAGCTTCCCATTTTTCAATGGCACTTTTGGCAACACCTAAAACTTCTGCTAATTCGGCTTGAGTAAGCTTAGCCTCTTCTCTGACTTCTCTGCAAAGTTGGGCTAAATCAATGTCCGGTATCTGTCTCATGATGTCGCTATTGTACTCAACTTTTCGTGCTAACTCCATACCACTCCATCGGCCTATTTTCCTTCCAATTCCTACTATTAAGTTTTCAATGATCACCACAAGGGTATTTCCTTGCTACTTTGCTTCTGAATCAACTATCGCTATTAACCAGTCTCTAAAATGCCCTAGCTTTGTAAATACCCTAATCAGCTTCTCGTTAACCTGCTCTTCAACCCATACCACTGCACCTGGTCTGAACCCATCGCCATCAAGTATCAACACAGTCGGGTGAGGGTATTTCTCCCGAATATTCAGTACCAGATAAGGCAGCTTCTCGTCTGTCGTACCTGTGATTTCTTGTGTCCGAGACTCAATTATTAGCCCATTTGGAAATCGTGTTATACCATTCACAAGCACTCCCACTCGTAATCCGGTACCGTAGATGTTCTCACCAATCAGCACATTAGTCCGAACTTGGTATCCCTGCCTCATCAGCATGGCCGCAATCGCTTCGTGGTTATAATTAGTTTGAGAGGCTCTAGATCTTGGCATTAGTACTCCTAGCTCTAGCTTGCTTTCTTGTACGACTCTAGCAACCGTGCTACCAACCTATCCTTGTGCACATCTAAGGCACTTACCACCTCACCAAATTCACTAAACCTTTCAGTAAACAACTTGATTTTCTTTCCAAAATAGACAAACACATGCCCTTGTTTTGCCTGCATTCCTATCTCTGACGGTCCCCAGAATTTCATTCTGTGGTCGAGGAAACAGATTGGGTGATGCCAGAGGGGTTTAAACCAGCTATTGCTTGGTGAAGCTTGCACTAATAGGATCGCACTTGTTGTTTTAGCTACTCTATATTGAGTTAGTAACTCTGCTGACCAAAGCTCTTGGTTGCTCCTGCGCCGTTGTTCAGTCTCAACATAACCGTATGGTGGGTTTAGAAATACACGGCCTAGCCAGTCTTTGGTTAACCCATTATCATGGATCGTATAGTATTGTTTTGCCCGTATTACTCGATTAGCCTCCTCGCAACTAGCAGGATCAAGATCTATTTCGCCTAACACATCTCGAACCGCTTCCGCGTATTCTTCAGGGGTGTACCATTCCACAGTTAAGTCGATCTCTGGATCATTGCTAGTTGACGCACTTGTATCTTGAGTATTGCTGCTGTGGCGATCTACAGCTCGTTCCTCAACGCTGATTCTCTGAGTCATCCCAGTGGTGCCGGTGCCTGCACTCGATGGTGCCGCTACCACTTGCTCACCCGTGAGGGCTGCGCGTGATGGAGCTGCCGTTGGTGTGAGAGGTTGTTGATCTCGATCACTACCCAGATCTAGATCGAACTGATCTTCCTCAAATTCGTATTCTGCGGCCCCTTCGATCTCTACATAACCCCCCGTAATTTCGTTGCGTGTCAAGAAAATTGATTTGCAGT
>JBFLVQ010000898.1:0-3472 GCA_040758525.1 Acidobacteriota bacterium
ATGATCTTGCCAACAATTGCATTAACTTCTGATGCCAGTATTGCCAATGTGCCAAAAGATTACTTGAATGCCGCCGCCGCACTAGGACTATCACGTTGGACAACAGTAAGGAGTGTCGTGTTGCCGGCTGCTAAATCTGGGCTTTTTACTGGAGTGATATTGGAGACAGGCCGTGCCATTGGTGAAACAATGGCAATCTTAATGGTCTGTGGCAATATTGTGCAGACACCTAAGAGCCTCTTTGATCCTATCAGAACATTAACAGCCAATATTGCACTTGAGATGGCTTACGCAATGGGCAATCATCGCGCGGCACTTTTTGTTAGTGGGCTACTGTTAATGGCAATGATTGTAGTATTGGTAGCTGTAGCTGAATGGATCAGCAAGGGACGTATATATGGTTAAGTTAAGCATTGGAAGAGAGTGGTTGGTTACTCTGCTAGTTTGGCTGGTAGCAGGTTTGATAACCGCTTTCTTCCTATGGTTACTTGGTGACATTATCTGGCATGGTGCGCCACAACTCTCCTGGCAATTTCTTACCGCCGCACCAGGCAATGCAGGACGTGCAGGGGGAATTGGTCCAATCATTATTTCGACGCTATTGATACTGATTGTCTGTCTAGCTATCTCGCTTCCTATTGGGGTTGGCACTGCCATTCTGCTAGCTGAATATACTCCTGATCAAGGTCTATTTGGGCGTGCAGTAAGACGTAGTCTAGATGTGTTAGCAGGGGTGCCGTCAATTGTCTTTGGACTCTTTGGTAATGCCTTCTTCTGTAAAACCTTAGGATTGGGTTTCTCCATCCTCTCGGGTAGTCTGACACTAGCTTGTATGGTGCTACCGATCCTGATCCGTGCTACTGAGGAGGGTTTTCGATCTGTACCTACTGAGTATAGGCTCACTGCAGCAGCGCTAGGGCTTTCTCGTACCACTACGTTGATCAATTTGCTATTGCCAGCGGCAGCGCCTGGATTAGTAGTTGGTCTTGTGCTTGGCATTGGTCGTGCCATTGCCGAGACAGCCGCGTTGATCTTTACCAGTGGTTATGTAGACCGCTGGCCAGAATCGCTCTATGACTCAGGACGCGTGCTCTCCATACATATCTTCGATCTCTCAATGAATGTTGCTGGTGGTGATAGAAATGCTTATGCATCTGCATTAGTGCTGATGCTGATGCTGCTACTAATTAATGGAGTATCGTCCTGGCTATCTGAACATTGGTTGCGTAGGAGAATGACTATCTTATGAGTGGATTAGAATCGGATTGTCGCAATCGCTCTGCAATCTCGTTAGAGAGTGCAGAGAAGCCACACATAGTTGAACCATTCTTTCAGATCGAGAATTTAAGTCTCTGCTATGGAAATAAGACTGCTTTTGCCGATGTTACATTATCGATAGAAACTGGTGCGATCACAGCGCTAGTAGGGCCTTCTGGGTGTGGAAAGACAAGCTTTCTGTTCTGTCTTAACCGATTGATAGATATGGTTAGTGGTTGTCGTGTATCAGGGAGAATCAGAATGGGTAACAGTGATCTGTTCTCACCCAAATTAGATGTAATTGAGTTGCGTCGCCGTGTTGGTATGATCTTCCAGAAACCGAACCCTTTTCCATTCTCAATTCGCAGGAATATCGAATTCCCTTTGCGCGAGCATGGTGTTAGGGATCGTGTAGAACTGGCTGCTAGGCTAGAGTCCGCGCTACGTGATGTAGGTTTATGGGAAGAAGTAAAAGACCGTCTCGATACATCTGCATTGGCGCTCTCCGGCGGTCAACAACAGCGCCTCTGTATTGCCCGCGCATTAGCGCTAAAACCTGCCGCGTTACTACTAGACGAACCTTGCAGCGCGCTTGATCCGATATCGAGCGGGGTAGTAGAAGATTTAATTGTCAGCTTGGAGAGTCGTTATACGGTTATTATTGTTACACACAATCTTGCTCAGGCTCGCCGTATCGCCGATTATACAGCATTCTTCTGGGTAGGTGATGGAATGGGTCGATTGATCGAGTATGGTAATACTCAACAGATCTTCGAGTCGCCACAAGAGGCCCTCACTGCTGCTTATGTGAATGGTGTACGTGGTTGATAATGAAAAATCCTTAGACATAACACTTGAATTTCGTATAGAAATACTATCAGAATAGTCCTACCTTCAGTAAGGGATCTCCTGGGAGTTTAATGACATTTCGAGGAATAGGACAAAGCTTATGCTGAGTAGTAGATATCAAAGAGTTGTCTATCGTAGTGTTAGTCTATTTCTAAACCTGCTACTTTTATCTGAACTAATATCAGTATCACAGGCACAGGAAAACTTGTGGCCGGTTGAGAATAGCGCTAATACGAGCAGCAAAATGGAGATAGGCAAAGATATCTGCAGCCTTGAACCAGGCCAATCAATCAAAAATGAGATTAAAGGCGGTGAGAGCCATTACTATCAAATACATCTTTCGGTAGGTCAATTCCTTCGTGTAGAGGTTGATCAAAAAGGCACAGATCTAGTTTTAATACTCCTTGATCTCGATAATAAGCAGCTTATTAGAATTGATACTCAGGAGCGTACACAAGAACCAGAACAACTATTTTGGGTAGCAGAAACAACAACAGATTATTGGTTAATAGTAAGCCCTTTGGAAGGAAAGGCAAAGGTTGGGTCTTACGAAGTGAAACTAGCAATGCTCAGGCAAGCTACCAATCAAGATATAGATCTTGTTGCTGCACAAAAATTACTGGTAGAAGGATCGCAGATGCAAGAGCAAGAGACTGCCGAGTCACAGAAGAAGGCGATAGAAAAATTTCTAGAATCATTACCATTATGGCAAGCTGCTGGTGAGCGTTATTGGGAAGCTTATACACTATTTATGATCGGTTTAGGTTACTATCAACTGGGTGAGCATCAGCAGGCACTAGACTACTACCATCAGACACTACCATTGCGACAAGCTATTGACGACCGTTTGGGAGAAGCTGTCATACTCAATTACCTAGGTCGGATCTACAGCGATCTGGGTGAGTATCAACAAGCACTAGACTACTACCATCAGGCACTAGCATTGCGACGAACTCTCGGTGATCATATTGGAGAAGCCTACACACTCCACTTAATAGGATTAGTCTACTATAGTTTGAATGAGTATAAGCGGGCACTAGACTACTACTATCCAGCGCTACTACTTAGACGCTCTGTTGGTATACGTGTTGGGGAAGCCTATACCCTCAGTGCCATTGGTCGGGTTTACAGTAATTTAGGTGAATATCAGCAGGCACTGAATTATCAACAGCAGGCGTTGAAATTACGACGAGCCGTCGGCGATCGTACTGGAGAAGTTTATACACTTACTTATATAGGGTACATTTACAAAGATTTGGGAGATAATCAGAAGGCCTTAGACTATTACTACCAGGCGCTATCTTTGCAGCGAACTCTCGGTAACCAAAAAGGTGAAATAGGAATATTACTTGGCATCGCCAAGGTT
>JBFLVQ010000899.1:0-3466 GCA_040758525.1 Acidobacteriota bacterium
TAATAGCTAGATTGAGTTTGCCGAATTTATCTAATGTAAGACTTATATCAAAGAGAAAGGTACCAGCCTCCCCGCGATCTGTAATTTCGTCAGAAATACGGATACACTCTTGAAAATATTGCATGGCTTTAAAAGTATTACCTTGGACAAAGTAAGTAACACCTAGATAGTGAAGTGTATCTCCTAGTTTTTTATAGTTGCTTATCTTGCGAGCAAGAATAACAGATTCTTCATAATGGGCTGTTGCTTTTTGAAAATTACCAATGCATGCGTAAGTTTGACTTAATAGAAGATAGAGAAGTAACTCCTTTTCTTTATGCAACTTTAACTTACTTGCATTTGTTATGGCGGATTCTAGCACTCTAATAACAACACGGGGTATTCGTCTTAGCAAGTAGTAAAACCCTTTTTCCGAACTACTCTTTGGGTTTGCTGAACTTAATATTAGATTTACAAATCTTTTTTCAGCTACTATTTCATCGTCTTCACTTAATTTAGCTTTAGCAAAGATTTTCACTAAATCGTGTAACCAATATCGCTTAATATTTTTATTCCACTCAAGTAAACTATAACCGACAAGCTCGTCCAATGTATCTTTAGTATGATCTAGTTCTAAACACCACATGAACATCACAGCATCCAGATGGAAATAATCAGGAAACCATGCAAGCAACCGCCAACGCTGTTGTAACTCTTCACTCAATAATCCATAGCTCAAAATTATTGATGCATCAATTAGCTTGAGCCGTTCTTGCTCTTTAGCCAATCGCTTCAAATAGTCATCAACACTGAGAGATTTTCGATTAGAAAGAGCATCAGCAGCCAGCCTTAACGCCAATGGCAGATACCCGCACAATCTTGCCATCTCATCAGCTTGATCTCCAATCCTTGGAGCTATCTTCAACAGCAGATCACAAGCATCACTAGGCGACAATGTATCAAGGTCTTTAACAAACAAGCCAGGTAGATTGAAATGCTGACGAGAGGTAATAATCATCACACAACCATCAGGTGGCAGTAACGGTCTCACCTGCTTATCATCTCTAGCATTATCCATTACCAGCAATGCTCGCTTACCATCCAACACAGAGTTGTACAACCCACTCAATCTATCCATATCATCAGGTAGTTTCATCTCAGGATGGATGCTACCAATAACCTGCTGCATGATCTGCACTGGTGATAATGGTTGTTGTTCTGCTGCTCCTTTCAAGTCAAGGTAGAATTGAGCATCAGGATATTTGCTCTTAAGCGCCTTACCAAGTACTAGCGCAAGCGCTGTCTTACCAATACCTCCCATCCCTCTTAACCCAGAGATCGTCACACCACCTTGCTCAATCTTTCCCAACAACTCATCAATCTCAGCTTGTCGTCCAGTGAAGTCAGCAGGAGGTGAGGGAAGCTGATGTAGGGAAGTAGGCACAGATGAGATGCCAACATTACTATATCCATTATCACTTGCCGAAGGCATGCCACCTAGCTCACGCTTATGCCCATCAATTTGGCTTTTCAATTCCTGGATTTGACGATCAAGGTTGGCTTTCACAATCTCATCAGGCTCGACACGGCGTCGATCTTCCAACCGCCTAAGCAGATCGTAATCCTTATCTAACAATTCTCTCAGATGTTGCTTGCGCTGCTCATCCATAAGCGTTGCTTCTACCTCTACCCTTATCTAATATATTAGCTTATCAAACCACCATTGTTTAGCTAGTCGTGAGATTACAGTGGTAGAAATACAGGGGGTAATAATTGCCATACAGAGATGGAGCGCGAGAGGGTAGCAAGGGGCAGGGAATGGATAGATTGGCTGAATGGCTGAGAGCGTTACGTAATATCCACAGTTGTAATATCCACAATATAAATAACGAGAGCGACAAGATAAGATACTATGGCGACGAGCACTTACTAAGGGGGAATAGGGTATGACGATCATAGATCTTATGATTCAAACAGGAATGACAAATCGGGATGTGTTACGCCTGGTAGGATTTGGTTTAACGGCGTTAGCTTCGGTATCAGGAGTAGCGTTATTTTTCTTGTCTCTAGGTAGTAAAAAAGACCATGACAAAAGTACTTTATGGGGACTCTTTATCATAGGAATGCTTGTAGGGCTAATAATTATAGCAGCTACAGGGTGATAGTAGAGGATCGCAATCAAGGATAATAAGTGAAACGAAGTAGGTGTTACATACGGGTGTGAGGGAATGCCGAATATGATTAAGAATATAAAGTTTAGGTATATTAATAGCCAGAGTTAGAGTGGAATAGTAATATGTTAAAAAAAATCAAGTCCAGAAATTGTTCCTGCTATGGTTCTAATGAAAATTGCATGTGGTGTAGTGGTACGGGTTTAATTGAAACAATTATTACCCATAAGAAAGACTGTAATCGTACCGTTACTAAGTTACGCTCAGCTAATAAAATATTAGATCAAAAACTAGAAGAAGCTAGAAAGCTAGAAACAACTAATTGTCCTAAATGTAACGTTCCTATAAGAGCAACTGATTTGGATTGGCACCTTAGAGATCATAATAATAGAAAGCCAGGTTTTAAACGGACAAAAGATATACAACCAAAACAGCCAAAATTATCTCCATGTCGTTTTTGTAACCAGTTTGTAAAGCAAAAACAGATCAAGCAACATATTCTTCAACACCACAGCGAATCTAATTCTGGACAGAAAGTTGATGAGATTATTTCAAAAAATAAACGTAGTAATAGAGAATTAGTTAATTGTTCATTTTGTATTAACAGAGTAAGATTAGGTAGACTGGAACGGCATATTAAGAAAGTTCATAATGATGATAATCTTAATGTCGAGAAGGCTCAATCTAAACCTATACAAAACTCGAATATCAATATGGAGAAAAAAGTAGATGAACTAGTGAAAAGTATAAATTCGAGGCGGCTTGACTCCTTTAATGATAAAGATCCAACTATTAGCGAGCGCAGATTAGATTATACGAAGCCATATGCACATTTTTATAGAGAGAATGGCAAATTTGGTTCTCATCCATCACATGATAATTTTGGAGATGAATCAGAACCATAATTAACTTACCTCTAACCTGTTGGTATATCCAAATATTAAAATAGCGTGCCTGACTGATCGATATCTGCTTTAAAAAGGTAGTTAAAAAATAACGGCCACCGCATCAGCCGATGGATTGAGAGCCCCTAGTCTGATGCGATGGCCAGTAATTCAATGTGCAATGATTGAACGAGTACTGTATAGCACAGAGGTTAAGTAGATACAAGATAGGCTCTCAGAAGGAACGGCGAAATGATTAACAAACCTTTTGACCAGATTGATAAGGAAGCAATAGAAGAGCTTATTGCTAATGGCGTAGCCGAAAGTAAGACACTTGATTACAAAGAAAAACTACCATCTGGTAATAATGAAGGTAGACGAGAGTTCTTAGCTGATATTTCAGCGTTTGCTAATGCTAGTGGCGGCGATATT
>JBFLVQ010000900.1:0-3465 GCA_040758525.1 Acidobacteriota bacterium
TTGATCTACAGTGCAGTTGTGGCTATAGTGTGTGACGAATTCACAGATATCTATTTAGCTCTCGCACAATTAAAGCAACCTCAAAGTAAATGAGTATAATAGACCACTATGAAAACTCCTGGCTCAATCAATCACCACGCTCACACTCGCCACACCCACAAACCTGATGTCGCACCAATACGCAAATGGCCACCACCAGGCCAGCTCACTCAGAAGGATATTGATAGTGGGGAAGTAGGGACATCACGAGCATCAAGATCGTCTGGGTCGTCAAGGTCGTCAGGGCAAGCAGGGCGAGGGATGATAGTAAGATTACTGGGACGGTTGTTGGGATGGCGAGATTAACCGAACACCACAACGTGGGCAGTGCTCCATAAAATTTATGTTGGAAGGAAAATCGTATAGGTATCTAGTTAATCTTGTTTTGCAGGCTGGGCATTTACAGGAAAACAACAAAATTATTGGAACGACGCTAAAGATGAATATAAAAACATAAAAATACACACCAATCCAAGATAATCCTACTAATGCTAAGAATACCGTAATACTTACTAATGCTGCAGCCAGCCATCGTATTGTAGATGCTAATTGTAGACGAGCATTTACCTGCTGGAATTGTTCAATTATGTCTATTTCTTGAATAGTCAATTTAGAAGCGCTGGCATTATTAGTTTTAGTAAGCAAAGACACAGATTGGCATCTTGAGCAATAATTAGCTTGCGGATCAAAGCAGTCCGCCTGGTGACATATCTCACAGCGCTCAGGTAATGAATGTGCCTTAATCTTAAGTCTTCTGCCCATAGCTACCCTTACGCCATGATAGCTATTTCATTTGGATGGTGTAAGGTTAATTTGGCGATCAATCACTCTTCACTGTTCCAGTTGACCTACCCTCTGCATCTTAGTACCCTATTGTTATGGCCAAGAAGAAGAAAACCACCAAGCGCAACTTCACATTGATCAAAGCACCAGAGATACAGCTATTGCCACCGGATCAAGCTGAGGAGTTAAAACGTCTCATCCAAGAAATCAAGGGACCGTACTTGAAGCGCAAGAAAGAACGAGAAACGTATGAGAGGTATTTAGCACACCTGGAGCATGGACCGGACTTGCCACCTGCAGTCTAGATCAGAAAAGGCTTGATTCTATAGTACAACCATTACCAAAGGAGCATACCTATGAAAGTAAAGAGTAATGTTAAGGCTGTTGATAATACTCTGTAGGAACAAACTACATAGCCAGGTCATAGCTTCAAAGAAGCATGATCGAAGGCTATTCTCTGGTAGCCTTTTCCACTTAAATACAAGCCTTAAGTATGGGCCAGATTTGATGCTAGACAAGCGATACCAGCACTGCTAATGACACCCTTTTGGGGCGATCCAATCGGACGATTGAAATGACTTTCATAATGACTGGAAAAGGCTTTCACAATAATACCGTCAGAATACGTAACTATGGGGAATGGTAAGATTTCAGCAAAAAACACACAGAATTAAATGGTTTGGACACCAACACGAACAGATTTATATTGGTGTCCAAATTTCCTGATCTTCTATGGTGGGGGAACTAGATTTAACAAGAAATCAATAGAATCTAACAAGCAACCTTACACTTGCGCATTCTTGCTGATCTGCGGAGTTACTAAAACACATAGTTCCATAATAGTAGCAGTTGTGACATGCTGCCCCACCGTTATCATAACCGCGCCAGGTAGCAGAATGATTCGACAACGATGTAACCTCTACCACTAGGGGTAGGTCATAACTAATGGATACTCCTGTAAAGGTACATTCTGGACCTGTGTTTGCCTCACCATTATTATTAGCGAAGGAAGAGCCAATACTGATCAAATCCATAAACGTTGGGTTCATTGACATGGAACAAGGAGGTGAACAGCCACCATAGCAGCAAGGGTCATAATCACACGGATCGCCACATCCTGGGAGCAACCGTCCATCCTGATATTCTTGATAACATATATACTGTGGCGACTCAAAAAGTTGCGGCTCTATTTTGGCGTTAGCTTGAATGTTGTGATAATGCTCAACAGTTTCTACACCGGAAGAACTTGTACGTTTAGTCATTATTACTAACTGCAAGGCATCTGATAACCAAGACTCTACGGTACTTTCTAAGTCTCGTTTATTGCCAAAACTGGAATTTGCCAGCACTACAGACCTATAACGCTCACCCATGGTTTCAATTCCCGAAATTGTTTTGGTACCCAGGGAAATAGTTTCAGTTACAGGCTTAAGATCTGTAATAATCTTGACTGTTTCGCTGCTAACTACCTTGTTATTTGAGTCCCACTTTGATGCGTAGCCCTTCCTCAGATCTGAATTGAACACTATTGTTTGTCGAGCAACAGGATCTTGTATAACAACGATAGGACCTGTCTCTGTTCTTGTACGTCCGCTGGTATCCCTAAAGAACTTTCCATTGAAAGTGTACGTTTTTTTACTGCCATCTACCAAAATCGTCTTTTCTTGGGTGCGATCTGCAATAATAGAAACTATTTCTGCTGATCTACCCTTTTCTCTTTGAGCCTCAGTGGGGTTGACGTTAACTAGTAGTCCGCAGACTATAATTAACATTGCTAAGAAATAGAACCTTGATTTGTACATATTCCTCCTCTTTGCTTTCTGCAGTTAGATTTTGATTTATAGTGACTGACAACATCAAAAAAAGCTCTTAACTAAGCTACGTCCAACAAAGGCACAAAAGCCGACAGAAGGTTTTCTTCAAGCAATTCCATATAACCTGCATAAATTACCATTAGGGATTGTTACTGCTTGATCCAATCTGATAGCCGATTCTTGTATTTTAAAAGCTCATTTTGTTATTGATTTGGACATGCAAAGAGAATATTTCTTCAAAAATAGTCAAATAGTCAGGATAACTTAGTTTTACAAATAGATACTCTCCAGTTCAAACTAATAGTTTGACAGGAGAGTTTTTTAAGATAGCTATTACCCCATAATGGGATGATCGAGTTGGTAGTTAATCAATTTACGTACAACTTCAGCCAAGCCACACTCCACCAATGATGGCAGAATGCGGCTTACTGATAATTATGGAATCTATAGAATCAGAAGTTCAATTCCGCTGAATTGGATACCAGGCCATCTATTATTACATTTACCAGGTTAACGCCCTTTTCAATGGCTAATTTCTTCTTGTTACCCTTGGCAGTAATAATAGTATTACCATTGACGGTTACCTTGGATGATGGGATTTCCTTTCCATTGATGAGCACAGTCATCTTGGGTTGTTGTTTATTTGAAAGGAAACCAATTCCAGAAATGGTAAGTTTAGGCTTATTGTAGTTAACCTGCATAATTACAGGCGAAATCTGAAATGAAGCGATCTGCTCGCCCTTGTTACCAGCAGGATCAGTAGCAGTTATTTTCACCTGAACACTGGCATTACTCTTATCGAGATTACTAAGCATGAATGAGGTAGTAT
>JBFLVQ010000901.1:0-3465 GCA_040758525.1 Acidobacteriota bacterium
ATTGAAAAGCTTAGCTTACCAAATTGAAAACTAGTAATGAATGTTTGAAAATATTTGTTCTCTGATGTTTTCAACTATGTAGTAGTTTTTATTTGACTAATAGTCCATTCCATAATCTTTTAAGTTTTGGCCTGTCAATTGCACAACCTGCTAGTGACAAGTGTTAAGTGTGAAAAACGGTTCTGTGACAAAGTCTAAAAAAGGCCTTTCACGCTAAATGGGGCGGGTCGAGCGAACATATGGTAATTGGTAAAATCCTCTGTCTTGTCACAGAACCTGTATTAGGTCTTGTCAAAACTTGCCGCGCCTACAATTCAAATAGATCAATGGAGAAAAGTGATGAAGATAAAATTAGCTTTAAGCTCTACATTGCTTAGTGCGTCACTACTCGTTAGTGCATGTAGTTCTAACCCTGCACCTAAACCTGTATCTGCACCCACGCCTGCGCCTACACCTGCGGCTGCGCAACCAACAGCTAATGCTAACCCAACTGGCACTACTAAATCTGCCCATTCTTCACCAAAACCTGATGCGGCAAAGAAGGGTGTGCCAACAGATAAGAAGGTGGCTGTACCAGAAAACTGGGTAACCTTCTATGATGAGAACAAGGGATATGAGTTTGAAGTACCAGAAGGATCTCAGACTAGCGATGAGACGATAGGTGATATCGATCTTTTTACCGCAGAGACACCGTCCCCCTCTAATGTTGAAGTATTAGTGTTGGCATTTAAGGACAAGACTCTTACTAAAGAGGATCTAATGAATGGTACGGTAAACTTCCTTACCAAAATAAATCTTAAGGATGTCAAAGTCTCTGGCATACAGGAATTGAATGATGATTATAATCTTGCCGATTGCACCTTTACAGATCAGAGCGGCAAGAAGCACAAAGCCAGACTACTAGTGGCCACCGATGTCACTGATAACTACATTATGATCGTCAGCACTGAGGAAGATAAGTTCAAATCCAATGAGCAGATTATTGATGCTATTTGGGGTAGCTTCTCTATGTACAGTGGTGGTGCCAGTGGCGATAGCTAAAAAGCTATTGCCATAGCTAGTTAATTATCTAGGTAGGGGGTTCTGAGGTTAGCTTAAGCTCTCTACTCCCTTAAACAAAAACACAGAGCCTTTGAGGAGAAATATGAAGATTAGGATCTTTTCGGTGCTATTTTTTGTAATGTTATTTGCTGCTACAGGTATATTGTTATCTTCAACTGCCTATATGGCAGGAAAGCCAGTTACGGCTAAACGGATGGTGGGGGCTCAAGATTTTACTGTTGTTAATAAGACTGGTGTGGTAATTAACAGTCTTTATGTCTCACCAACACATGTAAACGAATGGGAAGAGGATATCCTAGGCAGAGACACACTACCACCTGGTGAGTCGGTTTTGATCACATTTGATCGTGATGAGGAAGCGGCTAAATGGGATATCAGAGTCGAGGATTCAGAGGGAAATGCACTAGTTTGGGAAGGTCTTAATCTGCTTGAGATCTCCAAAGTAACGCTCTTCTTCAATAATGGCAAAGCCACTGCACAGGTAGAATAGCCCAACTTATATTCATCTTAAATATGAAAGAACTTTGTTCAGTTTTCCTCACTGTATCAGAAGCATTGTAGGAAAACTGAACAAAACCCACCATCGGTTTGGCTTGACAATAAGCTATCTGTCATTATTGCTGCATCCATTACCATTGAAAAAGACCCTCTCAAAACTCAGCACATACACTGCCTATGCAGATTCTTATTTTCAATGGCTCTATAGGCTTATCTTTCTTACCCCTTTTCGGCGTAGACGATCTATTACTATCTTTTATGTCAGTAACAACCACTTTAGCATCAACTGCTACTGTCTTATCCTGAGAAGCTTCCTTGATCTGAACTCCTGCGGTTTGCAGACGCACTCTTATCGCTTGGAGAATAGCGGCAGGATCTTCGGCTGAATCAGTGTTACATAATTGGTAGACCTCAGCGATTATACACAACGATTTTTGTAAAGCGATCATTAGCTGTTGCTGAGAAACTGACTCAACAGGAAAATTCCCATTATTACCTTGGGATGGTTCTTGGGTAGCTAAATCCTCCTGTCTATCGTTGCTTAACATATGAATTTTCCTCCACTTTACCGTGACTTTAGATTACCAATCTCACCTAAATAGATTGATTACAAAACCCATATAATAACAGGATAATCGAATCGGACTAGGTTTAATACCAATTCCCAAGAAATACTACAGTAATAATCCGATATTACAAACACCTAATGCCGCTATGGTTATAGTACCCCTCTATATTATCTAGACGTAAATTGACAAGAAACGGCTCACAAAATTCTAGTTTTTTCCCAATTGCCGGTTTTTCTGCAACTATTGTGAGCTGTTTTCTGCTTAGATCGTGCGTTAATAATAATAGGGCATTTGAGTGCTCCCCAGATTTCTCAAAATAGTGGTATTATCGACAGGAAATATGCACTTAATCTGATAAGCGCTGAGAAAGGCAGTAATGGTTATTGACGTAGATCTAACTGCGATACTGGCAGACTGGAACAATGGAGATCCGACTGCTTTAGATAGACTCATCCCACTGGTCTATAGGGAGCTGCATGAGATTGCTAATCAATACCTTGGTCGTAAAGGTCCAAGCCATACAATTCAACCGACAGAACTAATCAATGAACTATGTATCAAATTTCTTAATCGAAAACAGACTAATTGGACAGATAGAAACCATTTCTTTGCTACGGCATCAACACTGATGCGGCGTATCTTAATAGATTATGTAAGAAGATATAATGCTGAAAAACGTCCTAATCGTCAGCTTGGGGTATCCCTCAGTCAAATAATTAACTCTTCTCTACCCCAAGTATTGCAGCTACCAACGAATTTAGATCTAATCGCCTTAGATAGAGTATTAGATAAATTACAAGAGGTTGCTCCTGATAAAAGCCGCTTAGTAGAATTGCGTTTCTTTCTAGGTCTTGAAATTGAAGAGATCGCAACAATTCAGGAATGCTCTGCTGCTACGATAAAACGTGCATTAGCGTTTGCCAGAGCTTGGCTCTACCGAGAGATTAATAAAGAAGTTAACGATAAGCAGTAAGGAGTAGATGCATGTCAGCCAGCCGTTGGGAACAGATAGAAAAAATCTTCTATGCGCTCTTAGACAAGAAACCCGAACAGCGTGCCAACCTGATAGATGAGATGTGTGCTGGTGATTTAGAGCTAAAAAAAGAGGTAGAGTCACTAATCTCAGCTTACGATAAGACCGAGATAAATAATTTTATTGCCCATCCTCTTATTGCCCCCTTGCGTAAAGAAAAGACTTCTGCGCTCGCTTTAATTGGGGAGATTATTGATGAAAAGTACCGTATTGAAAAACTGTTGGGACAAGGCGGTATGAGTGTTGTTTATCAAGCAACCCATCTAGGGACAACCCGCCCGGTTGCCTTAAAAATAATTACTG
>JBFLVQ010000902.1:0-3464 GCA_040758525.1 Acidobacteriota bacterium
TACCGTAGTGGACAATCAACAATCGCTTGCAAGAGTCGCTTGTAATGACTGACCATTCTTGCCACAGTAATTTCATCAAATAGATCGGAATTGAACTGCCAGGATGCAATAAGCCCATCACTAACCTCGACTGCCATTAGTGTTAAATCAAACTGCGCTATACGTTGCTTAAGCGCAAGCGACTCTACTAGTAGCCCACCTAACTCCATATGTGCGCCTGTCTCAGCTAATACGAATGGAGCTATCCCCTGTTCCTGTAGCCGGTTCGGCTTCTCCAGCACAAACATTACTTGAAAGATCGGTGAACGACTGGCATCGCGCACCGGTTGCAACTTTTCTACTAACAATGGGAAGGGATAATCATGATGCTCCAATACAGCTAATACAGTTTCACGTGTATGGGCAAGAAACTCCTGAAACGTACCATTATCAGTAACGAATGCACGTATCACCACTGGATTAACAAAATATCCTACTATCCCTCCAAATTCGGTATGGCTACGGCCTACGGCTGGAGAACCAACTAGAATATCCTGCTGGCCACTATAGCGATGTAACAACACTTGATAGGCCGACAGCAATACTGTATAAAGCGTTGTTGCGTTACTAATGGCAAGGGTCTTGAGCTGTTCGGTAATCTCCCCATCAATCCTAAAAGGGAAAGAGGCACCGCGATAAGTCTGTACTGGCGGTCTGGTTCTATCAGTAGGAAGATGTAGCACTGGCAGTTCACCTGATAGTTGTTTCTGCCAATAGGCCCAATGCTCTGCTCCAGCAGGTCCGGCAAGCATTTCTGCTTGCCAACGTACATAGTCGGTATACTGCAATCCTAAGTAAGGCAATGCCGCGCGCGTTCCGACCAATTCAGCAGGATAGAGTCTACCTAACTCATCCACCAAAATTAACAATGACCATAGATCAATAGCGATATGGTGGACAGTTAATAAAAGTATCTGTTCTGATTCAGCGCGAGTAAAGAGATCTACTCGTAGCAATGGGCCTTTCTCAAGATCAAAAGGCTTGTGGGCGGTTGTCACCAACCTTTCGTTTAACTCTTCCCAACTCCAGGTAGTCGCATCCACAACATTGAAATTAATATCATGACACTCAAGTATCTGCTGTCTCTGTTCACCACCATCTGCAAGATATATGGTACGCAAAATCAGGTGACGATTGAGGAGCGCCTGGAATGCACGCTGTAAGGCTGGCACATCCAGTTTTGAGAGAATACGCACAGCAAAAAAGAGATTATAAGCAGCACTTGTAGGGGCAAGTTGATGTAGAAACCAGAGAGATTTTTGCCCATAAGAGAGGGCATATTCGGTAACGGGAGCCTGCGCAGACAGTGCTAATGGAGGCGAGTTACGTATCTGTTCCAATAGCCAGCTAGAAAGTTGGCAGATACTATCACCTTTAAGAAATCTGATAATTGGTAGGCTTACACCAAAATCATTCTCAAGTTGATTCTTTAACTCGATTGCCATCAGTGAATCTATTCCCAAGCTATTAATGGGTTGATCGAGCTGTAAAGAGTTAGTCGAGAGATTTAGTGTCTGGGCAATACGCGCACATAGATGCGCTTCCATCAAGCACTGATGGAAATCGACCTCCGCAGCCAGTAGAGCTTGTCGATCAAGTATCTTTCCTACCTCGACTTCCATAATAAGTTCGAGGGTGTCTTCCATTACCACATCAAGCGTCTGTGTTAAGAATGCTTCGCGACAAGCATGCCGCTGTATTTTGCCACTCGAAGTCTTAGGTATACTGCCAGCAGATACCAACACTACAGTATGAGCATGTAGATCATGCTGTTCAGCAATGGCACTACGTATTGCCCAGGTAATCGCCTGGGGATGTAGAGGCACTTGTGTGTCTGTTTCAAATCCAGGATCTAATTTTAGTTGGCGACGGTCTGTAGTACGGCTCTCTAGCTTTTGTCTGTTCTCTATCATGGCACGGCGCACGGTGTGGTAACGCCGTTCCACTTCGGCAACCACAATCAATCTCTCTTCGCCATCGATATTAATAGAGAAAGCTGCTGAACAACCTGGTCTTAAGGATCGATAACTCTTTTCCACGGTCTGCTCAATATCCTGAGGATAATGGTTACGACCACGAATAATAATGAGATCCTTAAGGCGGCCAGTAATAAACAGTTCGCCGTTCTTTAAGAATCCTAGATCCCCAGTACGTAGAAATGGGCCTATACCAGTATCGGCAAGATAGGCCTGAAAAGCGTATGCTGTCTCCTCAGGCCGGTGCCAATAACCTTGTGCAATGGCAGGTCCGGTAACCCAGATTTCACCAACTTGTCCAGATGGACAGAGGGTAGCCGTTTCACTATCTACAATCACAATCTGCTGATTGACAGGTGATTGACCACAGCCAATTAACTTCACTGCATAGGGCTGAGCAGGCAAAGCCTCAACTATAGAATTCTCCTCAAGCGCTTCACTATCTATTGTGCAGACGACTGGAGCAGCACCATGCACCCCTCCTGCCACAAATAGAGTTGCTTCTGCCAAACCATAACAGGGATAGAATGCTTCACGACGAAAACCACTAGCAGCAAAAGCGGCAGCAAACTGCTCTAGTGTCTCTGGGCGAACTGGCTCAGCCCCATTAAAGGCCAACCTCCAGCAGCTTAGATCTAGCGAGGCACGTTGTTCAGGAGTGATCTTACGCACACATAAATCATAGGCGAAATTCGGGCCACCGCTGCTGGTAGCACGATATTGTGAGATGGCTTGTAACCAGCGCAAGGGACGTTGGAGAAAATCGAGTGGCGACATCAGTACACAGGGAAAACCGGCATAGAGAGGTTGAATCACATTACCGATCAAGCCCATATCATGATAGAGCGGTAACCAACCTACTCCTATTGACGATTCATTCAACTGAAAAGCTTGTTGAATCATCAACTCGTTTTGCATTAGATTGCCATGACTAATCATCACCCCTTTAGGCAATGCCGTTGAGCCAGAGGTATATTGAAGGAAAGCCAATGTACTAATATCAATCTCTGGCCGTTGCCACTGTTCAGCCAATGCTAGTTCAATATTGTCAGTTGCTAGCCAGCGTATTGCCTGAACTTCGCTCTCCCCAGAAAATAGGTACTCAACTAGCGATAATATTTCACTAGTAGTCAAAGCAATGATAGGTTTGGCGTCATTGGCAATTGCCATTAATCTAGGCAGGGTACGATTGAGACGAGCCGGATCCGGTGGATAGACCGGCACAGCGATCACTCCACTATAGAGACAACCAAAAAAGGCCGCGATAAATTCCAGTCCTGGTGGGTAAAGCAATAATGCCCGTTCTCCGCGCGCATGATAACTTTGCAGCAACGCTGCAATCGCACGTGCCTGACGGTCTAATTCATGATAAGTCAATCGTCTTTCTTCTTTTTCGCCATCTTGTAAAAATATATAGGCAAGTTGCTCAGGTTGTGTTTCGGCGCGTCC
>JBFLVQ010000903.1:0-3463 GCA_040758525.1 Acidobacteriota bacterium
TGAGCTTTTCTCATAGGCCACTCCTTCTTATAGATTTCCCCAAATCTAATCCTAGGGGTGGCCTTCTATTTTTCAAATATTCATCCCATGTTATCTTTCATTATCAAAGTATCCCTGGGTGAGTACCGCGCAATATTTGAGAGCATATTAGATGTTCCGCGCGCAATCAGATTTCCTTGTGCATTAAGAATCTCACATTCAATATTGATAATCTGATTACCCTGTCGGACTACTCTTGATCTTGCGATAATCTTATCGCCTAGGCGGGCTTTGCCAAGAAAATCTACAGTAAGATTTATTGAGACAAAAATAGTCTCTCTACCCAGCGCATAAACAGTCATGCCGATAAGGTCATCGATAATTAGTGCTGAGATACCACCATGTAGAATTCCTAAAGGATTGGTCATATCCTCTCGCACAATATATTCAACTGTAAATGAACCCAGCTCGACGGCACGAATAATGCCATTTAACCAACTTGTTACACGAGGGGTATGCTCTGGAAATGGCTTACCAATAAATGTTGTAAAAAACTTCAGCCGTTCTTGTGCAGACATAAACTAGAACTCTCCATCAATTAATCTCTGCTTGTTTGGTACAAGCTTAATAATAACCGAAAGGATTGTAGTGCAACTTCAATAATCTCCTTGTTAACAAAATATAAGCAAAAAGTCGATAGTAACTCTGTTTCTTTAGGACAGGGAATAGATCACCACAAACTCTTCTTTTCAAACCACGATAATCACTGTTATAATACCCACCCGTTAGGCGCATACCGTCCGCGTGGACAACCGAACTCTTGATCTTTTATTTCAAGACTTGGCTCAAAGCGCATTGACACTAACTAGGAACTGCTTGCGCTTGAGTGGAAGAAAACCGGAATCTCACCCTATACTTATCTGAATCCGCCGACGTTGCTGTTCCCACTTCAATTAAGAATATAAAGGACAACCTATGTCAGTAATGAAACTCTATGTAGGAAATCTCTCTTTCTCAACAACAGAAGATGAGCTTAACAAACTCTTCTCACAAGCCGGCGCGGTTGAGTCGGCTCGTATAGTAACGGATAGGGATTCAGGCCAATCGCGAGGCTTTGGATTTGTAGAAATGGCCAATCGCTCGGATGGCGAGGCTGCCATTTCACAATTTAATGGTTATACCCTCAATAGTCGTCCGCTGAAGGTCAATGAAGCTAAACCTCAGGAAGCTCGTGGTGGTAATCGTGATAATCGGCGCGGGTTTGGTGGTGGTGGCGGCGGTGGTCGTCGAGATCGCTATTAAGGCTGATCTTAGTTGTGCATAACAAGGCACATTCTTTATTCTTTTAGCTGCCGGCTGGCCTGCTATCAGCAATATTGAATGTGCCTTATCTATCTAAACATCACAACTGAAAAATATTAGTGGGCTGCTAATATCTTTTTGAAGAACAGTTGATCTCGACAAGGAGAATTGACTAGATTATCAAGATCTAGCGCACGTCGGTCTAATTCATTAAAAGTACGCACAGGCATTCCATCAGCAGGATCAATAACATTGATGCCTGTCATAAAACCAGACAACCCTGCCGGTACCCCGAATGGGGCTGGTTTTATGTGGGTAAAGAGTGTGTTTGTTTCGCCTGCATGACAAGCATTACAGGTATCGAATGAGAATCGGAATCTTGCCTCGCGGTTGATAATAAATGGTCCGCCAGCAGGATTATTCCAAAAGTGATTAAATGGAGTGAGTGCTGAACCACCCAGAAATGGATTGCCAACAGGGAACTGATCAGGTACTACATTAGTGCCAGCAAGAATTGCCGGAGTATTGATATTTACATAATCTGACAGCAATGCGGTCTTATTATGACTAATATCGGGAGTCTGCTTTACTGTTACCTGTTGTAGAAGACCAGCAGTACCGCCTGGTTTAGTAACAATTCTAAATTCCCTTAGCTCCCAAGGACTGGCAAGCGCAATCTCATTAGTACGCAGTTGATTGAGAGCACTTCCATTCGGCTTGCTGGGGGCTGCGCCGGCTTTGACAAACTGTTCTGTAATAGCTTCTAAAGCTGCATTATATGCTGGGGAGCCTAACGGTAAGGCACCTAGATCGTACCATTGCTGTGCCCAGGCCTTTACCTGTTTGCAACCCTTGCGGTCTATTCCATATTCAAAGATTACGGTAAACTGCAGTATTTGGCAGTTTGGACCGATAGCGCCAAAGACAAAACGGGCTTCGCCAGCATTGCTACCACCATAAACAGTGTTATCACGTAGATCTACTCGATTTACAATCGCCAATAGTTTAAATGGGGCTTTGGAAAGATCTAATGGACTACCAGGCCCGCCGCTCGCCTGTTCCCAAGGACCTATAATTAAATTTTGGATCTGTAGTCGCTTTGCTACCGTCCATCCATTGACAGGTTGATCTACCTCCCATTTTCTCAACCATAGACGTACAAATTTAGATGGATCGATTCCTGTTACTGCCTGATTGGCCATCTGTTCCATTAAATAGCCAAATGTCCATTTTCCCATTGGTGTACCTACTTTGGTACAAGGATTGAACGTTCGCGTAGGATCTTCTACTACAAGTGGATCACGAATGACCAAAGATTTTTCTGGATCGACAGCCAAAGGAGAGGCAACGGGATCGATCTTTATCGCTATATCTTCTTTAAGGAGAATTGGTTGTAACTCTTTCTCGCCTACTTTTACTCGTGCATCAAAAACCGGAGCTTTTAAGGGTTGCTCTTTCTCTCTCAGCAACTGCTCGATACGACGAAAATTCTCCTCATCTTGTGCAGGATCGATTGTAGTGATGGCAGAATGCACTCCATCACCAGCTCTTTCATCGCCTGCTTCTCCGTCATCACGTAGTAATAATTCGCGATCTTCAAGCTCAATAAGAACCTGTGATGGTATCCTCTCTTCAGATTTGGCAAAACGCACTAGCAGTATCGCATTGCCATCACGGGTCGGTTTACTTAAGAGTTTAACAGATACATCTTCGGCTCTTAGTGAGGTTTGGCTAAGACCCTCATTTGTAGCTGTTGAACCTGTTGCTAAATTATCCTTCATAGCACCCGAACTAGTTACCATCATTATTAGTGATACTATCGTGACTGTTACTAGTACGTAACGTTTCACGGTATTTAGTGTTCTATGACTCATGCTTAGCCTCCTGAGCTAATTATGCTAGCTAGAATTTAGCTATGCCTGCGCACAGCTATGCGGCCCAGCTGGATAGCCATCCAGCTATAATGTTAGCGGTCTGAACCACAATTAATTGTTATCGTGAACCTATACACGCATATTGATATGCATAAATCCAGAATACTCTGGGTGGGAGTGTTTCATTAGCCATCTCATCGAATTTGACATATAGGTGTCTGCAACTTTGATTTATCTCTACAAAAATTGATCTCTAGTATTGTTAGAGTTGTGGACAATTAAAAATGTTTAGTTACTAAATAGTGATC
>JBFLVQ010000904.1:0-3455 GCA_040758525.1 Acidobacteriota bacterium
CATAAATCCCCGTACCAAGCCAATAATTCCTTCACCTTGAACCTCCTTTCCTAAGCCGGTATCACAAGCGCTGAGAGTTACTAACTCGGCAGGCAGATCTAAATTGTAGATCTGGGAAAGCTCTAAATATCCATTCTGTGGTTCGCCACGACTATTGACTAGCGATAACGCAATACCAACCAAGTTTGGTGATTTGGTTGGTACAAAGCCATGTGTAGCAAAATGTATAATGCGATATTGGCGTAGTTGTGGATTGGTTACTGTTGCCAGGTTGGCATCAAAGTCCAGCGCCTGAAATCGCTGCTGTTTTGGCACCAACTTAAGAATCTCTATTGCCTCAATACGTGATCCAGGAAGAGGCTCAAATGATAACTCATCATAGCAATCTGGATTGCGAGTTTGCTGCATTGCCTGATAGGCGATATTTTCTTTATCAATATCTGGGCTAACAAGCTTGTTATTAACACGACTATCTTTGTTGCTAAGGACGGGATCAGCTATAACAGCAACTGTTTTTTCCGCCGGTTTGCGTCCCGCAAGTTCTTGCCGAAGCACAGCCTGTGAAGATGCTGATGGTAAGCTAACAATCTCATGATCATTTAATAGATACTTGTTGTAGTTACTAGTAGGAAGCATAAGCATCTCGAATGGAAGTGATAGTAATGCGCCATCAGCTACGATTGCTAGTCGTTCGTCTGATAGTTGCGAAGCCACCGGATCAAGTAGTATTTGGCTTAGCTCAACAATCGCCTTAGGGAGCTCTTGATCAGCTTTTTTCACTCGTTCATCCTTTTCCTCACGAGTTTCATGCTTTATAGTACAGGCACGGGCAGCGATTAAGGAGTATACACGTGCTACTACATCTTCAATCACTTTGCGTCCTGGTAGTTGATAACTTGTCATAGAATTCTTGGTGATAGCCCATAAATAACTGCGTTGCTCACCTAATGTATACTCCAACAAAAGGGTTTTTTCATCGAGCACCTTTTCTTGGATCTCCTTCAGAGTTAATGGCTTTGGGAAGTTAATTGCAGCATAGCGTGGGTTTTCTATACGTATCTGAGATTCAACTGCTTGTAGCTCTGCAGTGATCTTTTCTGTTTCTTTTTGTAAGAGTTGCATCTCTTCGACAGTATGTTTTTCCTGCATTAACTGTATTTGGCGATTTACTATGTTAGTAAGGTCTTGTCGTAAAACATCCCACTGGCTCAGGAGCATGGGCGAAGTTCCACTATTTATATCAATTTTACCTTCTGCGATCAGGTCAATAAAACTGCGTGCACGTGCGCGCTCACTAATGTGAAGGGCTTCTTCATCATATTTCAAGGTTGGATTAAGTTTATGCAGTTGCATTAGTAGATCGATATAAAATTCATAATGATCTTCCATTGTTGCGAAATAGCTTGTGCGTAGAACATCATAATAGATCTTACTGCGCAACGATTCGGTAATAACAATGGCTGCTCTTATCTTGGCGAGTGCATCGGTAAGCCTTCCTACGCTTCTCTCCACTTTTGCCATAGTAAAAAGGGCTTTTACATCTATGTCAGGGTTATCTAGCTGCTTGCATAGCAACAATGCCCGTTGCAAAAAAACCGATGCTTTCTCGTTTTCTCCTAAAATATTATAGGCAGCGCCTAGGTTGGTTAGTGTGTAAGCTTGACCATAAAGGTCATTTCTAGTTTCTTGTATAGATAATGCTTGCTTAAAATAGTCTATCGCCTTTGTGGTTTCTCCCAAAGAAAGGTATAGTTTACCTATATTGTTGATGGGCTGTGGCTCTTGCTTATCGATAGGTAGACGCTTAATTAGCGCTATCGCTTCATTGTAATACGCTTTGGCTTTTTCATAATTTTCTAACAATTGATAAGCTATTGCGAGATGGTTTAAGGTTTTGGATTCTGCCGCAAGATCTTTTTCGAGTCGTCGCAATGGTAGTGACTGTTCTAGATACAATAGAGCCTTTTCACCATCTCCCAGCAAAATATAGAGATTTCCCATATTGTTAAGCACAGTAGCTTTTAATTTAGTTTTCTTTGTGGCTTGAAGACATTCTAGCGCTTGACGATAGTTATTAAGTGCCTTTTGTATTTCACCCAAGTTTACATAAATGGCAGCAATATTATTCAGTATTGTAGTTTGCATGGCTGGGTCTTGTGCAGCTTTCGCAACTGGTAATGCCTTTTCGTAGTATTCCAATGCTACCCTCTTTTCGCCTTTATCTTGATATAGCTGACCAATATTATTGAGTGTAATAGCTTCCCAAGTAAACTCGCTCAATGCGTGTTGCAGTGGTAACGCCTGATTAAAATATTCCAATGCCTTCTCTTTATCTTTCAAGCCCTCATAACTTTGACCTATCTGACAGAGCGTAATCATCTCCATATATTGGTTGGCAGCAATTCGCCATAGTGGCAACGACTCAATATACTTATCTATCGATGTTGAGTACTCATTAGTTTCATAAGCTGCAAAGGCTTCATTAAATAATTTCTGGGCTTTCAGGAAAGCTTCCGCACGCTCTCTATCCATTGCTGAAGCTGGTCTTAACTCTTTTATGGTTACTGTATAACGTCCATCCGCAACAGGCTTTGATGAACTTATACTTAGTCGATAACTGTCTGTCTTTGTTGCCATCAGGATAAAAGATTCAGGACCTTGTGTACCATTGGGACTATCGACTTTAATGAGTTCTTTACCATCTGGATCATAAAGTGTCACGACAACATCTATACCATCTTGATTAACAACTAGGTGTAGGAACTGATCGGCTAATAATTTAAGCTCATAACAATGCGGATCGCTGCCAATCGATTCTTGTTCAATCGAGCTACCTTCTTGTATTGGGATTATTCTCGCAGCTTGATTCTTGTCACACTGAATTGGCGTAGGAAAGAGAACTGCTTCAGTAGTCAAAATTGGTAAAAAGTGCGGCAGAATTAAGATACTAATAAATATAACAAGCCAGTTATGGAAAGAGCTTTTGTCTTTGGCAATAAATGCTCTAATACGGTCTAAATGCCGTAGAAACATAGTTACCTCCCATAGCTCAAATATAGCTTAGCGGTTGATTATTTGTAGATCTTGAAACTAGATTTCTTAGGTCAATCGTTTAGATCTTAGGTGGTGATATTCAACTCTTTTCTGTACCGCTAAGAAGTCGCATATCCCAATGATCCGCTAGGCACCAAGGAGAAGCTTCAGCATGTTTTTCCATGATCATAAAGTAGATTAACCAAGTCTCAGTGTTAGGCCGATACTTTATCTGAAACTCTGTCTTGCATATTCTACAACAATAGGTTCCCTTTTCCATATTGACTAGACACACCATTCTGGGAAGCACGCTTAACACTCGCCGTAAAACCCACTGGTATAAATACTCCCTTTGTTCTTTCTGGCCTACCCACTTAGGATGGTTGAGTATAACATTAGATGGTATTTATTATTATCCTGGT
>JBFLVQ010000905.1:0-3450 GCA_040758525.1 Acidobacteriota bacterium
GGAGGAGGCGGAGGAGGAGGCCGAGGCGGCAGCCGTGGTGGCGGCGGTGGCGGTCGTGGTGGTGGTGGATTTGGTGGCCGTCGTGGTGGTAATTGGTAGACTCTCTATCAAGCTCTCCTTACACGACCTTTTACTTGAATCTCTCGGTTTATTAATTCCCTACCAGTTGGGAAAACACGTCTAAGCAACAAAATATAAACTCACCGGTAAGGTCGTCGTGCACTTGAGTGTCGCAAGCAATTAGCAGGCGTAACGAAAGCAGCACGACAACCAACTCGGTTTGTCACCATTAACCCCACTTACCAAAATATACCCTTCTGCTTAACCTGTAATTCTCATACCTCTTCTTGCTTTTTTTTCTATCTCTACCTTGACAATCTAGGTACTATAGTATATTTTCTCCCTAGAATATCTAGGGAGAAGGAGAATAGTTTGACAACATCGAATCTAAAATTGCTACAGGGCACGCTGGATATGCTGATACTTAAGGCACTATCGCTAGAATCATTGCATGGATATGGAATTGGCCAGCGTATCAAACAGTTATCAGGAGATATATTACGGGTTGAAGAGGGCTCGCTTTATCCTGCGCTCTATCGTATGGAACGGCAAGGTTGGTTAGAGTCGGAGTGGGGAATATCAGAAAACAATCTACGCGCCAAATTCTACAAGCTCACTAGCGCGGGCAGAAAGCAGCTTGAGCTGGAAGAAGACAGTTGGGAACGGCTAGCGGGCGCAGTCTTCAAGATAATGCGAATAACTCAATAAAGGAAGAGAATAATGTCTTGGCTGAAAACCTGCTATCCACGTCTATATGGCCTGCTCTTCAAAAAACGCATTGAGAAGGATATGAATGATGAGATTCATTTCCATATACAGATGCGTATTGAGGAGAATCTTAGCCGTGGTATGTCCGCCAATGAAGCTCGCCATAATGCATTACAAAGTTTTGGCAATTTTACATATATCAAGGAGCTTTGTCGGGATGAGATAGGAGGAGGTATATTGGAAGTGCTATTACAAGATATACGTTTTGGTCTTCGTCAGCTTACTAAAAATCTTAGTTTCACCACTATTGCAATACTATCACTGGCTTTTGGTATTGGTGCCAACTCTCTCATCTTCAGTTTGGTCAATATGCTACTGCTACGCCCTTTTCCTGTCGAACATCCTGAGCAACTAGTTGCCGTACATCCGGTAGCTAAGGACGATTCGCCAAGAGCCTTCTCCTATCCCAGCTATCTTGATTTTCGTGATCAGAATGAGGTCTTTTCGGGATTCTTGATAACTAGATTTGTGCCAATAAGTATTAGTCACAATGGCAATAATGAGCGTATCTGGGGCTATATTGCCTCTGGTAATTATTTCGATGTGTTAGGCGTCAAGGCTGCGCTAGGCCGCACCTTCCTCCCCGAAGAAGATCGTACTCCATTATCTCATCCTGTTGTCGTTTTAAGCCATGGTTGTTGGCAGCGTCGTTTTGGCTCAGATCCATCAATATTAGGAAGAAACATAATCCTAAATGGCCATAATTTTACTGTCATAGGAGTCGCCCCAAAAGGCTTTAATGGCATTGAATTCATGTATACTCCAGAATTTTGGGTGCCAGCAATGATGCAAGAATGGATCGAAGCAGGCAGCAAATGGTTAAATCGACGTGAGACACAGAATCTTTTTGCTATTGGCCGCCTTAAACCAGCCATCAGTCTGGGGCAAGCCCAAGCCTCCCTGAATATATTGGCTCAACGCTTAGGCAAAGAGTATCCAGATACTAATGAAGACCAAACTATTCTACTCACGCCGCCAGGATTTATTCATCCGATAGTTCGCGATCCTATATCAGATTTCACTATTATTCTGATGGCAGTTGTCGTTTTGGTGCTATTAATAACCTGCACCAATCTGGCCAATCTACTACTGGCGCGAGCCATTGAGCGTCGTAGAGAGATTGCTATTAGACTTGCACTAGGTAGTAGTCGAGTGCGTTTAATTCGTCAATTACTGACAGAAAGTTTGATGCTCTCGACTCTTGGAGGAATAGCTGGACTGCTTCTCGCCTTCAGTGTGGCCAAGTTGCTGCTAGCTGTCAAACTTCCTACTGACTTCCCTATCACTATTAATTTGCAAATTGACAAACGCGTGTGGATCTTTTCATTACTAGTATCTCTCTTTACCACTCTTCTCTTTGGTCTAGTACCTGCACTACAGGCTACCAAGTTGAATCTGGTATCTTCATTGAAAGATGCTAACACACAGACTGGCTATCGTAGCTCACGTTTGCGTAGTGGACTGGTTATCGCACAGATTGCTTTGTCTTTTGTGTTATTGATTGCTGCTGGATTGGTTGTACGAGCTTTGCAGCAATTACAAACCATGAAGCCTGGCTTCAATCCAGAGAATGCCTTAATGATGTCGATTGATGTTGGTTTGCAAGGCTACAATAAGACCAAGGGACAACAGTTTTACAAGCAACTAGTTGAGCGGGTTGAGGCTCTTCCTGGAGTTCGCTCAGCATCAGTAGCCGATTTCATCCCAATGGACTTCAACTATTCATCTGATACTGTCTATATTGAGGGCCAACCTCCTGTGCGAGGAGCTAATGTACCAACAGCTATGACGGCTTCAGTAGGATTAAACTACTTTACAACTATGGGAATCCCTCTTATGCAAGGTCGCGATTTCACGGTACAGGACAATGAGGATAGTGCCCCTGCTGTGATCGTGAACGAGACATTCGCACGCCGTTTCTTTCCCGGATCAAATCCGATTGAGAATGCCATTGGCAAAAGAATAAGCGAAAAGAGTATCAATGGCCCTTTTCTACAGATCGTGGGAGTGGCCCGCGACGGCAAATACTTTAGTATTGGGGAAGCACCACGACCGTTTATGTACTATCCGACATCGCAGAATTATGAGCCGAATATGACTCTACTGGTACGTACTAACAGTGAACCAATGGCAATAATACCTTTACTGCGTGACGAGGTGAAAAAACTGGACGCTAATATACCTATTTACAATGTTAAAACTATGACTGAGCATATGGGCTTGTCTCTTTTTCCTGCCCGTGTTGCTGCGTCATTACTGGGTGGGTTTGGGTTGTTGGCACTCTTATTAGCAGCATTAGGTATTTATGGTGTGACATCTTATTCAGTTGTACAACGCACCCGCGAGATTGGCATAAGGATAGCGTTAGGTGCACAAAATCGGCAGGTTTTACACTTAGTTATGAAACAGGGTTTAACACTGGCTCTGCTTGGGGCGAGCATTGGGCTAGTAGTTGCACTAGTGCTGATGCGGTTGATATCGAGTCTACTTTATGGAGTGAGTTCAACCGATCTGCTAACCTATCTTACTACTTCCATAGTACTAGTATTAGTGGTACTGCTGGCCTGTTATATTCCCGCACGACGGGCAACACAGGTAGCCCCTATGGTCGCGTTAAAATAT
>JBFLVQ010000906.1:0-3425 GCA_040758525.1 Acidobacteriota bacterium
GTAGGGTTTTGCTTGCGCTCAACTTTTCTCGCCAGTAAGCGAGTTGTTGTTCCAGCACCTCTCCTTGTAATCGTTCTCTTTGCCAATGGGCGAAATCTCTATATTGGATTCTCAATTCTGGCAATGGTGAAGGTCTATTATTACAGAAGGCTTCATAAAGCATTGCCAACTCACGCATAAAGATGCCATAAGACCAATCATCACCAATAATATGATGGGCAATAAGTAGTAATAGATGATCCGTGGCATCTAACCGCAAGAGCACTGTATATAGCAATGGACTACGGGTTAGATCAAAAGATTGCCGGGCTTGTTCAACAGTAAGCCTTTCTGTCTCAATCTTTCGTATTGCTTCTGGCAATCCACTAATATCGATCACTGGTAATGGAAGCGTGAGTGATGTAGCAATAATCTGAACAGGCTGACCATCAACAATCACAAAGGTAGTTCGCAGTGTTTCATGACGATTGACAATCTCTGCAATACTACGTCGTAGCTCAACAACATTTAATTTGCCGGTGAGATGGATTGCTATTCTATCATTATAAGAAGAGTTATCTGGTTCGAGTTGACTAAGGAACCATAACCGTTGTTGGGCAAACGAGAGTGGAATCGGACTATTATCTCTTCGACAAGTTATCTTTTGTGCTGTAGCTGTGCTCACTCCTTCTTTCTTGAGCATCAATTCAAGCAGCGCACGTTTATTGGGAGTAAGCTCAAAAGAGCGTTTGGAAAAGCGGCTCATGGAGTTTCGCTACCTTCTAGTAGAGTACCCTGTTCAGCAAGCAATGCTGCTGCCTCTTCCTCAGAGAGATCGGCTAGTGCCAATAGCATTTGGGCAGTCTTTTCAATCCTTGGTCGTTCTAGCACATCTTTTAACAATGCTCCTGCTTGACCTGCAACATTGGGGATTTCGAACATATCGCGCAAAGACACATCTACTTCAAAGGCATTACGCACACGAGAAGTAAATTGGGTAACCAATAGTGAATGGCCACCTAGTTCAAAGAAGTTGTCATAAATACCCACCTCTTTAACACCAAGTACTTCCGCCCAAATTCCTGCCAACACCTCCTCGACTGAATTGCGTGGAGCAATAAAGTTTTTGCCTGTTTCACTACCAATCTGATCAGGCGTTGGCAACGCACGACGATCAATCTTGCCATTAGGTGTCAATGGGAATGCTGCTAATGTTACAAAGGCCGATGGCAGCATATATTCAGGCAATTTCTCTTGTAAGAATTCACGTAGGCTAATAGGACATATCTCTAGCTGATCTTTTGCAATCAGGTAGGCCACCAATCGCTTATCACCGGCAATATCCTCACGTACAATAACTACGGCTTCACGTATAGCAGGGTGTTGACTAAGCACAGCTTCAATCTCTCCCATCTCTATACGGAAACCTCTTAGCTTGGTCTGGTGATCAATACGACCTAAGAACTCTATGTTGCTATCTGACAGATAACGAGCTAGGTCACCAGTTCTATAAAGTCGCGCTCCTTTACGGCCACTAAATGGATCCGGAATAAACTTCTCAGCCGTCAATTCAGGCCGTTTTAGATACCCACGAGTAACACCAATTCCACCAATCAACAATTCACCAGCGATCCCAACAGGAAGAGGTTGCCACCATTCATCAACAATATAGATCTCCGTATTTGCAATTGGTTTGCCAATAGACACACTATTGTCTATCTGATCTAGCGGATAGACGGCAGACCAGATACTTGTTTCAGTTGGTCCATACATATTGAAGATCTTTCCTGGTAACGTATCACGCAACTGCTTAGCCAGCGAAACCGGCAGTGCCTCTCCACCCAGCAATAGACTATCAAGGCGAGATAGCGAATCTAGCCTGCTATCTTCCATTACCAGCATACGCGCTAGTGAAGGTGTGCATTGCATATGTGTGACCTTATGCTGGATGATTTGCGATAACACAGAATCGTCATCTTTGATTGCTTGCTTCTTCTCGTTGCTACGATCTTTCAATATATCTAGATAATGTAGACTGGCCATTACCGCATCAAAGTCGATACCAAAATCGATCAGGCAGCCGATCTCATCAACACCAATCTGTTTCAATTGATTGACCATACTTAAACAACTCTGTGGCGTTCCGAATAGTCCACTGGTTTCAAAATAACGATTAAACCCATATTCAAGCATGGTTTCCAGATCGGCTTCGCTCATAGAGTCAATATCTTGACCAAGGCTACGGGCTAGGTTTCTACGTAGATCAAAAGAGGTTCTTAAATAATTGCAGAATGGGATACGTACTTTCTCACGTACATAATCGATATTCTCATCAACAAAAGTATGTAGCATAAGCGTAACATAACCACTACCAGTTCCAGGATTATGTTTACGCCAAGCATCTCTATATATAGAGATATTTTCTGCCAATGCTTCGATACTTTGACCAAGCATATGGGTGAGCAGATTAGCGCCTATCTCACCAGCTAGTCGAAATGTCTCTGCACTACCAGCGGCAGTAATCCAGATCGGTAATTCACTTTGAATTGGTTTAGGAAAGATCTCTACTTCTAGTTGATTTCCTGTACCACCTTGTATTGTGATCGATTCTCCACGCCAAAGCTTACGTACTGTCTCTATCTGACGAAACATCAATTCCCTACGCTGAGAATAGTTCTCCGGCGCAAATACAAAATCATCAGCATGCCAGCCAGAGGCAAAAGAGAGTCCAACTCTACCTTTTGCGATGTTATCAACAACTGACCACTCTTCTGCAACTCGAATTGGGTTATGTAGAGGTAGAACAACACTGCCAGCGCGAATCTGTACCTGTTCAGTAACTGCAGCAATGGCTGCGCCTGTTACCGATGGATTAGGATAAAGTCCGCCAAAAGAATGAAAATGGCGCTCTGGTGTCCATACTGCAGAAAATCCATGTTGATCGGCAAACTTTGCTCCCTTCATAAGCAGCCGGTACTTATCCTTACCCTCATTCTCAACACTGGCAAAATAGAACAGACTAAAATCTATCTTCTGATTTGATAGCTCATCATGTGACTCGACAGAATAGTGTGTAATCGCTTGCTCACTCTGAATAACAACACTAAAGCCTCGAATCAATGTCCAGAAGAGTTCTAATACAGAAATATCGAAGGAGATACTAGTAACTGCTAACCATGTTCCAGCAGTTTTGTATTCAATACTGCGATCCATTCCTGTAAAGAAATTGACCACATTGCCATGAGAAACCATTACACCTTTAGGTTTACCAGTAGAACCAGAAGTGTAGATAACATAAACCAGATTATCAGCAGATAGCTCAACTATAGGATTGTCTACACTCTGCTCTGCTACCTCTGGCCAATCCCTATCCACACTGATTAACTTCACTGATTCATTAGCCAACCTCTCCATTAACTGCTGCTGTGTCAGCACTATCTCTACTC
>JBFLVQ010000907.1:0-3414 GCA_040758525.1 Acidobacteriota bacterium
CTGCTTATATATAGAAGAGGAAATCGCCGACCCAAAAGCGGATGTGTTGGGTCTGTAATCTCTATTTCGCCGCCCTGCTTTTTGGATGGCTTGTTGAAGGGGGTATTAAGTTGATTGATCGTTTGATAACATCAGCCATTCATATATTCTTGAAACGCTTAATAAAAGTCCGGGGTGTGAATTGATAAAGCAATGGCTGAAAGCAGGATATGTTGAGGAAGAAATCTTCAATCAAACAACGAGCGGAACTCCACAAGGAGGAGTAATCGCTCCTCCAACAATCTTGCAAAAAGCCCCTCTCGGGGCTTAAATCAAAAGGGCCTGAACTGATCCTAAAAACAACTTGAACATTACTTTGATCAACCTCAACTCGCTTAACAAGAGAACGAATAATATCACGCTTAGCAAGCCAATCAGAATTCTCAATACCATCTTTAACTTTAGCAGCGAAATCTTCTAATCGCCCAATTATTAAATGAAGCTCTTTTTGAAGAGTTGATTCATCACGAAGTTGCTTAGCCTGCTGCTCCATTTTAATTAGTCTATCCTTGAGCTGTTTTACCCGAGGCTCAAATTCGCTCTTCTCTATTACTCCTTCAGCGTAGCTATCGATTAGTCGCGATAGCCCTTGGCGCAACTTGCCAATTTGAGTTTCCAGTCCAGCTATAGTATCGATTGCAGAACTATCATCAGGCATCTTTAATCTGCGCAGATATTCTGATTCGATGCGTTTTGGATTTTCCAGTAAGTTCTTTACTTCTTGCCAAACAGCTTCCTCTAATTTATCAGTGCGAACTTGAGTGTTAGGACAGATCCTATGCCCGCCAAAGCGATATGAATCCGCTCCAATACAGCGCTAATAAGCATAGGAGCGATAATTGCCTTTCCTACCACTTGGACTAATGGGCTTGCCATAGTAAGCATGGCCACATACTTTGCAACACAATAAACCTTGCAATAAGTATTTAGCTCCTCGCTTACTTTGACGAGCATTACGGCGATTCTCTTGTAATTGCTCAGCAACAGCATCAAATAGCTCTGCCGAGACAATGGCTGGTATATTGACCATTATCCATTTATCCATTTCAACATCATAAATGGAGTATGATTTTCTGGGTTGCTCACTATGGCCTCGCTGTGCTCTCAGCCTTGGTCTCATTGGTCCAATTCTGGTCTTGCCAAAAGCAGCAGTGCCTTTATAAGCAGGATTTTTTAGCATTCCCCAAATCGTAGTTCTATCCCACCAAGTTTTTCCACTGCGGGTTCTCTCTTCAGCTTTATTAAGGCGACGACATACTTCTCCTATGGTTAATCGTGCTTCTCCTATCCATTGGAATACTTGGCGCACTACACGCGCTTCTTCTACCTTTAGCTCAAAACGCGCTTCTCCATTGCCATTGTACTTATCTATGTAATTGTATCCATAGGGCGCTGTTGATAGTACACTAACACGTCCACAACGGGCTGCATGAAGCTTACCTCGGCGACTTCTCTCAAGGATTTTTGCCCTCTCATATTCAGCTATCATTCCTTGTACTTGCAAAAGCAATTGTGCTTCCGGACTATCAGCTATTTTTCCTTTGAGAAATATTACTTCTACTGCTGCTTTCTGAAATTCTTCAATCAATAAAACCTGATAGGCATATTTGCGGGCCAGACGATCTGGATCATGAATATAGATCTTATCTACTGTCCCTGCCGCTACTAAATCTCGAAGTCGCTCTAGCGCAGGACGAATCAATGTTGCGCCACTATAACCTTCATCAATAAATTCCATTTCTGCTCTTAAGCTAAGTCCGTCCTGCTTTATTTGCTCTTTCAAAACTGCCAGTTGACTTTTAATAGTATTAGCTTCAGCTTGCTCTTTAGAAGAAACACGAGCATAGATTGCAACTTCTTTTTCTATCATATAGCACCCCCAACTATTTTTTTATTAACCTGACCAATATTATTGCTCGTCTTCGTCACTGCTCGTGCCCGCTTGCTTATTGGTACTACTTGTTGGTAAACATCCGCTAATAATTTTGACGCTAGTCTGTTGGGCTCAAATAATACCCAGACTGTAAGAAGCGGCGCTCTCCGCCATTCGTTTTTCATTTTTCCCTCCTTGTTGATCTCTTTTTCTTATTTCGTGAGGTCGCTCTAAAACGTAGTGGTGCTCCGTTGAACCCATCTCCGTAACTACCACGAAGCTGCTCACGATCTATCTCTACTTTAAACTCTATCGGTGTTTTTCCTATATTTGCAAGATTGTTGGAGGAGCGATAAGTCCATTGTTAGCAAATATAGCATTAGATGGTATGGAAAGATGGATTAATACTCATACCTCAATGCGTGCTTATAAGCACAAAAATAGAGTGCAACGAATGTCTTTTCCTACTTATGGATTCGTTCGTTATGCAGATGATTTCGCGATCACTGCTAAAACAAAAGAAGATATTGAAGCTATAGTTCCCCAGATAAAAGATTGGCTCAACGAACGAGGATTGAAACTAAATGAAGAGAAGACCAGAATCTGTCATTTAACAGAAGGATTCAATTTCCTTGGTTTTAATGTTCGTCAATACAAAGGCAAATGCCTGATTAAGCCTCAAAAAGAGAAGGTGCAAGACAAGCTCAGAGAGTTAAAAGACTGGTTGAAGAGGCATCAAAATGTAGAGGCTGAAGTGGTAATTGATGTCTTTAATCCTATCTTAAGGGGATGGGCCAATTATTATAAACACGCAGTTAGTAAGAAAGTATTTGCATACTTTGCTCACGAGATAGTATTAATGCTTATCAGATGGTTGAAGCGCAAACATTCTTCAAAAGGAGTAAAGTGGATTGTTCGCCGTTACTTCGGAAGAATTGGTGGAGATAAATGGGTTTTCAAAGCCAAAACCTTGAATCGTCAAGCAGAGACTGTAAATGCTTATCTATACAGATTAGCTAGTACGAAAATAATCCGACATACCAAGGTAAAAGGTAATGCATCACCCGATGATCCAATGCTTCAGACATATTGGGAAGAAAGAAATGCAAGATATGGTAAATCATATTTTGTGAAGAATTCAAAGCTTTATAAAATTGCTGAAAAGCAAAAATGGAGTTGCCCGATATGCAATGATATGCTGTTTAATGGGGAAAGCATCCACATTCATCATATTGTAAGAGTTATTGATGGTGGTAGAGAAGATGAGGATAATCTTCAAATTCTCCACCTTGAGTGTCATGGACAATTACATAATGGATGTGCCCGAATGAAATGCGGAGGGCTTGAGCCGTATGATAAGTAATTGTCAAGTACGGTTCTTAGGGGGCTGCGACACGAAGTTGCATATATATTTGTTATGAAGAGAGCAAATAGCAATCAACATAACCTGATGTTCTACCATCAGTATCCTACCAAGACATGCGATTGGAGTAATTCGATGG
>JBFLVQ010000908.1:0-3407 GCA_040758525.1 Acidobacteriota bacterium
TATTGAAGAGATACCACTCTTTGCTAAGCAGGGATGGGAGGCAATTTCGGAAGCAGATCGTGAAAGGCTTAAATGGGCAGGGATCTTTTTTCGCAAACAGACCCCTGGCCACTTTATGATGCGTCTACGAATCTCTAACGGTATCACCAACGCTGCTCAGCTTCGTACGATCGCTGAGCTTAGTGATCAGTATGGCAAGGGATTTGTGGATATCACTACACGTCAGCAGCTACAATTGCGCTGGTACAAAGTAGATAATATCCCTGCAATGTGGGAGCGACTACAGGCAGTAGGATTGACTTCGCTGCAGACTGGAATGGATAATATCCGCAACGTGATTGGATGTCCGCTAGCCGGCTTAACGACACATGAACTTTTTGATGGCTCACCAGCAGTTCAGCAGTTCACTGAGATATTTATCAATAATAGAGCTTATACAAATCTCCCACGCAAGTTCAATGTTGCTATTACAGCTTGTCTACAAAATTGTATTGAAGCCGAAACCCAAGATATTGCCTGCACACCCGCGATTAAAGAGATCGCTGGCAAAGAGGTGAAAGGCTTTAATGTTGCTATAGGAGGAAAGATCGGATCTGGCGGATATCGTATTGCTACTCCATTGGATCTTTTTGTGCGTCCAGCAGAAGTAGCAGCCATCTGTAGCCATATCAGTCTGATCTTTCGAGATCATGGCTCACGAGAGTCACGCAGCAAAGCTCGATTGGCCTTTCTTATAGAAGATTGGGGTATTAAAAAGTTCCGCCAAGAACTGCAACGTAGAGTTGGCCATTCTCTTATGACTGCAGGCCGTGATATGAGAATAAACCAAAAGACTGATCACATTGGTATCTGGCCACAGAAACAACAAGGGCTCAATTATGCTGGGCTGGTCGTGCCGGTTGGGCGAATCACAACTAGGCAATTGTTTGAAGTTGCCCGCTTGGCTGAAGTTTATGGTGATGGCAGTACAAGATTAGCTATAGGTCAAAATATCATTATTGCTAATATCCCAGATGAAAAGATCGAGGGTTTTAAAAAGGAACCGCTCCTTAATGAACTTCGCTACAACCCTTCGGAAATCATGCGTGGTCTAGTGAGTTGCACAGGTATAGATTACTGTCATCTTGCTTTGATTGAGACTAAAGAGTTGGCTCGTAAGACTGCCTGGCATCTTGAACAGAAATTGAGTATCAATCAACCTATTAGTATTCACTGGTCAGGCTGTCCGGCAGGCTGCGGTAATCATGCAGTAGCAGACATCGGACTACTTGGTAAAAATATTAGGATCAATGGAAAGGTTACCGATGCGGTAGATGTTTTTGTAGGAGGGAGAGCAGGGCCTAATGCTAGACCTCCAATTAAACTCTTGGATAGTGTTCCCTGTGATGAGTTGCCTGAAGTGCTTGAACGGATTGTTCCTTACATCTCACATAAAGAGAACAGTTAAAGAGGTAATTTGTGGGAGATCTTAAAGGAGTGCGCATCGCATTTTTGGAAGCACGTATGAGTAGCGAACTGACGGATCTAGTACGTCGCCAGGGGGGCGAACCTTATGCTGTTCCGGCAGTGCGTGAATCATTACTAGATTGCAGTGAGCAGGTAGTTAGTTTTATTGATGGGCTTTCTCACAACTCATTTCAGATAGTTGTCTTTCTCACAGGAGTCGGAGTTAATACTCTGTTTCAGGAAGCACAACGGCTAGGTCTTATATCTGAATTAGTAGCAGGATTGAAAAACGTGATCATAGTATGTCGTGGACCAAAGCCATCAGTTGCACTCAAGCGCAATGGCTTGCAGACACTGGTGAGCGTTCAAGAACCCTACACTACCAAGGAACTACTGGAAGCTATTAGCAAGTTAGATCTGTTAAATAAAGGAGTTGCTCTGATTCACTATGGAGAGCAAAACTCAACACTTACAAATGCTCTACAAGCGAGCGGTGCAAGGCTCACAGAGTTGTGCCTGTATGAATGGCTTATGCCTGAAGATACTACACCACTGAACCACCTTGTGCAGCAGATCATTAACGCTCAAGTTGAAGTAGTAGTATTCACTAGTCAAATCCAGGCTCGTCACCTTTTTCAGGTTGCTTCTGATCAAGGTCTGGAACTTGAACTAGGCAAGGCTCTTAATCAACTAACTGTAGTCTCCATTGGGCCAACCTGTACATCGGTGTTAAGAAGTTTAGGAATAGAACCAGATGTTGAACCAGAACATCCCAAAATGGCACCTATGGTTATAGCTCTAGTCCAATACCTTAATCAAAAAGCGTAACCTTACTCTTTTTGCCTAAGAAGGGCGGTTTCAAGTAAAGCATGTACGGCTGGAGTATCAATCTCAGTGCCGGGCTGGATTTTGATATGCCGTGCACGTTTGCCAGTGCCAGTCAGTAATCGATTCGGATCAGGTAGTTCACTACCTTTTGCAAACATAAGATTAACATGTGCTTTATGGAGGGTAATACCACATATTAAACCCTTGTATGTACGATCGACACCATAACCGATCAGGTTTGCCGAGGGATCTAGTTGCTCAATAGCCATTGGCATAACATTGCGGATTAGTGCTCGCACTTTCCCGGCGAGATCGCGTACGTCTTGGTTATAGGAGGCAAGAAACGATTCAATGTCTGTATCTAAAGACATTTTGCAGACTCCTTTGTTGTGCGTAGATTTGATAGTTGTGAATGAATAATAGGCAAAAATTTGGCAAAAAGCAACCAATGGTTGATAGCCGGGAGCTTAAAATTAATAATCAGTCTCTTTGTCTATACATGGTTAATTCTGCTGTCATCATATTAATAGTATCAAAGTAGCAACTATCACAAACTTTAATTTCTATTGGTATAGGAAGAGATTCATCAGATAAATAGCCGTGGATTTCAACAATCCTGGTAGAGGGTCTACCACATTCACAGGGTAAAGTTTCCATGACAATCTCCTTCTAAATTGTGCTTCATCTCTATAGATGGAAAATGCTGGAAATTACTTAACAGAATTATTGTGAGAATGAGTTGACATTCATGATAATAGGAGTATACTGAAGGCGAAAATTTGGCGAACATTTTCGATCTCTAACAATGGCCTATGCTGAACCTCAATATTCTAATTAATTCAATATCGCTACCTTTGCAACTTCCTAAAGAAGCATTTCTGTGGGTTGGAAAAGCCCACCCTATCCCAAACTTTGATCTGGTCTTTTATCAATTGCCTGTAGATCTGATAGCTCAGATCGATCTACATAGCACCGCCATAACAACAAGCGAGGGTATTTCGATCTTTCCCTTACTAGATGGTACATACTTGCGTATGGAATTTGCTGCACACTACTTGATTGCCTTAAGCAGAATTGGCAAGCCATTAGTACAAGCTGCATATAATAGAGCTGGCTACTTATAGTTTATTAAT
>JBFLVQ010000909.1:0-3404 GCA_040758525.1 Acidobacteriota bacterium
TACTATCGCTAACAGCTACACCTGAATGCTCTTTCTGTTCATATTCATATAACCTAAGCCAGATCTTATCGCCGGCACGATTCGGCAAAAAACCAGTAGGGGGCATGTGGACAATCTCTCCATTAACGAGTTCAGCTTTACCTTCCACGTGGTACAAGTCTTGGATAGTTGCTCTCTGTTTGGTAGTCATAAATATACCCTCACATGGGTATTGTAGCACGGGCGGCCATTAGAGGGGCAGGGGCGAGAGAACAGATAAGAAGAGGGTAGGAAAGTATGGTAGAAGACACAAGGAAATGTTAGGCAGCATAAGATAGGCGTAGGGGAAATTGCCCGTGTACCATTCCTTTATACTCTTTAAAACTCATGATTTACGTGCTACATTGAGCCTACAATATAGAGTTGTATTTGATGGCGTAAATGCGATTGCTGGTGGTTGCGTAGTGTTACGAATGGTTAAATACCAAATGTCATACACGGTTATTAAACCACCAGGTATCGCAAAAAGATAACGGCCACCGCATCAGCCAACGGATGAGAGCCCTAAGTCTGATGAGATGGCCAGTAATATTCAATGTGCAATATTGAATATTGATTGTATAGCACAGAGATTGAGTAGACACAAGATGGCTCTCAGAAGGAAAGCACAATGATTAATAAACCTTTTGATCAAATCGATAAAGAAACAATAGATGGGCTTATTACTAATGCCGTATCCGAAAGTAAGACACTTGATTACAAAGAAGAGTTGCCATCCAATAAAGATGAGCATAAACGAGATTTTTTGGCTGATATCTCAGCTTTCGCTAATGCTAGTGGAGGAGATCTTATCTATGGAATAAAAGAGCAGCGCGATAGTCAAGGACCTACGGGCATACCGGAAACTGCAGAAGGACTTGAAAATATCAACATAGATAAAGAAATTCAACGGTTGGAAAGTATGATTCAGGAAGGTATTAAACCTAGGATAAAACCTATTGGGATAAAAGCCATAGAAGGTTTTAACAAAGGCCCAGTGTTGGTTGTAAGAATTCCAAAAAGTTGGAATTCTCCTCATATGGTTACTTTCGGTAACCTTTCTCGGTTTTATTCCCGTAATAGCAGAGGAAAATATCAGCTTGACGTGACAGAGTTACGTGCGGCTTTTATTGCATCTGAGAGTTTAAAAGAAAGAATGGAACGCTTTCGAGATGAGCGTATAAGTAAAATTATTGCGGATGAAACTCCAATTGTAATAGATAATGCGCCAAAATCAATATTACATGTATTGCCGCTTCTCTCTTTTGACCCCGCAAATCGAATTGACATAACCCAATTGGCACAGGAAAGAGTGGGTCCGAACTTACCTAAACCTCCAGAAGGTCATTACTGTGGATGGTATTGGACGACAACCTTTAATTTCGAAGGATATCTTACTTACCAAAGTCTTTGGAAAACGGGATTTCAAGACGAAAAATCTTCTTTCATACCAAGAAAGTATTTACAAATATTTCGTAACGGAGCAATTGAGTTTGTCAAGAATGTGAGCCCAGCAACAGACATGAAGGATCTCATGCAATTGAGTGGGTTAAAAGTACCTAACAATCGATTTATACTTAGTAATGAACTTGAAGGAGAGCTAATCGAAGATTTAGAAACCTGCTTCAGAATAATTCAAGCACTTGAGATAGATTCGCCTGTTTTTGTAATAATCACGCTATTTGGAATTTATGATTACTATTTAGTCTACGACGAGATTACTACCTACAGAATAACTAAAGAAGATCAGATCGAATATCGCTCAAAAACTCATTTAGTTGGTCCAATTATGAAAGATCTAATTCCTTTACCTGAAACGATTATTGATAACCCGGTATCACATATTGATAATCATAAAAACATAGCTACTTTATTTCGCCCTTTATTTAATATAATCTGGCAAACTGCTGGCGAAAAAAACAGCTTTAACTACGATGAAGAAGGAATTTGGCGAGGAGCTACAAACTTCCCAAAGTTGAAAAAATAATTACTTCAAAAGTTTGTTTATCTCCTTAACAGCATCACTGATAGTGTAAGAATAATCTGTTTTCCATACACCTGTTGACTTATAGATACGTTGTTGTTGCTCTTCGGCCTCAACAATTCTCTTAGCAGCATTAACGATGATCTTACGTTCTGTGTCTAAATCTTCACCCGTCTTATGCGTGCAGCATTCCCAAATGTCATCACGGATTTCAGTACTAACCGCACGATGAACACCTAGACCGTTTTTCACCCACAACTTTATCTGCTCTAAAACCAAGTCGCGATGTTCAAATTTATCCATAATGAATGAAACCACGCAGCCACAAGATTTACGAGCTACATAGCAATCTTTCTCTCTGTTATATGACATGTTATTTTGATCTCCTTTCCTCCGTCTCAGTAATATGATTTTCCATCGCCCACTTTACCAACCCAACCACCCCATGCACACCCACCTTCCGATACACATTCTTTCTATGCACCCACACCGTCTTCTTACTAATCTTCAATATTTGAGCAATTTGTGTACTGGTGTGGCCGGTGCAAATGAGGTGTACGATTTGTAGTTCACGTGGGGATAGGGAAGCGAGGGGTGAAACTGACGCATCCGCAGCCATAGGGATAGCTATCGACGACTGCGTTGTTGGTCGTGTTGATTGTCCCCGCTTCCTTAATTGTTTGACCATACTGTTATTGCTAATTAGTGCTGACTACTACTGACTACTACCCATTACTACTCATCACTACTATCTACTATTGAACAAAATAGAGCGCTTCTTTAGCGCGAGTCAGCGCTACATATTTAAGGTTTAATTCCTGCTTGGCTTCCCAGTCTTGTTGCTTAGGCCAGCACAACGGCATCTTTTCTGGGTTAAGAATAAACACACGATTTTCTTCCAACCCCTTAGCACGATGTACAGTGCTTAATACTGGTCCGGCTTTCTCATCTGAGAAGAGCGCTTCTATTTCACTATTGAACTGCTCAACACTATTGACACGAAAAGATTGGTAGCAGACCTTAATCCCTCCAATACGATCATTAAAGCTCTCAATCTGACTCTCGCCACCTTCACCTTGTCTTAACCTCTTAAGACGGAATAGACGATAGTCTTCGAGAAACTCACCAAACTTTTCCCACTCAAAGCCATCGGCGCTGGCAATATCACGAATGATGGAAGTGAGTTGTTTACCAATGTCACGGCCACGCACTCGTGCCGGTATACGGTGTGCAATCAGACGAATACACAGGTTGATTAAAGGAGCAGTCAATCTGCATACAACTAGATCGCCATTAGAAATCTGCTCTATCAATTTTCCCGCTTTAATATCATCCAACACTCCTTCAGGTGCCCCTGGCCTGGGTTCAATCTCTGGCACGATCTCTCTAGCAAGATTAAGGT
>JBFLVQ010000910.1:0-3403 GCA_040758525.1 Acidobacteriota bacterium
TGTTTCAACGTAAAGCCAGTCAACCGGTACTTCCTTTATGGAAAATCCTCTTCTTTGGGCAAGAAGCAAAAGTTCCACGTCAAATCCCGCATCAACAGATGATCCTGAGACATCTTCAAAACCGTTGTGTATTTTTTTCATTTCTGAGAAAAGCTCCTCCGCCGCCTCTTGAGTAAAGGCTTTAAACCCGCACTGAGTATCTTTTATACCGGGGAGGCCCACAATGATACTTCGCAGAACTATCATACCTTGGGACATTAACATCCTTGTCCAGGGTGCGCCTTTTCTTGTGGTTCTTGAGCCTATGACTATATCATATTTACTATCAAAGTAAGGCAAAAACTTATCAATCTCCTCAATAGGTGTGGCCTGATCCATGTCGGTAAAGAGCCTGTACTTCCCTTTGGCCTCCAGCATTCCTTGGGTTACTGCTCCTACTTTGCCCTTGTGCTTTCCGGCTATCAGCCTGAATGATGAATTTGAATTGATAAAGTTTCCTACAAACTCTCTGCTTCCGTCCGTTGATCCGTCATCAACTACAATCACTTCCCACTCATAATTCTGCTTTGATAGAAAATGCTCAACCTTATCAAGCACGCCCTTTCTGAGATTTACCATCTCATTGTATGAGGGAATAACTACGGAAATATAAGGCCTGGCCACAAAAGAATTATACAAGAAGACAAGAACTTTGTAAAAACCCGCGGATTAATAATCATGCTCGCTCGAGGGTAAGATTTCCGCGGAAAATACTGTGACGCTTTTGGCGTAATATTCATTGGGGAAAATCAAAGTCAGAGGATCTTCTTGAACTGAAAGAGCATAGCTTTGGCTCATTTCATCGGCTATCTGCCTGTTTACTTTCTCAATCTCACCTCTTCTTCCGGCATTTAGGAGATCTGTGTCTTCCTCAAAAACAAATCGTGGTTCACGCGCTTTATAAATAAGCTCACCATCTCTTGCCACCGGAATAGGCATCTTAAAGCCTAAAAACACAAGACTCAGGCCTTCACAGCTCTGTAGCTCATAATTAAACGGTAATGTGTTCTCAATTATCTCCCTTAAGTTTACCAACGCTCTCAACCATTCTGAGGTTCCTGAAATTCCTGAGTAGACTGCGAAGTTTCTTAATAGATGAATAGTGGTGTTTAAAATTTCTTGCTCATCATAATCCACTATTTCAAGCTTAACCTCCCTTTCTGATTCAACCATGCCGCCCATTGTACAACTTATATTATACTACAGATTATAATTCTCTAAAAAATCATCAAAACTGCAAATTCAATAGTTTAATATTCATAAATGAGGACACATACCCTCCCTCAATTCCTGTAATTACCCAAGGTGAATTTGAAGATTTCATAGGTAGCAAGCAGTAACATGGTTGCGTGTGACCCAAGAGGATATAGATTGGAACACCTTATCTAGCTATTTTATGAAGGTATACTCCACAATGACTCAATACAATATTCAAGTCTCAAATTATTATTAGTAATGCCTACTTTACCTTATAGATAGGTATAGTTATGGACTTATCTTTATCAGTTAAAGAATTTGATAATTCTATTGTCATACCTGTTGGCTTTTGAGGAAGAGGACCAATAAGGAGTTCATCAATCTGTTTCTTCTTATCTCTCTTGTCAGTCAAAAGATCATGTCCATTAAATTTATCTGTGGATGGAATCATTTTCTTTCCATTATAAAATCTCCAGGCACTTCTATATTTTCCATATAGACCATAGGGATTATTATCCTGAATAGCTTTTTTCACTTTGGCAGTGTGTTCTTTTTCAGAGCATTTTTTCTTTTTTAGACTACTTCCACAGTCATATAAGAATGTCCAATAAGCTAGAGGTTTTCTATTGATCTTAGTTTTGACAAAGTATCCATTTTCAGCTTCAATTTGAGTTGCATCTACCCAACCACTTTTTCCAGCTTGGAAGCAACAGTATTGAGAGATTTTCCCCTTTTCAGCTTGTGAAAGTTGTTCATAAGTCAGGACCTTTGCATCAATTATAATTGAATTGAGCCTTGGCTCAGCCGCTTCTGCATTTGTTGAAAATAGAACAACAAAAAATAGAAATACTAAGATACTTATAAATTTATTCAAATTCTTTTTCATATACCTCTGGGTTTTTTCCAACTTGGAAAGCCCATTCTCTTGTAAACTTTTTTCCATCTTTTGTCTCTAATATTAACTCTAACTTTGTGGTTCCTCCATCCCCATAAGGGGCATATACCCAAGGTGGAAAGTTTGCTATTGCTCTATTGTTTTCTATTTTCCATGCTCTCACTTTCCCTTGTATGGGATTAGATTTACTGCCACCTTCTTTTCTGTCAGGAGTTATCAAAAATTCTGATCCTCCACCAAAGATACCTCTCTCTTTCAAATCAAGCGGATCATATTCAATTTCTACTTCAATATCATCTTTGAATGGGACTCTAATCACTTGACCTTGTTGGTAATTATCAATAGTTTCTGAAATATCTGTCAGGGCAGTCATATCATATTTCTCATAGGTAAATTGTCTAGCAGAATCACTAGCAATATCTCTATTTCCAACCCTAATTATTTCACTTTTAATAGTGAAAATCTTTTCACTTTCTTGAGGTTTATTAGTAGATTGCTGATTGCTTGATGATTGCGTAGGGTTTTCAGAAGAAGATACAATGATTCCAATAAATATAAACAGAATTATGGCAGAAACAACAATTACTAATTTCTTAGACATAGTTTCAATCTAGGCGTAGTATATCAAATATGAACATTACATTCAGCATTTCTATTAGATTTCATGAGTGCTATACTCAATTATATGGAGAGTAATAAAAAACCAATAAAGGAGACTTTGCGTAACTGGCTTATTGGACTGGGGGTTCTAGCTTTCTTAGGAGTTGGCTTTTATCAAATGTTCTTTGCTCATAGTAATGAGGTGGGATTTCTAGGAATGGATAAAGTAGGAAGACAAGTTTTCATACAGTCATTAGATGAGTATATGCATCCTAATGCTGATGTAGATTCAGAGTTTCATGATATTCCCCTCCCATTGCGGATAATCTCAGAGCCACTTAGGACAACTATTAAATTCAATATTCAGGATGAGAGAGAGTTTCAAGCAACTGAACAAGGAGTAAAGATGTTTCTAAATCAGCCTGCCAATGTCATTGTAGATAAGTATAGAGGTAAAGTTACAATGCAAGATGCATGGGAGATAGAGCCTAGTGAGTTGAAGAAGTTGATGGCTGAAAAGAAAGTTGAGACAGTTAGTGATTTACTTTCAGGGTTTGGATTTGAAAAATTTGAAATGTATTCAAGAGATAAACTGATAAAATCAGTTGAGCTCCCAAAAACTAAAAATGTAATACATGTAGGTGGAGAATAGAGCTTTTAATTTTGAGCATA
>JBFLVQ010000911.1:0-3394 GCA_040758525.1 Acidobacteriota bacterium
TTCACGAAACTGATCCAATATGCTAAACAACAGATGCTAATACAATTCTGTAGAACTGATATCCATTCATATGTCTACCCTGAGGATTCATATAACGCGCTCGATACTGCAGGGAACCTATATCATCAACAAGCTGAAATCCACGTGTTTCAAGATATGATGGTATTTGGTCTGGATAAAGTCCAAAAGTCCAGGGCTCATCTTCTTGTTGAAGCAGATGTATCAGGTTTTCTGTACCATCGAACTGTGCAGGGTTATCAAGCACGGCTCGATGAATATAAGTAAAGATCAACTGACTGGCAGGAGCGGCAGTGCTAATGAAGCGAAGTGTGGTATCAACGGCATCTTCACTGAGGTAATTGGTTACTCCTTCCCAGATGAAAAAGCTACGACGGGATGGTAGGAAACCTGATGCAGCAAGTACTTCTGCGAGCCGCTGTTGATTAAAATCAATCTCTACAAAAGTGACATGCGATGGCACAGTATTAAGCATCAGTTGTAAGTATTTATGCTTGGCCATTAATGTGGCAGGATGATCGACTTCGTATACATCTACAGCTTCAATGCCAGGAATACGGTAGGCGCGGCAGTCAAAACCAGCGCCTAGAATAACAACCTGTTCGATCCCTTCTTGCAGTGATTTTACCAGCATATCATCAATGAAACGAGTACGGGCAATACCAGATGCCCGTGCCCCTGGCCATTGCCGGTCGATCAGGAAAGGCACCAATGAGCCAAACAATGGTATACGTGATAGTTGAGCAACAATCTGTAGTGAAGGCTTTAAAAACCCTTGGGCAAAGCGATCCTGAAAAAGGCGCGTATTTGACGGACGGAAAGATTCAAGGGCGCGAAAGAGCGCCATAAACTCTGCAGTTCGACTGGCTTGACTCTGTTTCATTGCGCCTATAAGTATAGCTTAATTACAATATAAGTTTCAAAATAGTAGGGTATCTTGATGTAAAGCCCATTGGATAGTATTTTTAAGCTAATGGATAGCTGAGAAGAGGATAGTTATGAGTGTAAGGATTGCACAGAGCGACCTAGATATACGACGCTGCTTCCTGGTTATGACGCAGCTACGTACGCGCATCACTATTGATGATTTCTTAGCCAAAGTAAGGCGGCAAGAACAGGATGGATACCGACTGGCCTATGTTGAAAATGGCGGACAGATAAAGGCAGTGGCAGGATTCCGGGTCTGTGAAATGCTTTCTAGAGGAAGGTTTCTCTATGTAGATGACTTGGTGACAGAGGAGACGGAGAGGTCAAAAGGATATGGGGATATCCTTTTTGATTGTTTGATCGACTATGCAAAATCACAAGGTTGCGGACGGATAGATTTGGACTCAGGGGTTCAACGTAGTAGTGCACATCGGTTTTATTTCAAGAAGCGTATGCAAATAAGCAGTTATCACTTCACCTTAGAATTAGGTGATTAGTTATGTAGCTAAAAGTTATTTACACTCAGCCTATGAATCGGCATTGAAAATGCTAATTATATAATGTTTGACGTAAAATATATTACAAGATAGATTCTTGATCATTATTCGGAGGTTTTTGTGAGCCCTCAACCCTTGTCGCAACTAGTGATTGTTTCACAGCAATCTATAGAGAGTGTTGATCCGTGCGATATCATCAATTCCAATATCTCTGTAGTAAATGCGCTGTTTGAGGGGTATCTTAAAACTGAAGAGATCTCTCCTAATGCGCTACGAAGTTATTTTGTTGATTACTATCTAGCACAGGTAAGCAACGGCGGTTTCTCACAATTTGTCTATAATTCGCGGTGGGATGGCAAGGTGATCAATTTCATTCGCGAAGGCTTACGTGCAATGGGCGCAGCCCAGCATTTGGTGGTTTTTGAAGAAGGGACAAAATTGGTTGCGAACCTAGGCTTCCAACGACTTAAGGGATATTTTGCCAGTGAGTATTTTGGTGAAAATGTTGAACGGGATTACCTTAATACAATCAATAATCGTTTTATTGCGGTCGGTAAAAAAGAGGATCTCATTACTCTAAATGCAGCCTGGTTGCGTAGCCTGCCTGGGCTTAGGGTACTGTCAATAAAAGAGATCAAGCAAGAGATTGCCAGGCTTATCGCCGCTATCCCAGATCGTGAGCAGCGTATTGCCGAGGCTCGTGCCAATGAACCCAGATATATGATACTGATTAGAGCGCTTTGTCATAAAGCAGGACACAATCTTGATCGTGTAACTGCTGGTGATCCAGCCCATATATTTAATAAGCAGAAGACATTGGCCTGGCACTTCCTAACCGATCATGGACATTACTATATGGTGGAGTCGGCTGGTAGAGCACTCATGTTTCATGCCGATACAAATAGGCTAATTGCTGAATTAATGATCGGTGAATAATAAGCGGACAAAGTTGTTTGAATATAATCGATCAAATGTAAGTTTAAGTAGTTGTCTGGAGTAAAAATGCTAAATGCTCTGTCAACTCTTTTCAATTATATTGGTGCGTTTTAAGTTCACAATAATTCCAGTAATTAAGCTTATAAATCCAGTTATCATTAGTATTATCCCCCAACCTAAAGATCCTATACGCCAATTAAGATCTCTTAATGTTATTAACACAAGAAAGAGGGCAAATATTCCTGCAGATGAAAGCTTAAGCCTCCAAGCCATGAAGAACAATATAATAACCGTTCCTATATTTAAGATCAGGTTAGTCTCTGTTAATTGCCATTGTTGGATATTGATACTTCTACTTGCAATATAGAGCGCAATGATAGCGCCTGTCCATAGTCTATAATTTCTAGTTTTCCATCCATTCAAAATGAATGTAAAAGCTATCAAAATAGCAACCGGCACAATTGTGTAGCCATCTACATATCCGGCAATAATAGCGCTGATTGCACTAAACCAAGACCACTTTTCTTGTGATGAAAAGAATGAGTATACTATCAAAAAAGGAACTATATGGGATAATGAGAACCTTAAATCATATATTATTGATAGAGAAAACAGGTGTATAAAGTAGAGTACTCCCCAAACTATCCAAGCTGTTTTAATTGCACGAGAAAAGACTACTGTTCCCCAGTGATCTAAAGGGATACTGCATGAAGCTTTGGGACGTTTCCAAAGGACAATAGCTATTAATGTAGCAAGATACCAAGTTGCCAGTAAATGAATAACTCCTCTATCAAATTCTCCCGTTGAAAGTAGTATTGATGTACCTACTATTCCGATTAAACCTAAAATAGGAATACTGTAGAACTCTGTAGCAAGTTTTAGTTTAAATGCCCAAGCCAACCATATAATCTTTATTGCAGCTATTATGATAAATACCGAGCCAGCCAGCCATAATCCTTGATTCAAAGTTGCCAGTAATTCAATCTGAAATGTGCAATCAAATAGAAATATTAATT
>JBFLVQ010000912.1:0-3391 GCA_040758525.1 Acidobacteriota bacterium
GTCCTAACTCTTTAGGGTTTACAACAATACACTGCGGATGCTCTTGTTTTTGCGCACTTTTTATAATCATAAACACCTCGGTAGAGAATTTAACGCAAGTCTTGTTCCTTTATGAAATATTGAAGTTTAGTGTCAAAAATGAGGATTTTTCTCACAATGTGAGAAATTTTACGCACTTTTATGGGCAAGATTTTTCTGAAGCAGCAATAAAATCGGGAGGTTCGTAATTTGCATTAATTGATCGAATCTCCTGAAAACGTTTCAGAAAGGACTGATAACAGATGTCTGTCCATACTGCCGCCAAGCTTTCTGTTCCCTCATTACAGTGTAGGAGAATAAAAAGAGATACGTCTATGCAGGCCATTCTTCATCATCCATTGTCTATTTCTGAAGTTATTATTGCCGGCCTCAAGAGAGTTGCTGATGAACGGATCGCCAATATTGAGTCGAACTTTAACCTGGACAAAGAAGAACTAATACATAACGTCCGAACAGCCATTAAACAATTCAGAGCTTTATGGCGACTGATTCAGCCCGTAATCTCTGAAGAGATCTATAACCGAAATAATATTGCCCTGCGTGATGCAGGACGAAGACTCTCAGCAACAAGGGACATCGCTGTTGCCCGTAGTTTTATTGAATAATTGCTAAAAGAGACTTCATCTATTAAAGCTCAGGCCCGGTTTGAAGTTATTCTCAAAGAATTAGCCTGGCAAGAGAGCCTGCAACCATCTTCTGACAAGAATGAAGAACCGGCTAAAGCAAAGGATATTTTAAAAGAGACGCGGAACAATTTCACGAAGCTCAAATTACAGAATGAAGGATGGGGCATATTAGCACCAGGATTAAAAGAGACTTATGGAAAAGCTCGCAAGGATATGAAGCGAGCTATTAAGAACCGCGATGATAAATATCTTCATAATTGGCGTAGAGTATCAAAATATCTCTGGTATCAATTGCAATTTATTGAGCAGATAAGATCGAATGGAATAGATAAAATAATAAAGAGGTTAAGGCAACTCGGCCAAAAACTCGGCAGCTATCATGATTATGTAATGCTGGTTGATAGACTAAATGCTAATCCTGAGATTTTCGGCGGGAATGAGATAGTTGATCCTGTCACAGAAGTTTTAAATGTTCGAAAAGAGAAACTAAAAAAGGCATATCCTTCAAGATAGGGAAAAAGGTCTTTTCTAATAAACCAAAAGAATTTTTGTCGCGAATACTTTTTGATGAAATGAATTAGCTGCATACCATTTGAATAAAATGGCATAACAGGGGAGGTGCTAATGTACCATAAGGCACTGGATAAAAGAGAATTGAACAAGGAAAATATTGGTGCCAAAAAATAGACATTCGCATAGGTTCTCAATGTTCTAGTCGTCTGGATGTGCTGCGGCTAGTTCATAACAGATTGCCACCTGATAAGCGAGATGCGATCATAGCTCATATAGACTTCTGCTTTGATTGCCAGATCTGGGTTATTGAGTGTTTTGATTGTATTGATGAATCGGATAAGGTAGTGCGCTTCCCCGCACATTTACAGCTTTAACTCGCAGTACACAAGATTGGGAATGGTCGCCTTCACAAATCAGGTGTTTTATTCCAACACGGCTAGCAGAACCATAATGCCGATGCCAAATACAATGAACAATAGCTGCGATATCGATCTGGATAGCTTTATATCATGTTGCAACTCTGGAATCAGGTCTGAGCCGGCGATATAAAGAAAACCGCCAGCAGTTAGCGGCAATAGTATTACCGCATAGTTAGCTATATATGGGCCCACCAAAAGTGAAATCACCGCGCCAAGGACAGCTACAAGCGCGGACAAGAAGTTAAAGAACAACGCTCGGCCTACTGAGAGTCCGCTATGCACAAGCACACCAAAATCGCCAATCTCTTGAGGAATTTCATGCAATATTACTGCTATCGTGGTAGCTATACCGATCGACGTGCCGGACAAATAGCTGACTCCAATCACCAGCCCATCAAATAGGTTGTGGATAACATCGCCCATCAAATTCATTGCCCCAACCGGATGTAGATGATCCTCTGAAGTGGGAATGTGGCAATGCTGCCAGCGAATGATCTTCTCCAGCACAAAGAAGATCAGAATGCCTACAAGAACGTAGATCGAAGTATTAAGATTTATCCCCATCCTTTCAAAAGATTCAGGCAATAGATGGATGATCGCGTCGCCGAACAAGCCGCCGACTGCAAAGCTCACGAGCGACTGGGTAATCTTTTCCAGTCTACTCTTGTTGAAACTGAGTGTAAAAACACCAATCAATGATATCAAGCTCACGATCATGACGCTGGTAATGGTATACAACCATACTCTCATCAAATTTCTCCACCATTGATGAAATTTAGATCAAACGACCAAAGTTTGCTGGTTGATTATATAACTATTGCTTTGTTTTCAGGCTTTGAGGGTAGGTAAAGATTGCCAGGTCTTTTATGTCGTGCTCGATATAGTGTCCAGTCAGATGCACACAGCGCCGGCTGATCATCCATAACTCAGGAATGATCTCTGCCACCATCCCGCCATTGAAAAAAACTCTCACCATTGCGCTTTCAGAAACAACAATGCCAAGCGCACGCGTGACGTTGGTAATGGAAGCTGCGGCAAGATGGCGGCTGCCCAATCCAAGCGGCAATTCAATCCTGGAGATATCAGTATCGATATAACGGCAGGCTGACAATGCTATGCCGCCGGCAGAAAAAACAAACGCGCCATCGAGTTGCGCTAACTCTTTGATGGTGCCGCGCAAGTTTGCGTCATTGATATGCTTTACTTCATCGGGATGGCCGGCCAGCGGATCAAGAATTAGTGGCCGCGAATGCTCAAGCACTCTCTGCTCGTCACCGATGATGAAGATAGTGCCGATACGCCGTCCCTCGCGTCCGTCACGAGCAATTTCCACCGCTAACCCGATTGCCGACTCGATTATCCCTTTATCGAAGTGATCTAATAAGTTGGTGATTGGTTCAAACATTTTGTCTCCACTTCAATCTTATTCGATCACTGAAATCTCTTCGAAGAGTAATATCAAGTCTTTTCTTTGCATAATACCATCTCTCTTTTCTTCGGTTAAATAACTGTAATGGCCTCGTCGCGGAGTGCCCTCTCTTAAATATTTTGAGAACTCTTCAGAGAAGCGCGCGAACTCTCCCTGCACAAGATTATAGGTGTCAGCCGACAACGGCCCATTTATTGACTTGCGGTGAATGGTTATTTTCATGTTTTTTAGTTCTCTCGAGGTTTTTCAGCGAACCTGTTTTCAGATAAAGGATTGTTTAGGACCAACGCTGCTTTGGCCATAGAATTTATTGATCGCTTCATTCTCGATCCAACAAAATCTCTTGCTCAATTTCGTCAACTGCT
>JBFLVQ010000913.1:0-3389 GCA_040758525.1 Acidobacteriota bacterium
TTTCTATGGTGCGGTGATTGCATCAACAATGGTCGCGCACAAACTAGACCAATACGAGCTGATCAAGGTGTTTTGAATGTGTGTGAGAGTTGTGGGAAGCAATTCAAGACCTATCGAAACAGCGCAGACCGGTGTGCAGCCTGTATAAAAAAGAGAAGAAATAATGAGCAGGTATACATCAAGCATAGGAGAAGAGCATGAAGTTTGATTGGCCCGTTAATCCGAAGACAACGCACATTGTCAGTAAAGATCCGCCGCCAGTGCCAATAAGAGCAGAGGTGGCGATAGCGAAAAAGCAACCTATAGAAGAGAGCGAAATAAAGGGCAAGCCTAGAAGAAGCAAAGTCTCTTTGCTTAAAAAACTAATAACGCGATTGATTTAGCACGATTCAGTTGAAAGGGAATAGCTATGGGAACACCAGAAGTAGTACTAAAACCAGCAAATAATCGACCATTGATAACAAATCGCAATGGTTATGCGCCAAAGCCATACTCTAATAGGATTGACCACCAGGAGTGTGTACGGCAGCCAGATAGTTTCAATGGACATAGAGATAGGAATTTTAACCCGCATGACAATCCCAATAAACCAGGCAGCAGAGTTCTACAAGAGGTTGAAGAGCTGCGACAGGAAGTAAATCTTCTCAAGAAAGCTATCGTTAAGGGCGATGTTGTTACCGACGAGCTAAAGGAGTTAATCAAAGCTGCTAAAGAGCTGTTGGAAGAAACTACTACTTATATGGGTGAGCTGGAGAATAGTGAGCCATTTTGGACAGCGTTATGCAAGATCGAGAAGCTCCTAAATGTAATTGATGTTAGTGAGGATTAGTGGTTATGAGTGCCAAGAAAGCATCAAGCATAGAAATTTCACAAGAACCTGGAAATGGCTTGGAGTCTCTGAGAATAATCTACCAGCAACTTAGTTATGAGGAACGGCAAGCGCTCAAGCTGCTAGCCATATTTCCGGCTGCTTTTGATGAGGCAGATGTAGCCAGCATAACAAAAGAGCCTGCGCCAGTTGTTAGAAAATTGTTGGCAACCCTTACCTTTCACCAGCTTATTTCAGTTGATGTATCCAGCAGGCAATATCAAATGAATGAAGTCAATCGCTCGTTTGTGTTTTCGCTAATGAGTGAATCTGAGCGCATAAGTGTAAAGCAATGGTTTTTTGAATATCTGGCAAAAGGCTTAAATACAAATTGTGCAAATACAATATTTGGAGGAGCAAGGGATTATTGGAACAAAAAGAGCATCCATATCGAAACAGCAATAATCTGGGCGGCATTCTCGCCAAACAACAGCAGCGTTATAGCGCATTTATACAATGACTATCCATTAGCACGCCTTTTTCTTGATACACCCTACTTAAATGTACAAGAACGAATCACCTGGATAGAAACTACGCTCAAAGCTGCAGAGAGATTACACCGGCTGAAGGATCAAGCAATCTGCCTAATGGGATTAGGAATTAATTATCTAGCACTGGAAGATTACCAGAAAGCCAAAGAACATTTAATCAGAGCACTCGCCATTTTTCGTGGAGAGGTACACACATTTAGTGGGGGTATTTGTGACGAAGGCCGTTGCCTTGGGTACATCGGCAAGTGTTATTCAAAGATGGACCCATACACAGCATTAGCTTATTACAATCGAGCCTTAGTAATTGCGAGGGGACTGGCAGATCTAGTTGGGGAAAGTATACAACTTTTTAGCTTTGCCATTGAAAAAGTAAGGATGGGTTATCCGAGTCAGGCAAATAAATATATTCGAGAGTTTGAGAAGGTTAAAAGAAAGATTAAAAGTCGTGAGCTGAGAAAGTGTTTTGATCAATTAGATAAGCAGCTTTATGACGAACTGATTAATTCGACAATACCAGAGCGTGCTTAGCCAGGTGTGAGATGAAATTGACCAAAGACTATCTGATAAACACTGTTGCAACGAAGTTAGGTTGCCTGCCGTTCTTGGCAGAAGTTTATGTGGACACATTGTTAGAGGCAATCAGTAAAGCGATAGTGGAAGGCGAGAAAGTAAAGATCAACGGATTTGGATCCTTTCTTGCTAGGAGAATTGAACGCAATTCAGTATGCCATTCAAACAATAGCAAGAAAATAACCATTGGCAGTAAAAGAGGAGTTCGTTTTAGACCAGGAAAGAATCTAAAGAATTATTAACGTTTAGCCAAAAATTAATAGGCAACCAAATTACTCGGTTGCCTAAAAAGCGCCCATACAGGCGAGGTATAAACCAAAAAATCCGATTGAAATGTACCAGACCTGTTTGCTTGGCGCAATAGGAAAGGTATGTCTTTTCGTAACTTTTTTTGCCGGTATGTTTATTCAATTATATTTAATGGGGTTATAGGAGAGAAGGTTTTTACTTCTGAAGAGTTCATCTGTCATTTATCACCAGACTTCTTATTAAATACCAGCAATAACCATATTTCATTATCTCACCAAAAGGAATTGATCTCAAAACAGATCGATGAGATCGATGAGATCAAAAAGATCAGCCAGATCAAACGGATCAACCCCAACTATCAAAGTATTCCATTTAACAGCATACTCACACACCATCGTGCCAGGGAACAGATCGACAAGCATTGATCGATTTGCTGTCGTAAGGGGCAGCTTCGAGAAAACCAAACATAACCATTAATCACGAATCGCGACGATTCTCATTATTAGAAGGTGAAAGGAAAGTTGTATGCGGTCAACAGGAGAGGTCTGTTCTTCAGACAATGGATCTGGCAATAAGAGCGAAGTAGCTTGTTTTCCAATAAATACCTATAAGTTTTTCAAGCGCTTTACGATTGTGCCAGACTTTTTGGATAAGATAGCGGGCATGACAATGGAACTGCGGAAGTTCTATGCAGAGGTACAGAAGAAGGTTTCACTAACAAAGACTGGCTATGGTGAAATAAAGCGAGAGGAGCTATGCAATCGCCTGAAGGTAAGCTCAGTGAGAACTATTGATAGCTACAATAGATTCATGCGAAAGAATGGATTAATGCAGATTGATCGAACAGGCCGGGGCAATCGCTATGCTCTACTCTATCATCCGGCGATGGAGATCGATCTAGATCAGGCACATAAGCGGGAGATCAAGTTGCCGCAAAGTGTCAATAGGCAAGCTTCTGCCCATCAGAAAGGCAATGGGTTGCCTAGCACTCATGATCATTCTGATGATCATGATCTAAGAGAGAGTTTTAAAGAGGAAGAGCATGCTGGCGGCAACCAATCACCAAATTCTTCTAATTCTTCAGATCAGGGAGATCAAGGAGATCGGACAGATCAGCCAGATCAGGAGAATGGTTCAAATCATCAAAATCAGCAAAGAGACAGAGCAACTGTTACAAGTAGCGATATTGATGTTGAAGCAGAAATAATTAG
>JBFLVQ010000914.1:0-3386 GCA_040758525.1 Acidobacteriota bacterium
ACCTTAATCTTGCTAGAGAGATCGTGCCAGAGATTGAACCCAGGCCAGGGGCACCTGAAGGAGTGTTGGATGATATTAAAGCGGGAAAATTGATAGAGCAGATTTCTAATGGCGATCTAGTTGTATGTAGACTGACTGCTCCTCTAATCAACCTGTGTATTCGTCTGATTGCACACCGTATACCAGCGCGTGTGCGTGGCCGTGATATTGGTAAACAACTCACTTCTATCATTCGTGATATTGCCAGCGCTGATGGCTTTGAGTGGGAAAAGTTTGGTGAGTTTCTCGAAGACTATCGTCTGTTCCGTCTTAAGAGGTTAAGACAGGGTGAAGGTGGCGAGAGTCAGATTGAGAGCTTTAATGATCGTATTGGTGGGATTAAGGTCTGCTACCAATCTTTTCGTGTCAATAGTGTTGAACAGTTCAGTAGTGAGATAGAAGCGCTCTTCTCAGATGAGAAAGCCGGACCAGTATTAAGCACTGTACATCGTGCTAAGGGGTTGGAAGAGGATCGTGTGTTTATTCTTAACCCAGAAAAGATGCCGTTGTGCTGGCCTAAGCAACAAGACTGGGAAGCTAAGCAGGAATTAAACCTTAAATATGTAGCGCTGACTCGCGCTAAAGAAGCGCTCTATTTTGTTCAATAGTAGATAGTAGTGATGAGTAGTAATGGGTAGTAGTCAGCACTAATTAGCAATAACAGTATGGTCAAACAATTAAGGAAGCGAGGACAATCAACACGACCAACAGCACAGTCGTCGATAGCTATCCCTATGGCTGCGGATGCATCGGCTTCACCCCTCGCTTCCCTATCCCCACGTGAACTACAAATCGTTCACCTCATCTGCACCGGCCATACCAGCACACAAATTGCTCAAATATTGAAGATTAGTAAGAAAACCGTGTGGGTGCATAGGAAGAATGTGTATCGGAAGTTGGGGGTGCATGGGGTGGTGGGGTTGGTAAAGTGGGCAATGGAAAATCATATTACTGAGACGAAAGAAAGGAAATTATGATGGTCTTTCTGGATATATTCTTTTACCTTGTAATCGGCTGGTTCATCATTACGTTTTATGAGCTAATAAACTGTAGGTCTAACAATAGTATAACTAACAGCATGATAAGTGGATGACGGCGCGATTCTAATAGAAATGTGGTACACTAAAGTAAAATATAGGCGAAATATATTTGGAAGGTTATTATGAGTGAGAGTTCAAAGATAGAGTGGACAGATGCTACTTGGAATCCAGTAAGAGGCTGCAAGAAAATAAGTCCTGGATGTGCTCATTGTTACGCAGAGACATTTTCTGAGCGTTTTAGAGGTGTTAAAGGACACCCTTACGAACAAGGGTTTGATCTTAAACTTGTCCCGGAAAAACTAATCGACCCATTCTTGTGGAATTCACCGAAAACTGTTTTTGTGAACTCTATGAGCGATTTATTTCAAGACGGTATAGAAACTGATTTTATCCGTAAAGTGGTCGATGTAATGACTTTTGCAAACTGGCATACTTATCAAGTGCTTACGAAAAGAAGTGAGCGAATGAGAGATTTACTTAATAACGAACTTAGATCTGTGGCTCAACTCTCTCACCTATGGTGGGGAGTCAGCGTTGAGGATAAAAAATACGGAGTTCCTAGAATTGAACATTTAAGGAATTCGGTTGCTAAGGTTCGATTCCTTTCTATAGAGCCCTTGCTTGAGGACCTAGGAAAAATCGATCTGACCGGTATTCATTGGGTCATTGTAGGTGGTGAAAGTGGTTTAGGAGCAAGGCCAATAAAAGAAGATTGGGTTACTTCTATTTTAGAACAGTGCCGGAAAGCTAGGATTCCTTTCTTTTTTAAACAATGGGGAGGTAGACATAAAAGTAAAACTGGAAGAGAATTGAATGGCAAAACTTTTGACCAGATACCAAACCGAGCTATGATTCCAATTCCCGATAAGAAAAAACGGTTAGAAATTGCTCGATTAGTATTATCAGAGGAGCAAGTAGCACAAATCCATGCGAAAAAAAAAGATAACCCGGGAAGCTCTCGAACAGCAGTTAGTATTACCGATGCCCCTACCTGAGAAAATAGATACATTTGATAACCATACTTTCCAGATAGAACATCCTATCTGGACACAAAATAAAGCTCTCCTAATTGCACGATATTTAGAGTACTTTTGCTATGTGACCCATCACGGAACCTATATTGATGGATTTGCTGGCCCTCAAAGAATAAAAAACCCCGAAATGTGGTCGGCTAAACTTGTTCTTGAGTATGAACCCAAAAGACTGAAAAACTTTTTTCTTTTTGAGATAGATAGTAAGAAAGTAGATCTTCTTGAGCAATTAAAAAAGACTTGCTTAGAAAAAGATCTAAAACAAAAACTCAAAAGAAGAATAGAGATATTTAGCGGTGATTGTAATACTTTAATTCCTGAATTCTTGAGCCAGAGATTGATAAGTAAAAAAGAAGCCACTTTTTGTTTGCTTGACCAAAGAACATTCGAATGCCATTGGTCTACTGTTAAGGCTTTAGCAAATTATGAAAAATCTCAGTTCAAAATAGAACTTTTTTATTTTCTGGCAGAGGCTTGGCTAAATAGGGCCATTAAGGCCATTAGAAATTTTGATATTATTGAAAAATGGTGGGGACGAACAGACTGGCAGATATTAAGTACGGTTAAATCATATGATAGGGCAAGAATTGTGTGCGATCGTATGAAATCAGAATTAGGTTATAAATCTGTTGTCCCTTGGCCTATATATGCAAAAAAAACTGGGGGTAGAATACAATATTTCATGCTTCATGCAACAGACCATCCTGAAGCTCCCAGCCTAATGAACAGAGCTTACAAAAAAGCAGTTAGCCCTAGGGAAGCCTCTGAACAATTAAATTTATTTGAAGATGAGAATTGATTCTGTGCTACACAAACTATCCTGACTAGAGGCACTGTTTCTGACAACCGATCATTTGTTTATATCGATAATCCTATAGTCAAAGCGCTCGTCCGTGCAGCAATCCTAGATGGCGTATAATAACACCGGCGAGTGCTCACAATCTCCTTATAATATTTCCCAACAATGTTCAATTTGTTCTGTCTGACTCACCACGCCTAACAGGTCATTGCGCTTTCTATATACACTTCTCTTCCCTGCCCCTCTAATGGCCACATGTGCTACAATATTTTTGTGAGGGTATATTTATGACTACCAAACAGAGAGCAACTATTGAGGACCTGTACCACGTGGAAGGTAAAGCTGAACTTGTTAATGGAGAGATTGTCCACATGCCCCCTACTGGTTTTTTGCCGAATCGTGCCGGCGATAAGATCTGGCTTAGGTTATATGAATATGAACAGAAAGAGCATTCAGGTGTAGCTGTTAGCGATAGTA
>JBFLVQ010000915.1:0-3386 GCA_040758525.1 Acidobacteriota bacterium
TTTTAGTGCTCCTTCCTAAAATATTGCTTATTTTGGTTTTGCACTATTTTAGGGCAGCTTTCATTTATCTTTCAAAGTTCTGTAAGGTAATCAGATTAGTAATATTAAATAGATTAAACACTTCTCCTATTATTTGAAGGTTTACGTTTTCAGTAACTTTGAAACTCTTAGTAATTCTCATATCTAGAGAGGAAAAACTATCACCAAACTTCAAATCGTTCTGTACAAATGGTAATGGCATGCCATTGACACCGCCGCCCATATTAATCTGACGAATGAAGTCATTCAATTGTGCACCTGTGTGGAATTGGCGTCCTGCAGCATTAACTTGTATGAATGGCAGACGAGTGCCAGTAGAATCAAGAACATCGAAAGCTACATCGGATTCTAAAGTATAGATTGGCGCGATTTGTATACCATATGGCAAATCAAGCACTCCTGCCAATGAAAATCGATGTTGTATATCATTTGCCGCAGGTCCTTTAAGCAATCGATCTGGAGTCATATCAGCAGATAAAGCAAACTGATCATCCTGTGTCATTACTAAGGCCTTTGAGAGTGTGTAAGAAGCTAGTAGACTAAAGCGTTGGGAAGGACGTTTTTCTACCTTAACTAGTAACCCATCAAACCAATTTTTTAATGAAGATACTGCTGCAAAAACTAAAGGATCGGGATTCAATTGACGGCGGGCAATAAATTTTGTCCCAAATGTATGAACACCATCAACAGAAATGAGTAAATTAGGGATTATTTCACGCTGAATGCCAAAGTTGAATTGTTGAACATATGGTGTTGCAAGATTAGGATCGGCAAGCGAAAAATTAAATGCTTGCGAGATTATTGGACCATCAAAAGGATTAGCAATAGTTACTGTATCAGGTAAGAAGTTGCCGTCATCATCAAGTTCTGAACCCAACCTTAACTCAAAAATATTTCCATTACTGAGGAACCGTTCATCTGCTGCAATTAGTAACAAAATTCGGCTATAAGAAATACCATAGCCACCATGAATAGATGTACGCCCATTCCCAAATGGGTCCCAATTAAAACCTATTCTGGGAGCAAAGTTATTCTTGTCGATCTGGGGTTGACCTGGCAACAGCGCCCGCGCGATGGGGCTGGTCTGACTGGCATTACTACGGTTAGTAACATTAGTCTCAACTTCATAACGTAATCCTAAATTGATTGTAAAGTTGGGTTTTAGTCGCCAATCATTCTGAATGTATAGAGCCAGGTACTTATTATCTACATCAGGAATCCGTCCACCGTTTGCTGATTTGCTACTCAGTGCAAGAAAAACAGGAATATCTAGATCATCTAGCTTACCATCTTGATTTCGATCTAACGAAGGAAAATCCTCATCAAGCGCAAAAACTCCATTATTAAAACTACGATCTTCAAATGAGTTACTAATAAAATGGAACTCTCCTCCAAATTTCACAGCATTATTACCAACCAGCAAGCTGATATTATTACGTAATTGTACTCGATTCTGATCTGTACGTTGTGGAGATTCATGGTTAGGTGGCCCTTCACTAATAGTAGGAAAGAGTGCTTCCAGTTGAGTAGAAGAGTTCAACACTTTATTCTCAGCGTCAGTGATATTAATTGTGAAATCATTAAGCAACTGTGGAGAGAAAGTATGTACCCAATGATAGATAAATGACTGACTGTTATTCTTTAACTTAACTAGCGAATCTACCGAGGTAGATGGTCGTAGTAAAAAAGCCGTATCAAAAAATCGTTGACGTTGTAATCCATAACGAAAGAACATACTATCTGAATTGCCTAGTTGCCAATCAATGCGAGACAGTAATAGTGGATCACGCAACTCTGTAGGTGCATAAGTTACAATTACACGACGTTGATTGAAATCACGCTGACCGGCAAACACAATACCATCCTGATCACGAAATTCAAATGCTGTGAAGAACCAAGCACGATCGCGCTTCAACCTGCCACCTAGTGCACCAGCATATTGTTCACGATCAAACGGTGGCCGTCCAAGCTGATTGATAGTTTGTCGATCGATTGTTGTTGGTATTGCTGAAAGATTATCATTACGGAAGAAGAAAATGCTAGAGCCATGGAATTCATTAGTACCGCTCTTAGTTACTACATTTACTACAGATGATGACGAACGCCCTTTATCTGCTCCATAAATACTGTTAACAATCTGAAATTCACGTATGCTGTCAATAGGAAAGTTCTGAAGAGTACCGCCAGAGAAATCGTCGTTATTATCTGCGCCGTCAATAGCAATATTGCCAATGCGCGCGGATTGGCCACTAGAAGAAATTAAAGAGATATTTGATTTTAATTGATCAAAGACAGGAGTAGGAAAATTGCCGGGTAATAACAGCCCAAGATCAAGAAAATTGCGTCCATTAAGGGGCAGCATGGCAACAGCTTGTTCGGAAACAACTCCTGCCACTTCTGAGCTGGTAGTATTAACCAAGTATGTCTGACTAGCAGAAACTTCTACAGTAATATCTGTACTTGCTGGTCGCAATCGACCTGCAATCGTTACTACTTCTCCTACTCGCACTGTTATATTGCTAATCAATTCAGTAGCAAACCCAGGGGCTTGTACTTTTACCTCGTAGACACCTGGTAGTAGGTTTTCAAAAGCGCAGAATCCATTTTCACGTGTTACCGTCTCACGTACTTGATCAGTAGCTGTATTTCTTATCGAGACCATTGCGCCACCAATAACTGCATTTGTGATATCAGTAATTGTTCCTCTGACACTTCCCGTACCTAATTGTGCAAAAGTATTTTCAGTAAATATTAAAACTAGCAACAGAAAAATAGACACTAAATATTTTTTAGAAAACATTTTATCCTCCTTAGTAAAATCATCCTGACTAACTTTACTTAATCTTTATGACAAGGTAAATCATAAGAGTTAGTACAGATAGCCTAAGCTACCTGTACAGAATATTCTGCGACCTGTTTTCAAACAATTACTCTTCTGGTCGATCAAGTTGTTCATCATCACGACCTGGTCCACATCGACAAACACGTCTAATACTAGTGCTACCGGCTAATGATCCAGCTGAACCTAATGATATTGCAGGTGCAACAACTTGTTCTATCTCTTGAATATCAAAATCTATGTCTACTTGGCTGTCAGTTGTAAGTTTCTCTTCTTTCATATTCCTCCTTATAGGTTGGTTCGTTTCGGGGCGAAAACTTAGTTATCTAAACTACAAAGGTATGCTAGGAAATAGCTTGAGATTCTTTCCAGGTCATCAAATTGGTGCTGTATAGCTAAGCCGGGAAACATATATTTAACCTGTAGATGGCGGAACACGGAATGAGAGAAGTTCTTCCAAAGACCAAATATGATCTGTCAGACCCGCTGCCATTGCAGGAGTACGTTG
>JBFLVQ010000916.1:0-3381 GCA_040758525.1 Acidobacteriota bacterium
GATGCTGCTTTTGCTGGTGAAGGTATTGTTGCTGAGACTTTCAACCTCTCGCAACTGGAAGGATTTTATACCGGTGGAACAATTCATATTGTAATTAACAATCAGATAGGTTTTACCACTTCCCCTGAGCAGAGTCGCTCTTCTATCTATAGTACAGATGTGGCAAAGATTACTCAGTCACCGGTTTTTCATGTGAATGGTGATGATCCTGACACTGTTTATGCGATTCTAATGCTTGCGCTAGATTATCGACAGACATTTCATAAGGATGTAGTAATTGATCTGATCTGTTTTCGCCGCCACGGTCATAATGAAGCGGATGAGCCTACTTACACGCATCCATTGCTCTATCAGCGTATCAGAGAGCATCTTGGGGTGATGACACTATATGCGCGCAAGTTAATCAATGAGGGTGTTATTGATGATGCGACTTTCCAAAATCTTCTCAAGCTACGTATAGAACGTTATGAAGCAGCATTGTTAGGTGCTAAAGAGATCGTTGCACGCCAAAATATTCCCAGTTTTGTGGAAGAACAACCAACTGATGCGATCAATGAAGAGATTAATTTTGAAAGAATAGCTACCGGAGTGGATTCTGCTACTTTGACACGCATCAGCCAAGTATTAACAGTAGTACCAGAAGGCTTCAACTTAAATCCTAAACTTTTACCTTTGCTGAAAAGACGAGCAGAGATGGCGACTGGTAAACAACCAGTCGATTGGGGCTTTGCCGAAGCGCTTGCCTTCGGCTCGTTGATCTTGGAAGGCACAGCAATACGAATAAGTGGACAAGATAGTAGTAGAGGCACATTCAGTCAACGCCATGCTATTTTCTACGATAGTGAAACTGGACAGCCTTGGATACCGCTTACACATTTAATACCAAATCAACCACGATATGAGATCTATGATAGCCTGCTATCTGAGGCTGGTGTGTTAGGCTTTGAGTATGGTTATAGTATCACTACCCCACAGACTTTAGTAATTTGGGAAGCCCAGTTTGGAGATTTCATTAACGCTGCTCAGGTGATCGTTGATCAATTCATTAGTGCCGGTGAGGAGAAATGGGATCAGGCTAGTCGATTGGTATTGTTACTGCCACATGGCTATGAAGGACAGGGCCCAGAACATTCCAGCGCTCGCCTAGAACGCTTCCTACAACTGTGCGCCAATTACAATTTGCAAGTTTGCCAGTGTAGTACCCCGTCTCAGTATTTTCATCTGTTACGCCGACAGATACATCAACAGGCAAGTAAACCGCTCATCATTCTTACACCTAAGAGCCTGCTGCGCTTGCCTGCCGCAACCTCATCTTTTAACGAGCTTAGTAGCGCTAACTTCCAACCTGTGATAGAGGATGCTAACTCATATCAGGGTGATACTGTTTACCGAACAATCTTTTGCAGCGGAAAACTCTACTATGAATTATTACGGGCACGGTCATCTCAAAGAGTAAGAATTGTACGATTAGAGCAGTTCTACCCATTTCCTTATCAAGAGTTAAGAGAGTCTATTAATAAGACGCCTGCGACTCAAGAGTGGATTTGGGCACAAGAAGAGCCTCAAAATATGGGAGCTTGGACATTCATTGAACCACGTCTCTCACAACTCTTACCAACCAATAAGAGGTTACGTTTTATTGGTCGTAAACCAGCAACCAGTCCCGCTACTGGCTCTGCCACCATACATCAAATGGAACAACAACAGATTATTGAGAATGCACTGGAAAATAGTTAGATCTATTCTTTAATAACCTGAAAATAGTATGTGCCAATCTTTTCATACTCCCCACCTGCCATAGCAGCACTTAAACCAATCCGGTAGCTGCCATTTACTAGCAGTTTTGCGGACAACGGCAACAATACTATTTTGCCCTGACCTTTTTTATGCTCTTTCAAGTTAACTTGCTGCCATATCTGTGTGCCATCCTCTCTCAATAACTGAGCGCGATAATTGCTATACCCGCTCTGTTCTAGATCCAATTCGAAACCAACTTGCTGAACATTAACAGGTATCTTGACACTGATAGGCGGATCTACACCACGCATCAATCCTGGCATTAAGAGGAAGGAGAGCAGAGCAGATCGTTCATTCTCATTATTGATTGGTGCAGGTCTTTTTAAGTTAGCGATCTCTTCTTCTAATTGAACACGTCGTTCTTGCTCTTGTTCTAACTGACGAGTCAGCTCTTCTGTACGAGCACGTTGTTCAGCCAGTTGACGTCGTAACTCCTCTTGCGGTTCTGCTCGCTGAGCTAATCGAACCTGCTCAAGCTCTTGCTTCAAACGGTTTGTCTCGGTAAATAGCCAGATCGCGACAATTGCCAGCACCAGTGATATACCAACCGTAGTAAGCGCTGGCAAAGGTCTGTGAAAAAAAGCGATCAGAGATTGCCACCAAGCATTAGGTTTAACCACTGTCTCAGTCAATGCAGGTTGTGATACTGCCACTGCTGGGGTAGTGATATATCGCTGTAATGCTTTAGCAATTTTAAGTTTCTGTTGTCGCTCAGGGGCAGCAAGAAAGTGGCTTTCAAACTTATCACGCTGCTGTTGAGAGAGTAACCCTTGCAGATATTCATCAGTCAATTCATTTTCAATTAATGATAAGTACTCGTTAAGTTCATCGTCACTAAAGAGCCGCTCCTCTAGTTTAGTCATATCTGGCTCGGCTAGTTCGCCCAACAGGTATAGCCTGAGCATCTTTTCATCTTCTCTATTTTCCATTTTTGATTTTCTTTCTGGACTTTCTCAATCTTTATGGCAAAACTTATCAAAACATTTCACTTCAAGCCTTTTTCGCGCAAGCAATCAGTAATACACTGTTCTAGGCTTGTCCTGATACGAGTGGCTCGTATCCTCAACGCATTAAGGGCAATTCCTAGCTTTTCTGCGAGCTTTTTACGATTGTCGATCTTGGCTTGCTTCTCTTCTTGATAATACTGAATGATCAGTTCACGGTTTTCCGAACTAAGATGCTCAATACAATTTTGCAGACATTGATATTCAAGCTCTATGTCTTCATTCACTACTGTGGGTGGCGGCACAATGGTCTTTTTTCTTAAAGATTCTAGATGCACCAGACGTGCTACATTATAGAAATAGAGAGCTGGATCACCTATATAACTATCGGCGACTTCAGGGATTTTGCGAATAACGCGATCGATCGTCTCGTCAGCTAACTCCTCTGGATAGGCACAACCACGACAAACAAAGATCTTGATCAGCTTGGTGCGTATCTCTTCGTAGCGCTTACCAGCACGTTCGCGATCTGGATCAAGCCAGGCAAGCAATCTATCAAAAGACCCTGGCGTTAAAATCGAGTTTTTCTTGTTTGCAGGCAAAATATCCACCATTTGAGTATTTGCCCCTAACGAGAATT
>JBFLVQ010000917.1:0-3378 GCA_040758525.1 Acidobacteriota bacterium
GCTGGCCATCATTATTGAAGATGTTGTGGAATTTATCATAAATCATAAACTGTTGTTATCATCAAGGGGTAGCAGCGAATGCTGGCAACCAGAAGAAACGCGTGTTACTCTAGCAACCGTTATCATTAAATTCTTATCCTTACTGCCTTATATATGTAGCTGTTTATGAGTCATATTGAACACAAAGAGAAAGCACGCCGTACCGTAGCCTGTGCCATCATCACTGTAAGCGACTCTCGCACACCAGATAATGATGCTTCCGGCCAGTTGATGAAAGAAGCATTGACTGCTCAAGGCCACACAATAATGCATTATCAAGTGATCAAAGATGAACCCGATCAGATCCGTGCCCTGATTCTGAATCTCGCTCAACATCCCGATTGTCAAGCAATGATCTTTAATGGTGGCACGGGTATCTCCCGCCGTGATCGCACCTTTGATGTTATAGATAGTCTGTTAGAAAAACGGCTAGTTGGTTTTGGTGAGATCTTTCGTTATCTTAGCTATCTTGATATTGGCTCGGCTGCAATTATGTCACGTGCCACGGCAGGTAGCTATCAGGGACGTGTTATCATCTCTATCCCTGGCTCGCCTGCCGCAGCTAGATTGGCACTGGAGAAATTGATCTTGCCAGAACTTGCTCATATGGTCTGGGAATTAGGCCGCTAGTAGCCTATTTTATTAACGGCTTAGTAGCACGCACAAAAGCACTGATAAACTTTCCATCTACCAATGGCGCGATCGTCTCTATATCAATACCTTGTGAGACAAGAAACTCGCGGGCATCTTCGACATAATAGATACGTGTTGGCTCTAGCTCTATATTAGTAAAACCGGCCTGAGCAAGCTTACTTCGATAATCATCGGCGGCGAGTGCACCAGCTACACACCCAACCCATAACTCAATACTACGACGAATCTCATAGGGAACTTCACCATTGACCACTACATCTGAAACGGCAAAGCGTCCTCCTGGTTTAAGTACACGCAAGGCTTCTGAAAACACCCGATCCTTATCAGCAGAAAGGTTAATCACACAATTTGAAATAATGACATCAACCGAGTTATCTGGAAGCGGAATGCTTTCAATCTCTCCTTTGAGAAATTCAACATTTTCAACTCCCGCCTTCTGCTGATTGGCACGAGCCAGCGCGAGCATCTCATCAGTCATATCAAGACCATATACTTTGCCAGTGCGCCCAACACGTTTGGCAGACAGTAGTACATCGATTCCACCTCCTGAGCCTAGATCTAGTACTGTCTCTCCTGGGTTTAGCTGTGCCAGCGCGGTGGGATTGCCACAACCTAGTGATGCTAGTACGGCTTCTTGAGGAAGATCATTGGTCTGAGACTCTTCATATAGATTGGTCGTGATCGGATCACAAGCGCCTAATGCGTTCGAACTTCCACAACAACTACTGTTCCCTGTCACTACGCGTAGCGCAGCTTGACCATACTTCTCTTTAACGATATTTTTGATATTCTCTATCACCATTATTACCTCCATTAAATAGTTCTATTGCTACTTCTGATTAAGGATTGTCTTATTCAACTGGACAGCTTTATTACGCGTACAGCATTCTGCATAAAGGAAGGTGAGCAGTTCTTGTAATGCCACGGTATTAGCGCTATACCAGAGAAATGTGCCTTCACGACGCACATTCACTAGATCTTCATTTTTAAGTTTATCTAGATGATGTGACAACGTAGAGTTAGGAATACCCAGTTGCGCCTGGATATCACTGACTACTAAGCCTTCTGGATGAGCCGAGAGGAGCAGTTGCATAATCCGTAGACGAGCCTCTGTGCCCATCGCAGAAAACATATCCGCATAGCGAGCAATCTGTTCTGCCGTTGGCGCTGTTTTCATATTTCTATAATATTGGAAATATGAAAGTATGTCAAGCACTGTTGCACAAAACTGAAATAATAACCGGGGGGTGCGAGAGAGAAGATCTACAATTATCAGGAATGGCTTATGCTCATTCGTAGTTGTGGCACCGTCAATAACTCATTAAGAATCTTCTTTCTCGTATCTTTAGATAGATAACAATCACTATTAAGGCATTGGACAAGTAGCAGATTGGCTTTTAGATAGGATTCCAGGGCACGTGGACGGGCAAGCGCAAGATCCAGGGCAAGGGCATGGTCAAGAGCATGGTTATGATCGTAGACATGATCAAGGGCACAGGCAAGGTCACGAGCGAGGGCAAGCGCAAGCGCAAGGTCGAGCACGAGTGTACAATCGAGGGCATAGGCGCGTGTGCGATCTAACGCGTGCACGAGCGCATGCGCGATTGCATAGGCACGTGTGCGATCACGATCAAAGTAGTAGATATGCCAGAGCGCAGAATAGGTTTTAAGCGCACGTAGAATGCAAGCATCGACACCCTTTTTTACTGGCGCAACCTCAGCAATCAATTCTATTACGACCTTTTCCAATTCCGTATGGTTTAATACTAGACTAAGAAACTTAGCAACATTCTCATTTATCAACGAGTCGGTCTTATTCTTGATCAGGAGGAGAAACTTATCTGCTTTCGGTAACATTGCTGTGGTAAGAAGAAAAATCTCTCGCCATTTATCATCAGTAAGATGGTTTTCGACAAGATTTTCTAATGTTCCTTCACCAACATTATCGACAATATATTTAGTAGTAAAGTACTCCTGAAATGTTAAATGAGAAAATGCATATATTTTTGATGTTCGTTCAACAAAGATACTATGCTGGGTTTCAATTGACTTTAAGATCGCTTCCTTATCAAACTCTATATCGTCTTCTTTTGTTCCTGGTATGTTACGTATGAAGTCAGCAATATGCTCTTCCAGGGTGACTTGGGGAATAGCATACTGTTCAGATTCAAAGGTAGTTGCAGCAATCCGACTCAACATCGCTTCTTTACGTTTCAGGGAAAGATTTTTATATACTTCTTGCCGCGCTACATTTCTTGCATTATCCCATTTGCTCAATAAGGCATCGATACCTTTTTCATAAAGCTCTACTCTATTTGTAAGAAGTTTTACGCCTTCATCAAAGTTCAAGCACAACAATGCCAATGATAATGGTAGGCAGGCAAGCTCTTTGATCGTAGGCTCAGCCTCGATTGTACTCCAGCACTGTTCCGCTCTTTTGCTATTGCTGCCAAACCAATTATTAATAAAATGCTTAATCTGCTCGTCATCAAAATCTGTTAATTGAACCTCTCGGAACTTCTCGAAATGGTATTTATAAGCCGCGATACGGCAACCGATAATAAACTTATTTTCATTGTACTTATCTGAAAAATTGCGCACTTGTGCAATAACATTATCTTCTTTCTCTGTACAGACCTCATCTAATCCATCCAGTAGCAGAATACATTTACCCAATACTAACAT
>JBFLVQ010000918.1:0-3373 GCA_040758525.1 Acidobacteriota bacterium
CTCTTCTCTGCTTTTGTTTCTCAATTTGAACACTCCTCTCACCACCATCATTAACTTTCCTTTTCCTTTCCTTCTTCCTTTCTCCTTATCAGACCCTCTTCCCTTACTCACGCTTTTGCACATTTCCTACGAAAGGTATATAAGTTATGACGGAACAGCGCAAACGAGACCTAGAAGATTTACTTACAAAGGACTATGAGCTGCTCAAACGCTTGGAGGAGAACCATAGTGTTGAAACTGACATAATTGTTAAAGCCAAACTGGAAGGTCAAATTACGGAGCGTAAAGATCTGATCGCTAATCGCAAATCCGAACTAGCTGATTTAATGGCTGCTAATAGAGATCCTAATCTTAGTATTTCTGGGTCTACCAGGAGCGGTTCTAGCTCTAGTTTCCAACTAGAGACCGAGGACACATCTGCTCAGTTACAGTCTCAAAAGAACGGGCCTATTACTCCAATAAATAGTAACCAACCCGTGCCTGATCCTAAAGGAGTTTTATTTGTTCGCATAAGAATAGATTCTTCCTACTGGGACAATACTGATTCACAACGCTCTGGTATGAAGAGTCTCTATCCATTTGATTCACCATCCTGCAAATATTTTTATCTGAAATCTCCTTTAGAGCAGCAAGATCCTCTATTTGATGTACTCATTTCTAATAAACAAGACGAGAATTTACTTATTTTATCAGTGGGTTTACACATTGAAGAAACGGCAGAAGTTACATACCTCTATGGCGGGCCTACTGCTCGTGCTTTTCGTATTACGTGTGACGATGCATTCAAATTAGAAATGCCGGAACTCAAATCTATTTGGCCTTCGCTTAGCCGCAGTTATCCACCTAGTAAAGAAGATGTTGAAGTGAATATGCGTAATCAATCTGTATTGTTACAATTGGATGATCCTGTTTGTGTTACCCCTAAACAGGCATATCGATTTAGCTTAGCATTAATTGATTATATTGATAATATGCCCAATAACGTTACTGCACGAATTGTTCTGGACACTGATAAAGGGCTGCTAAAATCGGATCTAATATACATTTTTACATATTAGGTGTAGCTACCCTGCTTGTAAAACGAACGTTTTTAGCACTCCAACCAGGCCGGGGCAAAAATAGGTAGTTTCCCTTTTCTCTCTCGTCCATAAACCCGTCCATAAATCAAAGTGCTAAAACTTGACTATAGAGTTGAGTTTTAGGACAATCCGGCAAGCTCAATGCTCAGGGGGTGGCAATGCTGATCGGTTATGCGCGCATTTCAACGGGTGAGCAAAAACTAGATTTACAACTGGACGCCTTGAAAGCTGTCGGATGTGAAAAGCTCTATCACGATGTCGCCAGCGGGGCGAAGTCGCAACAAACTGGATTAAATGAGGCGCTGGCCTTTGCCCGCGCCGGTGATGTCCTGATCGTCTGGAAGCTTGACCGGCTGGGCCGGTCGCTTCAACACTTGCTAGAAACTGTAACCGGCTTAGAAAAGCAAGGGATCGGGTTTCGTAGCCTTCAAGAGAATATCGACACGACAACGGCGGGCGGCAAGCTCATCTTTCACGTTTTCGGGGCGCTGGCAGAATTTGAGCGGGGTATTATCCGCGAGCGCACTAACGCGGGGCTGCGCGCAGCGCGCGAGCGCGGCAAACGGGGCGGGCGACGTCCGGCAATGGATGCTAGAAAGATTGCAATGGCGCGGGCGCTGCTGGCCGATCCGGCGCAAAAGATTGCTGACATCTGCGCCATGCTCAAGGTTTCAAAATCAACGCTTTATAAGTATATTAAGCACACGCGGGCCTAAATAATTTGGGTGTGGCTCTTTTAGAGCGACTCGTATAAATCACTGAACTGCCCCATTGAAATAAAGTTTAGCGTGATTGCGCTGAAATTCTTGATTAAGATGAAAGCGCCAATAGTCGTCAAAATCTTTGCTTGAACGCAACGAACGAAGACGCAATACAGCTTCAGCGCCTTTCAAAGACCAACGAGCGCCAGTAATATCCATTAATATCCATGCGATCTTGAATCAAATGGCGGCAAGCGCCTTCAATTACACCTGTGGCAATAGGCAGACCTAAAGCTAGATACTCATCATAGTGAAGGTAAGGAGCATATTTGAGTAGATAATCAGCGCATTTATCTACTGGTTCACGCTCTTTTTTTGACAAACCTCTTAAAGTAGCACTTCGGCGCATACCAGCCGCTACATGTTGGGAATTGTCTTGTAGTAGAGCAAACAATCGCTCAGTTACCCACATTTCTGCTTCTTTAGAACCTTCTTCATTAAAGGCAAATGCTGCTTTCCATAAGTATCCAAGCACATGAATGATATCAATTATGATAAAAGGCTCTATGCTTAATTGCTCAACTTTTCGCTCGATAATATCGAGTTGAATAGGATTACCATCAATAAGGATGGCCCATATCTTCTTTAGTTTTGGGTCACGTTTTTGTGCCTCATCAAAGGCCGAACCAATGACGGTTTCAGCACTTTGTTCAATACTTGCCCAAACTCGCTTATTCTCTACTTGTGGCCGTTTATTATCAACCTGAGAAATAGGCCGAAATTCCTTCACTATATCTTCTGCACTGCGTACATATGGTTCTATTGTATAGACACTAGCTACTTGAGCCATTCGCTTACGATTGCGTTTTTCTCCTTTTGAAAGACGCTTCGCCATTTTATGATTCTGCTGCTCGGCAGATTTGCGAGTCTGCTGACGCAGGTCATCCTTGCGAACAACAATGCCTTTGGCATCTGTAGAGATGACAAGGATGGAACTACTTTCAGATTGCTGCTTGCGCTGTTTGTAGAATAGTTCAAAATCTTGCGCTGCTCTCAAGGCTAATTCTTCTGCCTGGCGTTTGGCTAAAGTTGCTCCAGTGGTCTGAGCAATCGCAGCAATTACTTCATCAAATGATGTTTTTGTGACTTCTTCTGCTACTCGCCTTCTCAATCCATGAGAATAAAGCTCTTTTGGCAAATTTAATGCTGCATCCATTGGATGCAAGCTACTATATCCTGCTCTACCGTAGGCTAACCGCGGCACATTGACTGGCCCAAAGATCGTCATTAATCCTCGATCGCTCCCTTTTACTTCTCTGCGCTCAATTGCTTCTGCTCCTACTACGCGCTCTCGTCTCTGTTCACGAACACTCCTTAAATCGAGATGATCCTGCATTAATTGCCTCAGTAGCTGCATTCCTTCTCGTTGCTATAAATTTTCTAAGTCGCTATGACTCATCTTTAATGTCTCAGTTGATTTAAGCCCGGTTATTATTTTTTCAAATTGCTTGCGCGATTCTACAAATTGCTTCTCCGTTTCATTCTCTTGTGCTTGCATGTGCATGTGAGAAAGGGCCTCCTATGGTCAATATG
>JBFLVQ010000919.1:0-3372 GCA_040758525.1 Acidobacteriota bacterium
CTGGGATAACACTCCATCTTCCTCTTGGATGACACTGCTCAAAAGGGGATACTTTTTTATAATAAAATGGCAAGACTGTTTAAATAGATCTACATCTAGATCTTGAGAAACATAAAAGCATATAGGAATATTATAAGCACACATTTCAGGAAAGGTTCTTTGCAACGCCCATAAACCCTTTTGACCTTCGGAAAGAGGATACTTGTTTAAAAATTCTCTTTTAAGTTCGCCAAGTTTTTCCTTAACCTTGGCGGTAGATAATTTTCTTTCTTTATAGGCGGCAAGAATCTCTTCTAATCCCTTCATGTTGATAACTACTCCTCAATTAGAGAAATTGCAAAATCCGTAAACTTTACGCTTGAGAAATTGCAGGGCATGATTGAGCCCTTCAGCAAACCCATTAGAGATAAGATCTTTCTCTTGACTGGGAGGCAGCTTTTTAAGCAGTAATACGGTACATTCATAATCCCTAAACAGATTAATAATCAAAGAAAAAGAGGGAAAGAATGTAGCTACGAAAAACTATATATCAGATGCGCCATGGATTGAAAAGCATGATCGGAGTGCATATAGATAATTTAATATCAATGGTAGTAAGAATACTAATAAGAAGTAGTATGGAAGCAATTAGGATACACTTCAGGTTATTATAACTAACTCTTTGCTAATGCAGTAAGCAATCGATCTAACTCACGACGAGCCTCTTGCATCGTCGCCTTAGCATCAGGTGCTCGTGCAATCGCCATTGCGCACTCGGATAAAGCGCCTAATAATAGATGTGCCAGCGGCTCAACAGGCCGTCGGCTGATTTTTCCTTCTGCTATCGCCCGCTCAAGACCGCTACGTAACATCGCCAATGCATAACGGGACTCAATCTCTCGCATCACTTCCCAACCTAGTACTGCGGGGGCATCAATAAGAATAATTCGCTGCACTACTGGATCAAGACAGGCAGTAAGGAAAGCTTCACATCCACGCCGGAAAGCGGTCCAGGCATCGCGTGCTCCTGATGCAGCAGCAACAATAACTGCACTTAACGCCTGTTCTTGTTCTTCAAAGACAGCACGGAATAGATCGGTTTTGCTTTCGAAATGGTGATAGAGCGCCCCCCGTGTGACCATAGCGATACCTAGAATATCATCCAAAGACGTTCCAGCAAACCCATTAGTGGCAAACAATGATGTCGCTGCAGTGATCAGTGCTCGTGTTGTTGCTTCTGACCGCTCTGATTGGGTACGTATATGCTTCGCATTGCGTGATCGCTTGTTTTTAACCATCTAGAAATCAATCCTAAAAAATTGCGCAAGTTCATATTGACTTACATACTGCTAGTATGTAATAACATACTAGCAGTATGTAACAGCATACTGTTAGTATAATATCTTAAAATTACTGGAGGTGCAAATGCATCAACAAAAAGCAGATCTATCAATCTATACTTGGCGTTCGCCCGAGTTTGGACAAGCACACAAGATTCAGTTAAGACAGGGATATATTCAGTACTACGAGCAAGGCACAGGTCCCACAATGGTATTTATACATGGTTGGCTGACAAATGCGAACTTGTGGCGCAAAGTTGTTCCATACCTAGCCAAACGTTTTCGCTGTATCATCCCTGATATGCCATTTGGCGCACATCTAGTAGCCCTTCAGGAAGATGCTGATCTGACGCCGGCTGGTTGTGGTCAACTTATCATTGACTTTCTCAATGCACTGAAACTCTCGGATGTAACGCTAATAGGCAACGATTCAGGGGGAGTATATGCACAGATTGCGACAGCAACCAACTCCGAACGCATAAGCCGACTGATACTAAACTCTTGTGAAACACCTTACGACAGTTTCCCACCCACAGCATTTGTTGGGTTAGTAGAAGCCGCTCAGACACAGGCTGGGCTGGCTAAGGCTTTGGAAGTGCTTCGTCAGCGGGAGTTTCGTACCAACCCACGAGCCTATGGTTTACTCGCAAAGCGACCCATTGAGGATATCGTTTCAGATTCGTATGCGCTCCCGCTCCTCAATGATACAGGTATCTTGCGTGATGCACATAAAGTGATTAGCTCTGCCTCTGAACGTTATATACAATGGGCTGGTGATAAACTTATAAGTGGTTTTGAACATCCAGTCCTTTTCATCTGGTCATCAGAAGACAATTTTTTTCCATTAAAAAACGCCCAGCAGTATGCTGCAGCACTCAAAAATGCAACAGTAGAGACCGTGGCAGATGCCTATAGCTTCACTCCTGAGGATCAGCCAGCATCTCTGGTAGAAATCATCTCAGCGTTCATGGACAGATAGAATAGGATGACTCTTTATCTTTATGTTATATATTGGTGTCGGCTAGCAATGAATCTAGTAGCTATGAAAAAGTAGTAGCTATTGTTCTGAGCGAATCTAGCCTGCTTCCAGATGTGAAATATAAGAGTTGCATCATTAGCTAGCCTCACCAATATTATCAACTCTATATAAAAACTAGACAGGCAATGTCTCTTTTTCGAGAGCAAAAAGTAATGGGTTAGTAAATTTCAAAGTATTTCTATTATCTCTTCGGTGATTACTCCCGTCCCCTAGCAAACCTGGAACAAATCTATAAAGTTTATTGTCTAAGTTTAATAAAACTTGGAGTAAAATCTATATGAGCCAAAACCCGATAGTAGCAGCCATTGACTTGATAATGGGATTCTCCTTCATCTTTGAGATAGTTTCTATTTCTGAACGACTTATCTATTATAGAAAGATAAATAGAAATAAGCGATTAGTTGTCAGATCTAACGACATCGTAGACATAAGCGCTGTAAGGCGCATAAAAAGAAGAGGAAATAAGTCCATACTGGTCTCAAAGGAGGCCAGAAGGAGGATAAATATTCTAACGAAATCGCTTATCGTCGCCGTGCGATCAGGCTGACGATAAAAGGGAAAAGCGCAAGTGAGATTCTCGAGCAGATACCACGGTCTCGTGCTTGGTTGCACAAATGGCAGCAGCGATTTGAGCAAATAGGCTGGGCTGGCTTGGAGAGTTCTTCTCGTCGGCCTCACAATTCGCCACAGCAATATAACAAAGAGACGCGCACTCTGGTATTGAATCTCAGACGTAAGTTCGTTCGTAGCAAGATTGGTCTTATCGGTGCAAGAGCCATTGAGCAGTTCTTTGGGTGTAACTCTCAAATTGACGCCGATGAATGTGGCCTTGTAAGAGGCAGCACATTTTTAGGCAAAGAAACTTTGGCTTTATAAGAATGCATCAACAGCTTCCAACCTCTATCAAAACGGTGGCTTTGAATCAAAGAGCGTAAAGTTAAAATGGCTTGGCCACCATCCTCACGCCAGCGCATACCAGAACACTTGAGGCGCTGAGTAACAAGGGTCTTACAG
>JBFLVQ010000920.1:0-3366 GCA_040758525.1 Acidobacteriota bacterium
GTATAGGAGTATTCCTGCCATACCTGTTAATAGCAGCTACCTCTGTCTGATCATCAGCATCAAAGCTATATGCTACTAACCTACCTAACTTAGTACGGCTACTCCTTGTCTTGACAGCTTGATCACCTGCCTGTCGCAACCATCTTGCTACTTCTCTATAAGTAGCAAAATACTTATCTATCAGCTCCTCTGATTCACTTAACGTACGGCCTGTAATACGTCCTAATCCCTTAGCACCCATTCCATACACTATTCCGTAGTTAAGTTTCTTAGCAGCCTCTCGATACTCTGTTGTTACGCTTTCCAGTGGTATACCAAACATCTGACTAGCTATCGTTTTATGCAGGTCCACACCACTCTCAAATGCTGATATTAGAGTTGCATCATTAGCTAGTCCTGCCAATATCCTTAGCTCTATCTGAGAGTAGTCAGCAACGATAAACTTTCGTCCTGTTGGTGCTATAAAGCAGCTACGATAATTCACGGATCTAGGTACTTGTTGTAAGTTAGGATCATGACAGGCCAGCCTTCCTGATGGAGTGCCTATCTGAAGGAAGTTAGCATGAATACGTCCAGTCACTGGATGGATAAACCTAAAGATATTCTCACCATGACTGGTAAGTAGCTTCTGTAGTCCTCGATACTCTAGGAACTTGTCAATCAATGGATACTCATCAGCAAATTGATCCATATGTATACTGCGAGTATTCTTGAGCGGTACTCCTATTCGTCTAAATGCCTCCAATACTTGTTGTGGACTATCGAGGTTTAGTTGTACCTCTTGAAATAGGTTCAATTGTGAATTGGCTGGTTGTAGTTGACGTTTTATCTCATCAGCAAGTTCTTTATGCTGCTTTGCAGTAATAGCAATCAATGCTTTCCATCGCTCGGTATCCAACAGTATTCCTGCTAGCTCCATCTCAACTATCGCAGCAACACAATCAAATTCCAGCTTAGCGATCTTAATCAATGCTAGTTCTTGTAATTTCAATCGCTGCTTCTCATATACCTGTACCAGCGACATTGCCCTACGAGCTGCAGAGGCTATCTGATTCTCACTCTCACTAACACCAAATAGTTCATCAGATCCACTTGCTTCACCAATAGAGATACCATACTTACCTAACAATTCACTTAAGCTGAAGATAGCATTCTCACGCCCACCTCCAATCAACTGTGCAGCCAGCATAGTATCAAAGATACCTTTAACCACTATTCCATAGTGCTGATTGAGCATCTTTAATGTGAACTTAGCATTATGAAAGATCTTGGTAGGCCGATCTGCTATCAATATTGGCTGTAGCAGATGAATAAACTCTGGTGTCTGGAATAGGTCGATAACAAAAGCAAACTCTGGTATGCCAAGCTGAAGAGTGCGTATCTTATGAAGGTAAGGGTCTAAGCCAGTGGTCTCTATCGTAACACCAATGGCTCTTCTCTCTCGCAGTGTGCTAAGCGCTTTATCAAGCTGACTGGTAGTAGTGATCAACTCGTATTTGGTAGACATAGGTAATTAAACTAATCTGCAAGCTGGCAATCAACCTGTGGCTTATGCCATGCATAATCAGGAATTAGGGAAATGGTCTGTTTCCCCCTCTGTTAACTGATGTCTTGTTAACTCTAGGGAAATAACTATGCACATAGATGAATGATAGGCAAAAATTCAGCGAAAGGCAATGCAGGTTTGATCGTGAGGATCTCAAATTAATAATCTGTGCGCCTGCCTGTACAACTTTATCTCCGTGGGGCTGAACCGCGAAAGGCCATTCTTTGCCAGTTGTGCTGTAGATGAATTAATTGTGTCAAAGTAACAGCTATCACAAACCTCCACTTCTATTAGCATGGGTAACGATTCGTTGCATAAATAGACGTGGACATCGATAGTCCTGATAGCTGGTTTACCACACCCACATAGATACCATTCCATGACAATCTCCTTTTAAGTTGATATTCGATCTCTATAGATGGAAAAGTTTTGATCTGCTTGGCAGCAATTTAAAATAGGAGTGGATTGACTTTCAGGATAACCAGGTTATCCTACAGGCGAAAAATTGACGAACAAATTTCGTTGCTCAAAATTTGACTTATTTTCAGAAAGATTTAACTAATGCATGATTTCAGTGATATCGTTAAGCTATTGGATGAACGGTTTCCGGGACGCTTCTTTTGTGAATTAGGAAAAAAGCAACAGGCTAACGGACTTTATATCAAATGCTCAAATAACCCTGGCCATGTATTTGTTTATGAATCAAATCAGGATGGCAGCCGACTACTTTCTATCTATAATCACGCCGATGATCCCAACCCGGAAGTTTGGAACACAAACTGTGCCGTAGATATACTAATTGACATTCATCGCTGGGCATTCCCAAAACCGTGGACACTACCGGCACCAATAGATCGAAAGCAAGAGAAGAAGAGACTGGAAAAGATTGCTGCTAGTCTTGCCTTAAGAGGAGCATTAGAATGTCAGGTGAATAAACTATCGGAAGACCTGCTAGGACTATTGACAGAACAAGGACGAAAGAGTCTTGAAAGCAATCTACAATACTTGAGCCCTGCTCGTATCGCACTCAACTTCCCCTGGGATTCGATGACACGACTGGCTCTGAAAACAACTGTGCTTTTGAATACATACACAATGATAAAACCTCCTGGTAAAGATAGGAGCATCTGTCTCGCAGCTATTGGACCAGTACGCCGTCAAGATGAGCAAATAATCCGCATTGAATTAACAGATTTAATTGTTGTCAACCAGAGTCATCGTTGGGAAAGCTGCCCGTGGTTGTGGATGACAGTCAATTCTCCTGTATCGGAACTTTGTCAGGAAGATACTAACCCTGAAGACAAACGCGTTGCTCAATCATTAGATCTTCTTGACGAAGGACGGATTGAAGAAGCGCTGATGCTTTATGGCGTGACATTAAGCGAAGATCTTCACCGTCTCATTGGCGATGAAAGGATAAGCCCGCCCGCCTGTTGCGCACACGCTGATGAAACCTGGATCAGTCAATTGGTTGCTACTCTGCGCCAGTCGGCACCTTGGTTATTGCCTAAAGCGGTTAAAAATGAGGCGGAACGATTAAAAAGATGGGCAGATGAAAAGAGCGGCAGAAAGCAAGGTGCGCCAAACTTAAAACTGTTGATCTTTCCAGGCCAGTTTCACCAACGTAAAGCAAGCTTGATGTTGAGAGGAGATAAGAATGGTGACAATCCACATTTTGTTATTGAAGCGACTGCAAGCAATGCAAGATTGCCTGACATCGCCTGGAAACGCCCAATAAAAATAGATTTTCTCCGTTATGGAATTGCATTTCCTGCGTATTAAGAAAGCGAAATGGTGAGCCTGCTATTAGGCTATATAAC
>JBFLVQ010000921.1:0-3366 GCA_040758525.1 Acidobacteriota bacterium
GCATATATCGATATGGTCAACAATGCTCCAGAAGTGCTTGGTTGGTTATATGATCAATTTGACAAGCCCTGGAAGAACGAACGTCGCCGTCTTGCGATTGACAAACTAAATACACGTCCGTTTGTAAAATTGCTGGAACAGTACCAACCTGATATTACTGTCTGTACACATTTCCTGCCTGCAGAGATCATTTCTTGGCTCAAGGCTAAGGAGCGACTTACTAATCCACAAGCTGTTATCATTACCGATTTTGATGTACATGCGATGTGGCTATGCCATCACTATGAACAGTACTTTGTCGCACTTGATGAAACACGTATGCATCTGATCAAGGTAGGCATCCCTGCTGATAAGATTACTGTCTCTGGTATTCCTATTGATCCTGTCTTTGCGCGCAGTAAAGACAAACAACAGATGCGTGCCAAATATGGTCTACATCCGGATCGTTTTACAATATTGATTTCAGCAGGAGGTTTTGGTGTTGGACCGGTCGAACATATTATGAGTTCACTACTAGAACTAGAACATCCTGCACAGGTAATTGCGATTTGTGGTCGTAGTGAAGAACTTAAGAATAGACTAGATCATCTAGCTGCTAAGTTGCCCATTGATCATAAAGTAATGATCAAAGTTGTCGGCTTTACCACAGATATGGATGAGTATATGACTGCTTCTGATATATTGCTGGGCAAACCTGGTGGACTTACCACTTCCGAAGCGCTTGCGAAAGGATTAGTATTTGTCGTTGTTAATCCCATTCCCGGCCAAGAGGAGCGCAATTCCGATCACTTGCTTGAAGAGGATGTGGCGATCCGTTGCAATAATCTACCAGTATTGGCTTGGAAGATCGACCGATTGCTTGACGATCCAGTGCGCTTTGCTAATATGCAGACAAATGTTGGGCGACTTGCACGCCCGCGTGCCGCCTATGAGGTTGTAGAAAAACTTCTCGCTTTAAGAAAGGCTTAATATCAATGATCAATCAAGAACGTTTAAAACAACATCTATTAGAAATAGTCCAGATCGATAGTGTGTCAGGACGCGAAGGTAGGCTAGCCCAGCGCCTAAAAGCAGAACTAGAAGCATTAGGAGCAAGCGTCGAGATCGATGCAGCAGGAGAGCAGATAGGTGGTGATACTGGTAATGTGATCGCACGCTTACCTGGCACATTGACAGCGGCACCACCACTTTTCCTCTGCGCGCATATGGACACGGTTGTACCTGGCGAAGGTGTAAGACCAATTGTTGAAGGCGATATCATTCGCACCGATGGTACTACCGTACTAGGTGGTGATGATAAGAGTGGTATCTCTGTAATCTTGGAAGTAGTGCGCACACTACAGGAGCGGAACATACCTTATTCTCCACTTGAGATTGTCTTTACAATTTGTGAAGAGGTTGGCTTGCTAGGAGCAAAACACTTAGATGTCAGTCGGCTACGTTCGACTTATGGATTAGTGCTCGATAGTGATGATGTTGGCTACCTCTTTACCAAAGCGCCGGCAACCAATCGTATGGAGTTCAGGGTCTATGGACTAGAAGCGCATGCTGGTGTCTGCCCAGAGCGTGGTATTAGTGCTATTCAGATCGTTGCTGATGCCATTTCTACAATGCGATTAGGACGTATCGATTATGAGACAACGGCAAACATAGGTCTGATTGAAGGTGGTATGGCAATCAATATCATTCCTAATCTAGTCCGGCTTAAAGCAGAGGCGCGTAGCCATTCTGAAGAGAAGTTGCAAGCACAGACCCAACATATGATTAATTGCTTGGAAGCAGCTGCCACTCGACACCGTGCCGATCTCGAAGGAGTCAGTTATATAGGACGTGTAGAGGCTGATGTACATCGCGATTATGATCGTATGGATGTCCCAGATGATGCTCGTATCGTGCAACTCGTCAAGCAAGCAGCCCGTAATCTTGGCCAGCAGGTGCAGACTCTTGCTACGGGTGGAGGTTGTGATGCCAATGTTCTTAATAAAAAAGGTCTCACAGTAGCCAATCTGGGTACAGGCATGCAACAGATTCATACCGTCAATGAATGGCTTGATGTTAAGGAGATGTATAAGTCGGCGGCGATAGTGTTAGAGATTGTGCGGCTTAATAGCTCTAGCTAGTCTGTTAGATATCTTACCAGACTATAATTCATTAATGATTACCGTGCCTAAGCTGGAAAGTCTTTGCATTAAAAAACCAAACACTTCATTAGTAATAGCGCTACGAGTGTTAATTACCAAATAGATTCCATAAGATTCAATACTTGCTGACACACCTGGAATTATACTCTGTTCTCTCTCTGTTTGGCTTTGCGCAAAGCTGTATGTGCCGGTTTGATCTTCAAAACTATTAAAATATGGACAAGATCGCAGTACGCGATCAAGTGTCTCTCGCTGCGATACAGTAATCATTATTTCATACTCAATACCCATACACTGCTTTCGGCGCTCGGTATTTATCAGCATAATACTAATCTCTAACTCTTATTAATCCATTCAACTGCCTTGCAATGAAGTATTGTAGATATATTCTTTAGCGCTGGATGCAGATCTTCCTTGCTCTTATCTTTCTTACGGAATCTTTCTATATGGGTTACATTTAATCTTAAAACCTTACCGATATCGATCTCTAAATCTAAAATAAGTCTGCCATCTATTACTGTATAGAGAACTACTTTTCTACTGTTGAAATAGTCTATCTGTGAATCAGCTTTATCACTGGAAAATAGTTGACGAAGATCAATCTCAGGATATTTATTAGCTATCTCATCTGGAATATCTTCTATCAATTTTATTAATTCTCTTCCACTATTAACCAAGACCTATCACCTTATTTTTAGTCTCCCTATATTTTCACGATAGACTAAATTAAAAGTTCCTTTTTATTCTTCATTGCAAAATATTGACTAAATATGGCTGCATATCTATACAACATAATTGGAATAGATATTTTAATACTGCGCGTAATATCTCTGCATCCTTTCCACCAAATCCTCCATACTGTAATATCAACTCATATTTACTCGCTCTTTCATTGATCTTTACCAACAATGATAACTGTTGCCAACCTGTTATATTCGCTTCCTTACTTTCAATATCAAGTTTTTTATCCAACAACTCCATTTGCTCTATTAAATCTATTAATATATTCACTCTGTCTATCTCTAAGAGATCTTCTTTCACTAACAATGAGTAGTCTCTATCACGATATAAAATCATTAGCTTTGCCTTATCACTATTAGGAAGATAGGTTGAAGCTCTCAATCTACACAAAAATATAATATCTCCAAGGTTATGAATACTGCCTGCACAAATTTCTAAACTGAGATCTAAACTATATCCTTCTCTTATCTGGACCATAAATATT
>JBFLVQ010000922.1:0-3360 GCA_040758525.1 Acidobacteriota bacterium
AACGGTCATGTCTGTCAGTGATAGTCTCATTTTATTAAGGATACTATCGTTTTCGCTATCACTCTATCACTCCATGCACTGAATTGAGTGCATAATGCGATTACGCAATGGCAGATAAGTAATGGGGACTAGTTGCTATTTTGCTTAATAAGGTAGCTTAGATTTTCACATATCCTTTGCAGCAAAAGCGCGGATGAACCCAATCCGGGTTGCCAAACTCACTTCAGGTGCAAAAGCTTCATAGAGAGAAGCTGCCCAGTGAGTATTGAGATTATCCAATACTACACGAATATGTGCGCTGACTTAGGATAAAGATCCGCGACAAGCTTTTTCATCTCTTGAGCAAAATCGGGCATGGTTACGTGGCGGTCTCCCTTGAAGGGTTTATCCCAGATTTTACCCACTAAACACTATTCATCAAATTCAATATGACTGACTACTAGCTTTAAAGCTTTGTACATCGATTTTATGCTTGCGTATTAGTTGGCGAAATGCTCGTCGATCCTTCTGCGCAGCTTGTGCTGCTTTAGTAATATTACCTTGATAGGTAATCAACATCTCTTCTATATATGATTTTTCAAATTGTGCAATCATCTTTGCTTTCATCTCTTGAAATGATTCCTGCGGCACAGCAGCTTGTCTGTAGGGTAAGCAGACATTGATGTTTTGAATAATTTCTCTATCACAAAGTACGATTGCCTGAGCAATAACATGTTCGAGCTGGCGTACATTACCTGGCCATTCATAGGACAAGAGTATCTTTAGTACCTGAGCAGAGAAGTCTCTCACCTTCTTATTGAATTTATCAGCATATTTAGCTAAAAAATGGCGAGCCAAAAGCGGAATGTCTTCCTTTCTTTCTCGTAGTGGCGGCAAGACAAGCGAGATAATATTTAATCTATAATAGAGGTCTTGACGAATCTTTCTCTGTTTTACCGCCTCTTCAATGTTGTTATTGGTAGCAGCAATAACCCGTACATCGGCATTGCGTATCTTGCTGGAGCCAAGTGGACGATACTCTTTCTCTTGCAAGAAGCGCAAGAGTTTTACCTGTGCAAGCAATGGCAGGCTATCGATCTCATCCAAGAATAGGGTACCACCATCGGCTTCTTGAATCAGACCAAAGCGAGTAGTGGCTGCTCCTGTGAAGGCTTCGCGCTCATGGCCAAACAGCTCATTTTCCACAAGCTCTACAGGAATAGCACCACAGTTAACCGGTACAAATGGTTTGCTGGCTCTCGGGCTAAGATAATGAATCGCTCTGGCACACAGCTCTTTTCCTGTACCAGTCTCACCCAGTATCAACACACTAGCATCACATTTGGCTACCATAGGAAACTTCTTAATCTCATTAATAAAGGCTGGACTTGTGCCGATCAACTGTTTAAGTCCTAATCTCTCTTTTAGCAGATAGACAGGCGTAGCCGCGCGCTCGCCCTGCTCCAGTAATCGCCATACTCTTGGTACAATATCTATTGCTTTGAGTGGTGGAGTAATAAAATCGGCAGCCCCTAGCTTTAACAATTCAAACATACTGTCTGGCTCATTGGCATCAACAACAACAATGATCGGTAGGGATGGCGCTTTTGTAATAGATTCAAGTAGTGTACTGGCTTGTTTGAACAACTTCGCGGGCAGTATCAGAAAGATCATATCTGCCTTAAGACGTGAGATAAGTCGGGAAAGCCCATTGTTAGCAAGGGCAGCCTCAAGAGTATCAAAAGATTTTTGGTAAAGCTTGAGCTCTGATGCAAAAGCGGATTCCAGGATAGTTCGAAGTGTATTACTCAAGCCATCCAGGGAGTTAAAATCAAGCAGCAGAATTGTTGTCATTTTCATAACAAAACAGCACTATTAGCTGGTTGAGTGTTGATTGTATGGCAATGATAGTTGCTGGATTTAGTGGTGGGTTGGTAAGCTCTACGACTTCCTTGCAGGTTAGTATTATCAAGCTTGCGACAATCATTAGGGGGGCTTTGCCGTCTACCAGCTATCTTAGCTACTGGTTTAAGCTTGAACTTATATGCCTTCATAATTGTGATTTTACACAATGGATTAACCTTTCTCAAACATTCTGTCACAAAACTGATCTGTACGCGTTAATATTCTTGACTTGTAGATACAAGATGTAAGAAACCGGTTAAGATAAAATGATCTTTTCAAACTACCCATTAGGACTTCCTTGGCTCTAACCGATCTACTTTATTTTCACAACTATAGTTGCTTTATCGATAATTTTATGTAATCATTCGTATGCCTTTACTTTGGTATTATCTACTGTTTCTTGTAGGTGATCTTACGATACCAATACAAGAGACTATTTCAATCATCAAGCTTCCCGAAAATATGTTGGTAATCTTGGGACCGGAGAAGTTCCATTAGGGGTAATGTATGATATGTACCCAGACTATTGATACGGTTGAACGAGTAGCTGCCTTGACAAAGGCTGCTTTCGAAACCTATATCAGTGCTGGTCGGCCCGTGATTATTACTGATGTAGTCAATAAATGGCCTGCTTATCACTGCTGGACGATAGACTACTTAAAATCCATCATAGGCGATACGATAGTTCCAGTTGAACATTATCCAGAAGGCGATTATTACAACCTTAATGCGCTCTCGGTAAAAAATAGAGAGCCAATGCGCTTTGGCGACTATCTAGACTTATTAGAGCCTAACTCTACCCGTAAGGATAAATATTATCTTGCAGAAGTATCCATCAAGCGTTACTTGTCCGCCTTGAAGAGCGATTATGAAGTGCCACAATTACTTGCCGAATGGCACACGATTCAAAAGGCTTTTATTGGCTACAACAGTATTTCTGCAGGACATTATCACCCTAGCGAACAGGCTTTTCTCTGTCAGGTGAGGGGGCGCAAGCGAGTGATCCTTTATCCTCCTAAACAGACTCCCTACCTATACCCTTTCCCTTGCTATTCGGATAATTTCAACTTTAGCCAGATCAACCCAGCCCAACCCAATTACCAAAAGTTTGCTAGTTTTCATGATGCGCAGGCAGTAGAGTGTATGCTGGAGCCTGGCGAGATACTCTTTATCCCCATTCACTGGTGGCATTTTGTCTATGGCCTGGATTTTAGTGTTTCGATAACTTTCTTTTGGTGGGCCAACTGGCAGCAGTGGGTATTTCCAACTCCAGGTCTACGAACTTTTCCTGGCCTAGCTTATCGCCTGCTACAGGTCTTTTATTATAGTAAGATAAAACCTATCTATACCAAATTCTCAAATAGTAGAATGGAAAAGGCGAAAACATCCAGAGTAACGTAATTAATATTACTGGTATTCTACCATCGAGATCTTACGATAGTATTTTTGCTATCAAACAATTAGCAGTAGTTTTCT
>JBFLVQ010000923.1:0-3358 GCA_040758525.1 Acidobacteriota bacterium
TACTACTGAAACCAAACAAAAGGATTAATCAAACCCTGATCATAAAAGAATGGCCTAATATTCAAAGAATATTAGTATCTTTAGGGCTTAAAACCACAACACAAAGCGTGATAATTGGAAAGTTAAGCTCCTACGCAAGAAAAAATCGCACTAAAAAAGCCATGTGGGAATTCGATAGTATTTTCAGAAGCATTTATCTTCTAAACTACATTGATGACCTTTTGCTCAGACAAACAGTGCAAAAAGCCCTCAATCGTGGTGAGGCTTATCACCAATTGCACCGGGCTATTTTTCATGAATATGGTGGTAAGTTTCGGGTAGATTCTGAAGAGCAACAAGAACTCTGGAGTGAATGCTCAAGGCTTCTTGCCAATGCCATTATTTTTTATAATTCGTACTTGCTATCAAAGCTATTAGTACAATTAGAAGAAAAGAAAAATTTTGACCTACTTGAGCAACTCAAAAAAGTATCCCCCATAGCTTGGAGACATATCAATCTTAGTGGCAGATTTGAATTTACTACCCAGCGAAGCGCTCTCAATGTTGATGCAATGCTAGCTAAAGTAAGAAATTTTCTTACTCTTTCAAACTCTTAGATCTTCTATGAAACTTTTCGGGGTTTTGTGCATACAACCCCTAATTGTACCAGTATTCAGTTATTTGCAGTACAAATATAAGTAAAGAATTAGCAAGTATTATTATTTCATGTAAGTTGATCAAGATCAATAAGTTAGAGGCAGTGTAAAACGATATGAGGAATATTGCCGATACTTGCACATGCCGGCTTGGCAGTTTACTTGTGAGTTTGCGAAAAGACTTATCCCATTCTTCCCAATCTATCAGTGAAAGAATACCATAGACTTGCAAGCCCGGCGGTTCAACAGACGCCCATAAGAATGGAGGGGTTTCTTCATCAACCCCGAACCAATACGGACCTCCTTTATCATAACCGTCCTTCGCATAGCCGAGCCAGGCGGGAAGCTGTTGATACACACTATCAAGTTGATTCCAATCGGCAGTAGAATATCTATCCCAATCAAAACAGTAAACGCGCTCTATACAATAGAAGTGCGGATCATCTTCATCGGGGCCAAACTGGTTATCGTAATAAGAGACCGAATCCATTATTATCTGAGAATGGAATTTTAAATAGACTGTTATGGTAGAAGACTAATGAAAACCTTGTTAAAACTAACGTGCTTTGCCGTTATCATCCAATCTTACGCTTCTTCTCTCTTCCGCTTTCATCCCTACTAGCAATTTCTTGGTTACCTTCTTCATCTGGTGTTAACAGATCTGCAGGTATGCGTCCCCCAGCACGGATGGCTTCTTTTTCAGCTTCTGTCAATCTGCCGCTCTTTCTGATTGTAGGGCTGATTTCAAAATGAACTTCTTCCCCATCCCCTTCTTCACTCCAAAAATCTGCAGGGTCATGAGTATCCCAAAAAGCAATGATTTCTTCATCTGAGCTTGATTGAGAGACAGAGCTTTTTTGTTCTCTGTTCTCATTATTATCAACCTCAGAATTAATGCCCGGCTGTTTACTTTCGTTCATATAACGCTCTATGTTTATCTGGCATATCATATGCCGTTGTTATAAGGACTTGCCTTTGTCCTTTATAAATAAAAATTACTGTTAAGTACCGACCAGCGTCGGTCTGGCCAAGTGCTACATATACATCTTCGCCTATTCTATACCCTTTTTCAAGAAAACGAATTACCGGGTTGTTAGCCAGGACTTCTTCAACTTCAGCCTGATGGACGTTATGTTTAAGAGCAATCTTACGAACAACCTCTTCTTTCCAAATAATGTTTGTGATCGGCTTCACTGTCGCGCTCGCTTATTTGACTTGTGCTGTACATACTATGCTAGGTCGTTAAATTGATGCAATCTCTTGCTGGCGTGAAGTTGCAACAGATCGCTAAAATTTGGACTGTTACCATGAAAAAGAAGGGGTTAATATCTTATGATATTATCTAGTCTATCCAGAAACTTTCCCTGTCTGTTGTTGATGATTCCACTTGAGAGATGTGACGAAGTCGGTCACTTGGCGTTGCCCTTCTGCAGGTAATGAATCTATGTCGTCCAAGAACAGTTGTCGTTCTATCGTTACCTTCCGGGCATTGAGCATTGCTTCAGCATGCCATTCCCCATCGTATTTCGTAACCACGTATAGTTGCATGGAATCTCTTCCTGGTGATGGATCTGTCTGCTCAGGGAGTGTCACCCTAACGGTTGAATGCATCACGGCCAATTGAGGGTTTAGGAATCTTATAAACTTCACTTCGCCTTCGATGCGTGATCCTTTCACAACTGTGTCGAAAATTTGCTGATGGAAGGAAAGGATTTCTTGTCGTCCCTTAAGATGTGTTCCCTCGAACGCAATGAAATCGGCATCCTCGGTGAACGGAGCAGCAAAGGCATCGCCACTACCCTTATTCCAAGCATCAATCATTTGCTGAAGGATAGCACGGATGGCGTCCGCGTCAGCAGCGCTGGTGATTGGAGATTGAGACGGCTGTGCTTTCATAACCTACCCCTTTCGTTTTAAGTGAATATTTAGGAAGCTGGTATTGACTTAGTTCAGTGTTTGTCTCGATTTATGTAGAGCAAGTACCGGACCATGAGTATTCCAGTTTGCCGAAGAGATATACTATTAGACACATCTGATGCAGGCCGACATTCTCATCTGTTCGTATGGAGGCTCAGAAGCAAGCGTATCTTTATTGTGCTACCTATATCACCCCCATTTAACAATCCCCCCCTCTTCCCACCCAACCATACCACCCTATCGACCATAGCCACGTAGCTATAGCCATAACGCAATAAAAAGGACAAAAAGACAAAAGGGGACAAGGATATCGTGATTTTCGTGATTTTCGTGAGTGCCACAGCCATTGTCCTTGCCATTGCTAGCACGACTTCTTTCAACTCAAGCCATCTTCATACACCCAATATAGCGATAATGACCTGCTATTAAAACCCATCCCATTAGACGTAGAGTAATTGTAGGGTAATTGACGATCCTAGCATCAGACAATTCGGCCGCCTGATAATCCAGACACCTGACAATCAATTGGGCACTAATAGGGTAGTGTTACAATATAGCTGTGGAAGGGTGATTAAGATAATAATGGGATAATGATGAGTGGGCGAGAAACTTGTTAGTATATTGGTTCGTAGAAGATGATCGTCAACAGTATGAGAGGAATGCTATTCGTTTAATTGTATAGCTATAAATTTTTTGGTGTATAAATTATGAATATTACTCCCGCATGTTCAGAAAAAATTGAAATTGTATTGAAAGAATTCATTATGGATCCAGAACCCTTTCTAATCGAGCTTGATGAGGTGCTC
>JBFLVQ010000924.1:0-3353 GCA_040758525.1 Acidobacteriota bacterium
AATCACTGGAGCCATAGGCTTATCCTGGAGCTTTCCAAAATAAAAGGTTACCGCCTGCTTGACGAGGCAACATTGACTTGCTGGAACAGACTTGGCCTGATGGCCCAAAAAGGCAACGAACTTGACAATGGCCAAGCTGCTGCAATGCTAAATCAGATCAGGAGCTTTATCGAAAGAAATCCTACTTAATTGGAAATGGGTTTTAATTTTTTAAGGTATTGAGTTGATGGAAAATTAGCTCCTATGGGCTCACTCTAGATAAGGAATACTACGCGGTAATTTTTTGGAAAAAAAGCCACTAAGATTTAAAGGTAGCTCCAATGGTTAGGCTAGCAATAACAGATTAGCGTATGGAAGGGTCACAAATGGTTAAGAAAAAGGTAATGTGAGTGAAAGTACTAGTTAGGTTTATCGCTATCATCCTCTTACCTATTTGGTTAAAGGACTCCTTTACCCAAAACAGCTCTCTTGTTTGAATTATTTCTAACATATTCATTACGAAAAATGTGTAGAGAACTATGAACTATAAAAAAGAATTGTCTGCTGCCCCAATCTCGGCTGAGCAGTACCGCCTACTTAAAGAATGGAATGATACAAAAGTTGTCTTCACTAATGACAGCCCTATTCATAACCTGTTTGAAGCGCAAGTAGAATTGACTCCAGAAGCAACAGCGGTTGTCTTCGAAGATCTGCGGTTAAGCTACCGGGAGCTGAATATCAGGGCAAATCAATTGGCTCATCGCTTAAGAGTTCTTGGAGTTGGCACAGAATCTTTGGTTGGAATCTGTGTGGAACGCTCATTGGAGATGATCATAGGTATCTTAGCGATACTGAAAGCAGGCGGGGCCTATGTTCCGATAGATCCAGTTTTTCCCAATCAACGGACTGCCTTTATGCTGAAGGATGCTGGCATAAAGATCTTGCTCACGCGTAAGCAGTTGACTGATCAACTTCCTGTGCAGGGGATAAAGGTAGTTTTTTTTGATACCGATTGGGACAAGAATAAGGCTGAAGATATTTGCAATCCGATCAGCGGAACAGGGCTCGATAATTCGGTCTATCTAATTTATACATCTGGCTCAACAGGAAGATCTAAAGGGGTGATAGTTGAGCATAGACAGCTACTCAACTACTTGAATAGTATAATTGACAGGCTGGATTTGCCTATAATGGCCAATTTCGCGACCGTATCGACAATAGCAGCTGATTTAGGACATACAGCTATCTTTCCATCCCTCTGTACCGGTGGATGCTTGCATATCATCTCTGAGCATCGGATTTTGGATGCTAATGGGTTAGCAGAATATTTTGAAAAAAATCTCATCGATTGCTTAAAAATAGTTCCCTCTCATCTTGCCGCGTTACTCTCAAGTTCACAACCAGAACGGATATTGCCAGCTAAGCGATTAATATTGGGTGGAGAAGCATCCGATTGGGCGTTGATTGAGAGGCTCAGATCAGGTTTGCGAAGTTGTCTTATTTACAACCATTACGGTCCTACTGAAACTACAGTTGGAGTGCTCACTTATCAAGTGAGAACAGAGCTATCAGCAAAAACTCTCACTGTACCATTAGGTCGGCCAATCGCCAATACTCAGATCTATCTATTGGATAATAGACTTGAGCTTGTTGCTATTGGTGTTGCCGGAGAATTATATGTAGGTGGCAGTAATCTAACCAGAGGTTACTTTAACAGACCAGACTTAACTGCAGAAAAATATATTCCAAATCCTTTCAGCAATGAACCCGGAGCTCGTTTGTACAGAACAGGTGATCTTGGGCGTTACCTAGAAGATGGCAATATCGAATTCTTAGGACGAATAGATAATCAGGTAAAACTGCGAGGTTACCGTATTGAGTTAGGAGAAATAGAAACAGCCCTCAAACAACATAGCGAGCTTAAGAATGCGGTCGTGCTGTTGAGAGAGGATGAGCCAGGCAATAAACGATTGGTTGCCTATGTTAGCAAGGATAGTGAGGATTTGACATTAGCAGTGCAGAGTCAAGAATACCTATCACAATGGCAACGACTCTATGAAGGGCTGTACCGGGAAAGTTCCCACACTAGTGATGCTGCATTCAATACAGTAGGGTGGAATAGTAGCTATAGCTTAGAGCCTATTGAACAAGAACAGATGCGAGCCTGGGTTAGTGATAGCGTCGAGCGAATAATGGCTTTGCAGCCCGATCAGGTGTTGGAGATTGGATGTGGAGTAGGACTGCTGTTGTTGCCAATCGCACCCTACTGTTCACGATATTGGGGTATCGATTTTTCTGTCGAAGCACTCGAATATCTGGCTCGACAATTAGACTCACAGCCAGCGAGATTGCCACAAGTGAGACTGCTACATAGAAGTGCAGACGATTTTGAAGGTATCGAGGCAGGCAGTTTTGATACAGTAATTCTCAATTCGGTAGTGCAATATTTTCCTTCCCAAGAATATCTGCTCACAGTACTAGAAAAAGCTGTGAGAGTGCTTAAGCCAGCAGGAAAAATATTTATCGGAGATGTACGCAGTCTGCCATTGCTGAAAGCATTCCATACTTCGGTACAGATGTATAAAGCACCAGGTTGGCAATCTTGCCGGCAGTTGCTTGAACGTATCGAGAAGCAGGTTGCTGAGGAGACAGAACTGGTAGTGATGCCAGGCTTTTTTTCTGCTCTCAAGCAACGAATTGCCAATGTTAGTCAGGTAGAGATCCGTCTAAAGCGTGGGCAAGAGCGTAACGAGATGAACAGCTATCGTTATGATGTAATAATCAGCATTGGTAGTGACAATCGCACAAAAGCAGAGTTTCACTGGATAGATTGGGAGAAAGAGCAACTCAATATAGCTTCGCTCAAGACATTGTTAGAGCAACACCAGCCCGCCTTCTTAGGTATTAGCCATATCGCTAATGGCAGGATTTTCAGAGATGTAAAAGCCTGGCAACTACTCAGCTCAGTAGATCCAGTTGCTAGTGTTGCCCAGTTAAAAGAGGCCGTATCGGCAATCTCAGCAGCGCTAGAACCAGGAGATTTTTGCCGTTTAGCCGAGCAGACAGGATATTTTGTTGATATCAGTTATTCAGGAGATGGTGCAGAAGGCTATTTTGATCTCATCTTTAAGTGCCAAAGTAGTGAGGAGCAGAGATCGCAGTATTATGTTTTCCCATCAGAGACAGTAGCAGTAGAGTCGTTGAGTAGGCTGACAAATAATCCCTTAAGCAGGCAGATGCAACGTGATTTTACCCTTAATCTTGTCCCACAGTTACGCAGTTTTCTGGCCGAGCGTCTGCCAGAGTATATGATTCCTTCCGCCTTTGTGCTGTTGGAAGAGTTCCCACTTACTCCAAATGGAAAAATAGATAGA
>JBFLVQ010000925.1:0-3351 GCA_040758525.1 Acidobacteriota bacterium
TATTTATCACAGTTATTTTTTTGGTTCCATTTCATCAGAGCGTTTCAAAGGCAGAGATAGCTCCCTCAATAAACCAATCTGGACGTCTAGCGATATTGATCGCTGCACCAGCAACAAAAGAGAAAGCCATGCATAATGATATTACTGCAATGTATGATGTTTTGCTGAAACGTGGTTTTGCGCCTAGAGAAATTCTCGTTATAGAAGGGCCGCTTAATCACACATTGTTAATGGCAATATTGCAAGAGAGCAGCAAACAGATAAAGCAATGGAAAAATGGTGAAGTATTTCTATATTACACTGGTCATGGCGAATTTACTGGAGATTCTTTGTCAAATGTCAGACCGGGAGTGGCACTCTCTGGTGAGCCTGGTGAAGCTTCTGAAAGCTTTGTAGGTTGGGATGAAATCTTTCAGGTTTTAGATCTATCGCCTGCAATTAAACTATTATTACTTGCAGATAGCTGACATAATAACCTTTTAGCTGGCCGTGTGCCAGAAAATGTTAGCGCACTCGTATCTATTTCTAAACCAGGTCAAGAACTTACCTGTAAAGCTCAAAATGCTATCTTCGAAAAGAATGGTTTATTAATAGAGCATGGGGTTTTATCTTATTATGCCATTGCTACTTTACCAACATCTTTGACGATGGATATGTGGCTAGAGCAAATCAATAAAAGAGTGATGAATGATTTAACAAAAGGTAAGCTGAAAACCAAATTTCAGCTTTCTTTGAAAATATTGGGGGCCACTAAAGCACAGCTTCCCGGTAAAAGATTAGAAAAGTAATAAAATAGGAGTATGGTTTGACACTTTCCATCCAACCGTCATAACAGTATGAAAGGAGGCTCGCAGTTCTAGTCTGCAGCGATTGACGTTTCCCGCAGTGTATTCACTGAGTTAGGCGATCACCATTAACCTTACCTGTAAGTGCAAACGTTGTCATTCTGCACCATCTGTAGACCAATAAACCAAATAGGAGGAAACAGATGGAGGCAAGAACAGGCATAGAAAATTTGCGCTGTGACAATGAAGAATGCAAGCTATACGGCAAAAAGGCAAAGGCAATCTTAAGGAGAGAAAGCAATACGGACAAGATCAGATTCGCTACCTGCAGTGTAGAAAGTGTCGGGCTGAATTTTCAGAGCGCAAAGCAACAGCCCTCTTTAAGAGTAAAATCTCAGAGCGCAAAGTTGTATCAATAATAGAGCATCTGGATAGAAAGAATGGCGTCGTAGCAACAGCAGAACTGGTGAAAGTATGCAAAGATACGGTTAGCCGAGTGAATAGAGTGGCAGGCAGAAGCTTCAGCAAATTACACGATTGTATGGTACAAGACCTCAGGCAGAATTATTCCTGAATAATTCTGCACCACAAACAATGAAAATGTGCTTGGCTCGCGTATCGGGAGGCACCGCTTCCAGGGAAGCAGTGGGAGCGTAGCCATCCAGGGATGGCTGACAGAATCAAGCTAGGGAGCGAGTATAGGTCATCGTTAGACTTGAAATATCGCTAATCTATGCCATTGTTACATCGACAGGTGATCGTTCAAAGTCGGTACTTTTTTGGTGGTTTACCCCGTCTACAAGACAGACAAGCGCTACTTAATGGTATCAGAATTTGTCGCACTCCTTTGGAGAAGGACGTATAGCAGTATCTTTAATTACCAGTGGCGTAGCGATCACCTCCCAACAGAAGGAGGATGGCACAATGGAGATCATAGTGGAGCGATGCTGCGGCTTAGATATTGATCAGGCGACCGTGGTCGCTTGCTTACTCATCAACGTGGCTGGCAAGAAACCCCGCAAAGTGATTAAGACCTTCAGCACCATGACACGAGATCTGATCGCACTGCGAGATTGGTTGCAAAGCGAGGGGAGTAGCAGCGTCGGAATGGAAAGCACCGGCGTATATTGGATGCCAGTTTATGCCATCCTGGAAGGGCATTTCGAACTAATCGTTGGTAATGCCCAGCACATCAAGAATGTACCTGGGCGTAAAAGTGATGTCAAAGATGCCGAATGGATTGCTGATCTAGTGCGGCACGGATTGATCAAGGCGAGCTATGTGCCGAACCAGGAGTTGAGGGCATTGCGCGATCTCTTACGTTATCGACGCAAGGTAGTAGAGAATCGCACGGCAGAGCGCAATCGCTTAACCAAATTACTGGAGCAGGCCAATGTCAAACTATCTGGTGTAATTGCCGATCTATTTGGCGTCTCTGGGATGCTAATGCTCAAAGCCATTGTAGAAGGTCAAGCAACTATAATGCAGATGGCGCAACTAGCAAAAGGAAAGCTACGCAAAAAGATCGGGCAATTAGAATTAGCATTGGATGGGAGAATAGAACAACATCATCGCTTCATTCTTAGCATGCAAATTGGACGCTTGGAGCAAATGGATCGAGATCTCGAACTATTAGAAGCACGCATCGATGAGAAACTCTCGCCTTTTAGAGAACAACACCAATTGCTTCAGCAAATTCCGGGAGTAGATTGGGTCGTAGCAGCGGTGATTATTGTCGATATGGGTGTCGATATGGGTGTGTTTGGCTCTGCTCAAAAAGCCGCCGCCTGGGCGGGAGTATCTCCTGGTAATAATGAAAGTGGCGGCAAGCGATTAAGTGGCAAGAAGCGCACCGGCAATATCTTTCTCACGACAATGTTGGTAGAAGCAGCAACTGCGGCAGCACGTAGCAAGGGCACATACTTAAAGGACAAGTTCCATCGGCTCAAGGCTCGACGAGGTTATAAGCGAGCCATTGTTGCCATTGCGCATAAGATCTTGATCTCCGCCTTTCATATGCTTTCAACTGGGGCACAATATCAAGAACTTGGCGAGACTTACCTGGATAATCGAGACAAAACCAGAGTGGCAGCCAATCTTATCCGACGGCTGCACAGACTTGGCTACGAGGTTGATGTGAAGCCAAAAGCGGCGTAAATTGGTCGTTACTGAGCTACGAGGCTGAGACGAAGCTAAAGGTGGCGAAGGTTGGTCGGTGCTGCGACGCACTTATTTTCATAGCAGCAGAAGCAGAAGAATGTCTCGATAACAGATGAAGAATGGGAAGTGGGTGAGCATTGGGATTGTAACTGCATCGATCCACAACATCGTAGTGGTGGTCGAGTATCAGCAATAGATATTCGCCCGATATTCGGCAAAGGCAAATTAGCTGCACTAGTAGAGAGCCTGGGCTGGAAACAAGCTAACACCTGTGCCATTGAGCGATTCAATCTTACCGATCGGACTCGCAATGCCCGTAAGGTCCGTAAGAGTCTGAATTTCTCAAAGGATATTCGTCAGCATGCTGGCCAGAGTTTTATCAATGCGCTACTGTACAATTTTCATC
>JBFLVQ010000926.1:0-3345 GCA_040758525.1 Acidobacteriota bacterium
TTTTGAAATGAGAAAAATAGCAGTTTCTATTTCAAAAGGGGGAACTGGAAAAAGCACCACTGCAGCAAATTTGGCAGCGGGGTTATCGCTAGAAGGGTTTAAGGTTTTATTGATTGATACTGATACTCAAGGTCAAATAGCAAATATGCTTGGTCGCCAGCCTGATTATGGCCTAGCAGAAGTAATAATAGGAGAGATAAATCTTGAAAAAGCTATAGTCAAATCTAGGGAAAACTTGTGGTTATTGGCAGGGGGAAGGGCATTAGCTGGGGTTAAAAGCTTTATAGGGCGAAAAGAATTCGGAGGAGAGAGAACATTATTAGAAGCTTTATCCCCGACAGATCAAGCTTATGATTACGTAATTTTAGATACTTCTCCAGGTTGGGACACCCTAACAATTAACGTACTCTTCTATGCACAAGAGGTATTAGTTCCAGTCTCTTTGGAGATACTGGCTATTCAAGGATTATTGGATTTTCATAAGAGTGTAGAGGCAATTCAAAAATATAATACTGATTTGAAGATAAAGTATGTACTTCCAACTTTTCTCGACGGTAGAGTCAAGAAATCATCGGAAATACTTGATCAACTTAACGACTATTATAAACCACAGCTTTGTACTCCAATTAGGTATAACGTTCGGCTTTCTGAGGCTCCAGGTTATAAACAGACCATTTATGAATATGCCCCAACATCCCCTGGGGCCATTGACTATAAAAAGCTTGTAGAAAGGATTGCAAACAATGGCAGACCGTAAACGAACTCCAAACATAATGGCTGAGCTTTTGGAAGGAAAGAGTAATGATAACAATTTTACTGGTACAACAGTAAGCCAGCAAACTGGTAAAGGAGAAGATAAGCCGTTAGAGAGCGATAGTATATCGCTTGAACTACAAGCTAGTGAATCAGAAGAACAACTTAATCAAGAGTCAAATACTAAGAAGCAGAAAAAAATAAAAACTGCTATTACCAGTAAGCCAGAAAAACCGAATGTTGGTAAAACAGTACACCAGTATGAGGGTGCAGAAAAAGCCAAAGCAACCTATTACCTTTCACAAAATGTTCTTGATGAGCTTGATGAAGCTTGGTTTAGAATACGAAAAATGGCAAAACCTGAAGATAGAGGAAAACTCTCAAAATCGCTTCTTGTAGAGTTAGCTTTACAGATGGCTATTCAAGATCTTGATAAAAAAGATAGCCATTTTGCTGCACTTTTTTGGGAATAAGTGATTAGGAGTTAAATCTTGAAACTAACCTTCCTAGGAGGCGCTGATGAGATCGGCGCTTCATCAACATTATTAGAAATTGCGGGAGCTCGCATCCTTATCGATTACGGCTTGCGACATCATGAAATTGCTGGCGAAAGACTCCTTGCGCTGGTTGCTATTACGGGCAACCTGGACGCTACCATTCTTCTTATTAATTCTTTATCAACAGGCATAATGGAAAGGCCATTAGGTATTTATACATAAAAAGCGAACCAGGTTCGTTTTTGAGCAAATCTAAAGGGGTTAGCTTATCAATTATGAAGTATTGCTAAAAAGTGTCGCAAATTGCGTCACTTTGGCGGTGAGCAACAGGTTAGACGATAGGGCATGGTTGTCGCTAATTTAGCTGTGATAAGATGGTCGCTATTATGAAACCTAAACCAATAACTAAGAATAAGAAACCTTCATTGCCAAAATCTCAAGACAATACTAAGACAAGGTTTCGCTTAAAATATCAAGAAGAAACAGAAGATGTTGAGGTAAAAGTCATTGAGGGCCTACCGCTGCATTACTACTTCTTTCATCTAGCCATCGAGCATAGAATATCAGCCAGCCAGCAGGGTTATACTGATGTTTATAGAGGAGAGTTGGCAAAGCAACTAGGGTTATCATCACGAACGATTGATTACTATAATGAGATGAGCCGCCAGCATGGGTTAATGAAGATAGTACGAACAGGCAGAGCTAATCGCTATGAGATTCTTGCTTATCCAGCGCTAATGGGAATAGCAATAGGGCAGAATCAGGAAAGTGATGATACTGTAAAGCCGTCCTTAACAGTGGTGGCAAAGAGAAGTAGCACTAATGGTAGGGTTAAGTCAAAGACTAGAAAAGAGCATGTCAGAGGACGCAGCTAATTATCATTGCAAAAGATTCAGATTGGGCTAGGGAAGTATGGTAGACGAGAGCAAGCAAATCCTCCAAAGACTTGGACAAAGAGGCCAAAGGAAGAAATTCAACACTGAAAAAGAGAACCCACCAGTACTTGAACCAAACCTCTTCCTACTGGTATCAGGGATAAACAAAGATCTATGGGTACTAAACACTGTGATTAAAGGGCAACCTACTGAGCTAGTCTTTGCCTTTAGCAATATGGATATGATGCAAGACTTCCTTACCAAGCTCGATGAGCGTAACTATCAGCCTGCTATCATATGGCCATCCAAACTAAAGACTCTGTTTGAGAATCGCTCGATACTATTTGCACTTAACCCAATAGCCCACAAGCTTGGTGAACAATCCTTTATTAAAGAAGTACCTCAATGGGGATTAACTGCTGATGAAGTGGTAGGGATAATGATGGCTGAGGCTGAAATGGAACAACGGAACTAACTATGAGTGCCATGAGTAAGTACTATTGCGTGGTGTTGAAGGTAGTAGGAGATAAGTTCCAGGCAAAAGTAGTAGACTATGATGATGTTATAGAGTGCAAATTTGACGAGGTCGATGAGGAAGAATGGCCATTGATCAAGCCAGGCGCACAGTTCCGTACTTACATGGGGCGGTACAAGCGAGTCATTGCATTTGGTACAGAGAGCAGCAACGAATAGATAGATCGTCTTGTAGCATAATCATACGAGAGGGGAAGTGATAGCCTTATTCTTAATCAGATTTGAGGCAATATTGAGGAGATAAATAAGTCATGCCAATAGCTGGTAAGTTAGAGATTACGATCAAGATAAATGAATTTCCTGCTGATACTAAGACAGTAGCGAACGGCTGGAAGGAGTTTGTCATTGATGCAAGTGGGTGTGAAATTACCGTTACAGTGAGACCGAAGATGTTCAACAAGCTGGAACAGGCACACCAGCAATATCCTTCATGGGTTGCGGCTATTGCTGGCAAAATGGGGAAGGCAACTGAGAAAGGGTTTGTGCTAGATGAGCCTGCCATACAGGTGTTTGAGCGCAAGCCTAAGACTGCTGAGACAGAAGCAACGAGCGAATCTGTTAGCGCTTGATGCTACGCTGCTAGGCTTCTCATTGTATTAAGGTAGAGGCTACAGCCAAATGACAGGCAGTTTAACTGGAACAGCTATATTTGATCTTGCAAAGTAGGCTACCTGATTATAAAGAAC
>JBFLVQ010000927.1:0-3343 GCA_040758525.1 Acidobacteriota bacterium
AAGGTTCACACAGACAGGTTGCAGCTTCCACAGGTAACTGTGGTTGAAAAACTGGGTGAATTCAGGGAAGCCTAAACTGATGTCGAATCAGCATGGTAATCCTGAGCGAAGCCTGATGAAACGGCATGTGCTTTGGCACACAGTAGTCAGGAACGTGCAGAGACTAGGGGTTGAGGAGCTGAACCAATAAGACCCCAGTAGCGCCCGGCAACTTTTGTAAGAAAGTTGATGAGATAGTCCGCGCCAGTGTGAAAGCATTGGATTAAGCGTAACCGGAGGGTTGTAGGTTCGAGTCCTACCTGAGGAGCTTAACTAGAGGCTGCTAAATGAAAAGTTTAGCAGCCTATTAGTTTTTATAATGGGATATAAGAGATTCGATTATGCCACTCTTCTGCCTCCATCGTTGCCCAAATTAAAATTAATTCTTCTACAGCCAACATTTATAGGAATCTTCTGAGGAACAATTAGCAGGCCATAGCTGAGATTTGAAGAGATAAACTCTGCAAAGTGATTTGGCATAGTTGATTGATCATGGCTAACAAGTATACGCTCATCTTGAGCAGCAATTGCTAACACTTCAGGATCTTCCAAACCTTCTAGCCTAGCTGCTGTTGCTGTGCAAAAAGAGATAGTTGGCTGCATTCGTATTACCATGCGAACTATCGATTACCAAAGATCTGCATCAGCTTGGAACTTGATCTTCATTTTGTTGTCTGAAGTCTACGCTTCGCTTCAGCAATTCTTTGATAAAAGGCAGGATCAGCGTCTCGTTGAGTTTGTCTTTTGGTCTCAAAGGCAGCCTCTTGCACTTTTAAATAAGCATCGATCTTAGTCTTATTAGTGAGATAAAAGGCAATTGCGCCATAGGCTTGCTCTAGTTTAAGAAGTGGGAAGGATTGGATGATCTCTTCAGGTGATTCTCCTCTCCAATACCCATAGACAATAGAATCCAATGATATCCTCGTGCCAGCAACATAATAACCGCCATTTCGTTTCTCAATATAATCTTTACTCATCAATAACTCCTAATTACCTTGTTGCTAACTTCAGCCTACCGTCTGTTCGGGAAAAAATCAATTCCTACGTATCTCAGTTAGCGAATTGATCCGTTATAGATCAGCACCATAACCACGCTTGTGAGAGAATAGCTCTGCTACAGTGAAATAAGTCAGCAATGAATAGCTTTAATTAATTGAAATTTCAGGCTAAATCCATATAATGAAGATACTCCATCAGCCAGTTAAGGTGCATTAACCTATATGGCCGAAACACCTAAACACCTATTGATGGAGTAAGAGAATCGACATAGAATCTTGTCGAGCTTGCCGATAGCAATTATCTCGTGTGCATTAGAAAGTATAATAGCAGGATTTAATATCTTGCAAACCTAAGGTCAAGCTATGTCAGAGCATTTCACAGCAAAGATCGTATGCCAGCTTAGCGCCATTCTGATATGGAATCGGCTGGTGCGAAAGATCAAAGAATCCCACACTCGAAACAATGTTGTCTTTTAGCATTGTTAAGTGAGGGAGATTCAAAGGCAGAAAAGCCTGTCATAAGGAGATCAATGAAAATAACCCCTCTTCCTCTGCTCTCTATTTTCGTATTACTATCCCTGCTCACCATCAGTTGCAGTTTTTCCACTGCTAATATCGGCAGTGCGGTGATGGCAAAAGATGTGAAGTCCGATACTAAAGAGCCTGTCAATGTCACCAACACCTACGATGCCAGTGATAAAATACTCCATTGCGTGGTAAAGTTGGCTAACGCGCCTGATAGTACCAAAGTGAGGGCGCGCTGGATTGCCGTTAAAGCTGAGGGCGTTGAGCCTAATTTTAAGATTACCGAGAGCGACATTACCGCTGGAAGCGGCAATGTTGACTTCACCCTTACACCTGGTGCAAGCGGTTTCCCAGCCGGTGATTATAAGGTGGAGATATATCTTGATCCTGATACCGAGAGAGGCAAAAACCCTGCCAAGGAAGTGCCCTTTTCTATCAAAGGCAGCGCCGTGCCGCCACCCTCAGAAACAACCACTCCAACAGAAACCCCTACGAATTAAGCGTAAGCGACATTCTGTTAATCACCGCTCGCTGCTAAAACAATGGTAGTGAACGGTGATTATCCAACAACGAGAGGCTTTTGTCTGGCTCGTCACCTTCTAATTCTTAACAAGAAGATGTTAAACCTAATGCTAGCGTTAGTTCTTGTTCTAACTCTTTGGCAGTTGGCCTTTCTAAAGGATCTTTTTTTAATGTGCGTAAAACTGCCTTCTCTAGTGTTGCTGGAATAGTGGGATCAATCTCTCTTAATGGTTTAGGAGCTTGAGTAAGGTGTTGTATCATTATTGCGTAAAAACCTCCATCACCACTTTCAAAGGGAACCTGTCCAGATAACATCTGATACATTACAACACCCAAACTGTAAATATCACTCTGTCCATTAAAGGAGTTGCCTTGTAGTAATTCTGGTGACATATAGATTGGAGTGCCCAGCATAGCATCGGCTAAGGTCAATTTTTTCTCTTCCATCTGAATACTCTGCTGTTGCAACTTAGCAATACCGAAATCGATCAATTTTACTACCTCACCCTTTTCACTCTGATGTAGATAGATATTGTCTGGCTTGATATCACGATGCACAATGCCAGCAGCATGGGCTTCTGCCAATACCGCACAAACGGGAATAATAATCTCAACACATCGTGTTGGGGGGAGCTTTCCATTCTCATTTAGCTCATCAGTTAATGTATGTCCTTGCAGTAGCTCCATAACAAGATAAGCAATACCATTGACGGTAATACCAGAATCAAGCATTGTGACACTGTTAGGATGATTAACACGCGCGCTAGAGATACCTTCACGGCGAAAGCGTTCCAGATTATCTGCGCTATCATTGCCGGGAGCAGGACGGAATATCTTTACTGCTACAGCAGACTGCAATCCTAAATGCCAGGCTCGGTAGACAGCACCAAAACCACCTTCACCAATCTTACTCTCTAAACGATATTTATCATCTAATACTGTACCTGGCAGCGCTTCTGCTAAGGCAGAAAAGATGCGGTGAGCACGTTTGTGAGATTGTGTTAGTTCTGCATTCGTCTGCTTTAATTGCTGAACCAGATCTTTGGCCAGGCGAATCGCGGCAACCGTCTTCTTGCGTTGCTCTTTAGATACTCTAGCCATCTGCATAGTGTAGATATTAAATATGTAGATCCAGACAATCTTTAAGAACTCATTAGCAAATGAGATTGTTCGCTGTTCAACAAAGGCAAGATAGAGAATCAATAAGGCATAGGTCAAAACTGTTAGATAAACGAAATATACTACTCTTTTGTAAGATA
>JBFLVQ010000928.1:0-3333 GCA_040758525.1 Acidobacteriota bacterium
TGACGTTACTGGAGCTAGTAGTAGTTTTACTTGTCGCAGCCATCGTTTTCGCGGCGGCATCAGGCAGCTACTATCAGGTACTGAGAGTTGATCGGAGGCAACAGAAGGTAGTTGCGCTTGAGCAAGAGTTGCTTTCCATTCAGCAAAGTTTAGATGAGCCGCTTACTACTCAGGTGGGGCGGGACTTTGGTTACTATGCAGAAAATGAGTATGGTATTCCCAAACTACCTGCTAATGGTGCCATACAAACTGAGCGAGAAACAACTCCTATACAGATGTACCCTGCCACTCCATTTAAGGTAGCTGGCCACGATGCCATTACTCTAATGGTCGATGAAAGAGAAAAAGGCACAAATGAGATGTTTCGGTTGATGCTGGCTGAGCCAAGCACTGATATGGGGGTTGAGGGTGTAGCTAGAGTAGTTTCACCAGATCTAAGCACTACAGTTCCACCAGGCGGTGGTAAAGGTGGGGGCGGTGGAATAGGTAAAGTGGATGATGACAATGGTGGCAAAGGTGGTGGGCCTCCAGGTGGGGGTAAAGGCGGCGGTGGGATAACAATACCACCAGGATTGTTCAACATTGGAGATCTATTTCTGCTAGTTGGAACACAAGCGTTGCGCGGCAGAGGTGCGGTAATTGGACCATTGCCAATAGACTCTCGCCTGGTTCGTCTAACAGCAATGCCGAGTATTGTAACGCTAAGCAATCCTACAAGGGTAGTAATCGAACTACGTTACAACCTGTGTGAGACAGGTAACTGTGGCGCTCAACTACCATATATGACAAATACAACAACTACCAAACAATTCGCTGCTGGCAGCACATTAATCCCCATTAATCTGGTTCATTTCCACATTGTTGAACAGGGCAATCGCAAACTGTTAATGCGCAATGTCGGCGGGAGCATTATTCCCGATAGCAGCTCCGGTCAACTGCAATTTCGTATGGTTGGCGGTACTGAAAGTGTCATAGGTGAGGTTGATGATTTTTCAATCAGCTATCTGCTAGCAGATGGTCGTGATTTACCTACACCTGAAACACCACTTGTTGATTGGTTGAATCAGGTTAATGCAGTGAGGATCAAGCTATCGAAGTCTGCATACGCGGAGTCAACGCGTGAGACGATCAAGCGTGACGCCACTTTAACTTATCCATTCGGTATACGAGCAATTCAATAGGAGGCAAACATGAGAAAAGTATTTTATAATATACGTGGCAACAGTCGAGGGTATGTACTCATTATGGCAGTATTTTTACTGCTTGTGTTATCTGTCGTTTTCACTGTACCAATCGCGGTACGAACCAGTATGGTATTGGTAGATTACAGAATATTAGAGTCCATCAGGCGGGCCAGAAACATGAGCATAGCGTCACTTAGCATGATCAGGTCATCCATTGATGAGCAGATGTACAACCAACTGCAGACAAAACTGCGCGACCATTTGCGCCAGGCTCAATTAGCGCGTCAGGGTAAAGGTAGTTATCCATGTCAAGATATGATCAATGCTGAAGGGGAGATCAGCCAGACTTGGAGCCTCTGTGATCCAGTTCATTTATTAGATGGATTACAAGGTGCGCAAAATCAAACGCTTGATGATATTGGTACTCTAAGGCGATTGATCACTAATCCAGAGTTGTTTAGAACGCCTGATTGGGAAGCAGTGGAACGGCAGACGTGGAATCGATTTGATTACACACTTAAACCAGTGTTTGTTACGCAGCAGTTGGTCTCAGCAGGCACTCCACGCAGAGGCAGTTTCCCTCCTCGACCGCGTATTGAGCGATATCGGTTTAATATAAAAGCTGATCTTATTATGACGGTTTATGATGGTGTGCGGTATCGTATGGTAGCCTACTATGATGTTATCTTGAGTATGGCTTCATATGATGAATCCATTCTATGTGGCGGCGGTGGAAGATTGAATCCAGGATTTGCCCCTCCTGGACGGGCAGTGGCAGTAGCATACTGCGAATCAGATCTAACTATTCCTGCGTTTGACCCTGCGTGCAAAAAGACTGGATTATGTGTTGCTAGTGAAATTTGTTATGAGCAGGCTTGTATAGAAAAAGGCGGACCTGATAATAAAAATAAAACTGACACTTGCAAAATAGAAGGTGAAGCTAATTGTGAGCCTCAAGATGGAATGATTGTTGGTTGCGCAATAGACGGTGGTAAAAAACAGTATTTTGGGACTATTACCAAAAAAACTTATGCCTCGAATGGGTGTGCATCATTAGGTGCAAATTCAAATGGCGGGTTTATATGGAGCACAGCCATTAGAATTGTTTCGTTCGGGACAGCGTTTGATTAATGCGTGCTTTGATTGCTAGGAGCCGTAGGTTGACATAGTAAAATTCTAGCTTAAAGTAGTCATCAGGAGCGTGGCAAATGCTTAAGAGAGTCTTTTTAACTTTTGCAATCTTGTTGCTGACAAATCTGTCAGCTCTTGGACAGGTTGATAAACCATTGATCTATGTCTGTTTTGATCGGGGTTTTAAGGCAGATGATCCAAATGATGCTCTAATTATGTTAGATGGCATGACTCTGACAGAATTAGGGCGTATACCACTCGAAGGTGGTCATCCAGAAGATATCGCGGTGCGTGGAGATAAGAAGATAGCGTTTGTAAGCGTTGACTCTAGTTTCGATGATAGCAAAGGATTCTCTATAGTGGATTTAGTAGAGAAAAAGCGCATCAGGACAATGTTAAATGATAAGGTTGTGCTTGGGGTTGAAATAGGTCCCAAGGACATCCTTTATGTTTTTACTGCACCCGGCCAATTGACTCTGTTTGACACTCAAACTTTTCAAATACTTCAGACTGTGAATCTGCCAAGTACTCCTAAATCTATTGTCTTCAGTAAAGATGAAAAAAGAGTCTTTGCTTCTTTTTCAGGTGGCACCGAAGTGGTTGCTCTGGATCTAGTTAATAATTTTTCTGTTATTAAAACTATTCCTGTACCTGAAAGTTTTGGAGGCAACAATAAACAAGCGCTTTCACCAGATGGAACTCTTCTTTATGTTACGGGAAAAGATTCCGTAGTTGTGATAGATACTAATAGATTGGAAGTAATTGATTCCCTACCCGGACCCAGGAATACTAGGGATTTACAGATTAGCAGCGATGGCAAAACACTTTATGCATCAGACTTCTCTGGCTCGCTTGTGGCAATAGATATCACTTCACGTTCAATAATTAAAACTTTTAATGTAGCAGGAGATACCAGGGCATTAACATTAAGCCCTGATGGTCAATTGTTATATGCTAATAATATCCATAACTTCTTTTATATAATTAATACAAAGACGAATACACTAATAGCAGCACA
>JBFLVQ010000929.1:0-3325 GCA_040758525.1 Acidobacteriota bacterium
TGCGCCAGTTGATACGAAGGTTTGAGGATCAAGGGGAGAGTGCACTCAACTACGATCGGATGACCTTCGCTGACCTGGCTGACTATTATAAAAAGCGTTACGCAGTACCAGCTCAATATGTGAATGGGCAGAAAGTGAGTGGCTTACGTACCTATAAAGACATCCAACAGCAACTAAGCGTTCTCAAGGATTATTTTGGCAAAGCCCGGCTGCGAGCTATGACAAACGGCGACATACAGAAATTCCGTTCCGATCGTCTTGCAACACCAACCAGAAGCGGTAAGCAACGCACGATCGCGCGTGTTAATAGAGAGTTGGCCTTGTTACGCCGAGTGCTGAACATTGCCAACGCAGAGGGTTGGATAATTCGTAGTCCCTTTCGCGGGGGCGATACTTTGGTAAGTACTGCAGCAGAAGTCAAGCGTGAACGCATCATTACACGAGCCGAAGAAGACCAACTCCTTGCTCAGTGCATTGGTCCATACAAAAACCTACTACCGATCCTAATCTGTGCTTTAGATACAGGCATGCGACAGGGTGAGATCTTGAAGCTGATATGGGATGACATTGATTTCACCAACAGAATCATTACCGTCCGCGCATTCAACACAAAGACGATGCGTGAACGACAAGTTGCTATGACTGCGAGGTTAGAGCAGGAATTATTGCAACTTTATAGTGAGGGTAAATCTAAAAATAGCTTGGTATTCGGGACCGAAAACAATCTAAGGAAACGTTTTAACACAGTTCGCAAAGATGCAGGATTGCCTGATGTACGCTTTCACGATCTGCGCCACACAGCAGCAACCCGAATGGTCTCACAACATCTTCCTCTTTCTGAAGTTGGGCGCGTGTTAGGCCATACACAACCATCTACAACCTATCGTTATGTTAACGCAAACATTGAGACGGCACGCCGAGCAGCTCAGGCATTGGATAACTATCATGCAGAAGAAGCCGAGAAGAAAGACAAAGAGCAAGAAAGGATTAACTGATCTTTTTGAACGGGGATATCCGAACTCTCTGACTCTCTATAAAGTTTTGAATATCTTCCTTTGTGAATCGTGGATTTTTACCAAGCAGTACAAAGCTGATCTTACCAGCGCAGACCCAGCGCCAAAGGGTCTGTCTACTGACAGACAACATTGCAGCCGTTTGCTGACAGTTATACAATAGTTTTTCAACCTGTGGATTTTCTTCTGACTTCTTCATAGAACTTTTCATAACTTTAATTTCCTCAGAAATTAGAAAGATAGTCTCTTTTTTAATTTCTCATGCGCTGGCCACAACTACAGCGGCTCTCATATTGAACTTCCCTTGCCTGGTATATCACCTGTTTTATCTACCAGTCTCTCTATTGTCTTTTGATAGCTGTGCACCATAGCCCGCGCGCATTCTTCACTACAAAGGGAAGCCTCAAGAACCACATCTGCCCATCGCGTAGACTCACCACAGACATGGCACGAGCCAAACTGCGGACAAGCGACTACTAAGCCATTGTGTATATCTTTACCATTGGGTGAAAGCTCTTCGAATTTCATAGCTCTTTTCTCCAACTACTCAATTAAGTTCACTAATGATCTGGCCCTCGCGCTCACGATAAAGAACGATCTCTCTAACGGGACGAAAGCCTGGTGTCTTTTGCATAATATTTTGAAAGATCTTTATGTAAGCTTCGCGCCAAATATTGCTGTCGGACCCTTCAAGTGGCAACTCGCCTGGGCAGGCGTAATATCGGGATTTACCATCTAGCTCGATACAACGCCATCCCTTTGACACATGTGGCTCAGACTGAGCAACTGTACCGCATACAATGCACTTCATCTGTTCGCCCATGAAAGGCAATCTCTTAACGCTCATTCTCAGGACCTTTCTGTGAAATAGGTATTGCTTCCGCAACGCCCCATCCAGGAGGTAATGGTCGCTCTCTGTACACTCGGGCAGAGGATTCGCTGCAAACTTTTCCTGGGACGTTCTGACAGTAGGTCACCAGCTTAACCTCTATGGAAAAACCAAGTAGAAGCTTGAGCTTATCTTTAAGGCCAAGCTGCACCTCTATAAAAGTGGTGATTTTATCTTTATAGCCATCCGGTAATTCGTTCATGCTATTTCTTCGATTCCTCTCTGTATTTTCTGAACTCATCAATACTGGAAAAGTAAGATTCTCCATATTCACTACCTCGGATCATCAAAATCAACCACAGGCCAGTTACCACTGCCAATTGGCTCAGCGATATGGCTAAAATTGCTATCGTACAACTCTGATATAGCGAGCCGCCATTCGCCATTAATCTCAACCAGTACCTGAGCATCCTTGCCCCTTCTCAGCAGCCATATGCCTGAGATCTCTATGATGTTTACTTTATCCTTGCGCATCTTTTTCTCTCCTTATTTTCAACTATGTTGTAAGCCCGATCGTTGCTCTGTCACTACTCCTTGGTGGGCGCGACATCTTCTTCAATCTCTCTAGCGTTTGACTATAGTTACGACCCAGACAGAAGACAGCAACTACCAGCTCGCGCAGATGAGCAACACTCATCCCTTCTGTATCTCTTACCCAATAGTCCAGTCTTTCATCTGGCATTTCTTCTCTACTGAGCCTAGAGCGTAGATAGAGTGTACGGGCTTCAGCACTCGGCATACCGATCTTAATAACTTCATCGAATCGGCTCGGCCTATTCACCAGCCGAGCATCTAAATTTTCTGGATAGTTAGTAGTTGCAACATGGACCACATTATCGACTTGGTTCTCGCCATCAAGTAATGTCAGGATTGATGACTCACTATAGCGTTGGATCATCTCATCAAGATCTTCCATCACACAGATGAGAGGACGCTCCGGCTCAATACGGCGCACATATTCGAGTGCTTGAGTGGTACACTCAGGATTTTGTACAACAATAACAATCCCACCGCGTTCGATCAGATCGTTGATTAAGAGCATTACCGTAACAGTTTTGCCCGAGCCAGGCGGTCCCCATAATAGGATGCCACGCTTAAAAAGTTGTCCTTTTTGCTGGAACTTATCGCGAGAATTCCAGAAAATATCAATCGAGTTCAAAACCTTGTCACCGGCTGTATCTGGCAATCGTAGCAGTTTATCTGTGACAATTCGGCTTTTGATCAAGATTAGTCGTCCGCGATCATCTGTGCCTACTTTATAAGCTGCCGCTGGCAACTCAAATACTGTGGCGCCACTAGGAATATAAGTGTCGTTTCCTAAAATACCCCATTGGACAATATCCCCGGTGAACTGGTTTATACTAGGTGTAGCCGCTAAATTCCCTGCTGATACATCATTGGTCTTTATAATAGTTGCCGAACC
>JBFLVQ010000930.1:0-3320 GCA_040758525.1 Acidobacteriota bacterium
TGGTAGCAGCGATAGGAGTAGCAGGGCAGATATATGTAGGAGGAGCAGGGTTAGCACAAGGGTATCTGAACAGAGCAGAAATGACAGCAGAGCGATTCATACCCAATCCATTCACAAGACAAGCAGGAGCAAGGCTCTATCAAACAGGAGATATGGGGCGATACCTAGCCGATGGAAACATAGAGTATCTAGGCAGAGTAGATAATCAAATAAAACTCAGAGGTTTCCGTATCGAATTAGCAGAAATAGAGTCTGTGATTCTGCAACATTCGTCTGTTCGTGAAGCTGTTGTAATTGCTAGGGAAGATAAACCTTCAGAGAAGAGACTGGTTGCATATTTAGTAATCGACCAACAGGTACCGGTGTCGATAGAAGCAATACGCGAGCATCTGCAAAGGAAGTTGCCAGAGTATATGGTACCTTTTGCGGTTGTACTATTAAATGAATTTCCACTTACTGGGAGTGGAAAGATAGACCGTCAAGCTTTGCCTGCTCCGGAACAACCATTACGACAGGGAGATGGTAGCTTGGTTATGCCACGCACTCAAATAGAGAAGACCCTAGCCTCTATCTGGATGGAAGTCCTTGGTATAAATCAGGTAGGAATTCACGACAACTACTTTGAACTTGGGGGCGACTCTATTCTTAGTATTCAAATTATCGCCAGAGCAAATCAGGCAGGCTTAAAGTTTCTGCCAAAACAGATCTTTCAATATCGTACCATTGCTGAGCTAGCGGCTGTGGTTGAGCTAGAATCAAATACTCTAGCCGAACAGGGTATAGTAACAGGAGCATTGCCACTGACACCAATTCAGCATTGGTTTTTTGAAAATAATTTTGTTGATCCACACCATTTCAATCAGTCTGTGTTGCTAGAACTGAGTGAGAGGCTTGATCCAGTATTGCTTGAAAGTGCTATAGCCAAGATTATCTCGCATCATGATGCACTACGCCTCTCCTTTATTCTGAATGAAGCAGGATGGCAACAGATAAATAGAGATATTGACAATGTTATGCCATTCTCCAGAATCGATCTCTCAACATTGAGCGAGTCACAACAGAGAGCATCCGTAGAAATAATTGCTGCGCAATTACAGGAAAGGCTCAATTTATCTGAAGGCCCTATATTGCGAATTGCCTTATTTGATCTTGGACTACAAAAGCCAGCGCGTCTCTTGATTATTATTCATCATCTTGCAGTTGATGAAACTTCCTGGAGAATCTTGCTCGAAGACCTTTATACAGCCTATCAACAATTGAGCCTTAATGGACCTGTTAAGCTTCCACTCAAGACAGCTTCCTTTAAACAGTGGTCAGATCGGTTGATTGATTATTCGCAGTCAAAAGAGATCAAAGAAGAGCTTTCCTACTGGCTCTCATTACCCTGGTATGCGATCCGCTCATTTCCTATAGATTACCCTAATGGAGAAAATCTAGTTGCATCAGTTAGTAGTGTGTCTGTTTCTCTTAACTCAGTAGAGACTGAAGCGTTGTTGCAAGAGGTCTCACAGGTCTACCATACTAATATTAATGATACGTTGCTAACAGCACTTGTAAGAGCGCTCTCATTCTGGACTGAAGAGAAGTATTTTCTTATTGATCTTGAAGGTTATGGAAGAGAAGGGATAATCCCAGAGATTGATCTATCACGCACTTTAGGCTGGTTTACTACAAGCTATCCAGTAGTTTTGAAGTTTGATCGAGCATTCAATTTGGCAGATCTCTTAAAGTCGATTAAAGAACAGATTCGCACCATTCCCAATAGAGGAAGTGGTTATGGTCTACTTCGATATCTATGTAAAGACAGAGAGTGTGCCGAAAGTATCAACAGACTTCCCAGTGCGGAAATTAGCTTTAATTATTTTGGTCAATGGGGTCAAACCATCAATGAAATTTCTCCATTCGGTCTAATATATGAGGGCAGTGGTCCAAATTGCAGTCCTCAGCAAAATCGTAAATATCTATTAGAGGTTAGTGGAAGTATTATCAATGGGCAATTGCGATTTGATTGGTTTTATAGTGAAAATCTACATCACCGCACTACGATCAAGAATCTCGCAGAAAACTTTGCCGAAGCATTGCGTTTAATCATTAAACATTGTCAATCTCCAGATGCTGGAGGTTACACACCTTCTGATTTTCCAAAAGCGAAATTAGCACAAAAAGAACTCGACAAGGTTCTTGCCAAAATAAAAAGTTATAACAAGGGTTGATCAAAGTGAGCATGAATAACATTGAAGATATATATGAGCTCTCTCCTGTGCAACAGGGGATACTTTTCCATTGTCTTTATGCTCCTGAATCTGCTGTCTATTTTGAACAATCCGATTGCATTTTCGAAGGAAATCTCAATATACCTGCATTTGAGCAGGCTTGGCAGCAGGTATTTCAACGCCATGCAGTTCTACGCACCTCTTTTTATTGGGAGGATTTAGAAAAACCCGTTCAAGCTGTACAACGATCTGTTAAATTACCGCTAAATCTAGAGGATTGGCGTGGATTCAGCTCCAGCAAACAGCAAGAGTTGTTAGAAAACCTATTCAAAAAGGATTGGCATAATGATCTCAATCTTTCTATTGCCCCACTAATTCGTCTGGTACTTATTCGCTTATCGGATAACGTCTTTAAATTTATCTGTCGATATTCTCATTTAATAATGGATGGATGGTCACTATCTATATTAATCAGTGATTTCTTTCTTTTATATGAGTCATTGTGTAACGGGCAAAGAGTCGATCTACAACCGAGTCGGCCCTTTGGAGATTATATAGGATGGTTGCAGAGTCAGGACCTCTCGAAAGCAGAAATATTCTGGCGTAAAATGCTGCACGGCTTTAGTACACCGAATCGTCTTTGGATAGAAAAGAATGTTGTAGATAACAAGAGCCCTAACTATAAAGAGCGTGGGTTAAAATTACCTGCTAGAGTAACGGCAGAATTACAATCTTTATCACGAAATAGAAATTTAACATTAAACACTCTGCTACAAGGTGTCTGGGCGCTATTACTGAGTCGTTATAGTGGCGATACAGATATAATTTTTGGAGTTACTGTTTCTGGTCGCCCTGCTGTATTAAAAGGAATTGAATCAATGGTAGGGCTCTTTATTAATACCCTGCCGATTCGGATGCGAATTTCGACTGAAATTTCTTGTGAATCCTTTCTAAAGAACCTACAGGATCAACAGATAGAACTAGGTGAGTATGAATATAGCCCGCTAGTAGAAGTTCAAAAATGGAGCGAACTTCCGCCTGGTCAGCCTTTGTTTGAATACATATTAATATTTGAAAACTATCCTAGTGATAAATCTTTTCAGCCGC
>JBFLVQ010000931.1:0-3318 GCA_040758525.1 Acidobacteriota bacterium
TAATGAGGCTGCATCTGATAATCGGCAGGAATAAATTGAAAAAAATCTCTTTTCTGGTTAGGGCTAGAGAATTAATGTTCTCCAGTAATGTCCGTTATCTTAACTGAGTATTACTGCTCAGTTATTTCCAACGAGATTGAAACTCTATATCTAAGCTGCCATAGTTCTTTTTCAAACTGCCAGCCTTGCCAATATTACCTAAAGTGACCTTGATGCGTTTCTCCCCACCAACCCTTTCGCTACAGCGTACACACAATTGTGTATAAGGTAGTGTTTCTAGTCTGGCTTTGGGGATCTCATCATCACAAAGCTTACAGTATTGGGCATCTGTCTCCATCTGATCCTCCCGTTAAGCAAGATGTAAAAATTGGCAAACCCATTAACCTTTTGCCCATCTCTAATTCAATTTACCATATTTAGCTTAAGGCGGGGAGAAAGTTTCTTCTCAAGCTTTACTAGATCTATATTAAAAAGAGCGGTGATACTAGCTGAGTCGATACCATCTATTATCGACAAAAAGGATATAGTTATGGTAGGATTGCCAACAGATAGCTATAAGCCTCTATCGTGAATTTAGCCGTATTCCCAGCTTGCTAGACAGCCTGATGGGATGCGGCTTATTTTTGCCATATCGATAATTTTGAAAGGGCGGGTCTCTTCAATGACAAATAGTCTAAGCGATCTACCAAATGAGATCAGGCTCTCTGAGGCGCTTGATCTGTACCATAAACACTTGGGATTACCAGAAGATGTTGCAGATAGATTGAAAAATAGTATCTCTATTCAAGAACCAGGAATAATATTTTTGAGCGATCAGCCATTAGAAGTGCAGCTATTAGATTCTCAATTGGTAGTAGATCGTGAAGCATTTATACGAGTATTAGAAAAGATTAAGCCAAAAAGATTGATTTAGTACCACTACGCTTAAGTACCAGAATAGCCTAGATTAATTAGGGGAACCAGCTTTTATGGTTCCCCACCTTAAGATCTCTACCGATAGGTTTTATTTAGAAGATAGAGCTTCATCATAGCGATACACTGTGACCGTACTATTAGTTCCGAATAGCTGTGTCAAGAAATCGCAGAAGTCTTTGCGTAACGCTTTATTAGTACGTATCTTCAGATCCAGAGTGATATTCATATCGCCAGCTAGCGTATAAGTTGGCCAGCGCGGCAACTGCATACCGTTTGGATCTCCCGTCTTAGCAAAATTTGTCCAGTAGGTGAGCATTCTTTGCGCCAGCTTCAGCTCCTTACGTGATGGTGTAATACTGGGAAACCCACTTAGATTGGGATAGTTATTGAAAACGAAAGGTAATTCCAGACCATGGAAAGCTCCTAGTTGTTTCAATGCCTTGAGAGAATGAGTGAACTGATAGACATAAATGTTAGATTGATTAGGTGCGATCAATCGACTAGCTTCGCGAGCTGTACAGAGAAATGATAGGTCCGTGAAAAATGCCTCAAGTGCTGCACGCGGACTACCATAATCACTGACAGGATACTTTTCTAGTATCTGATTCGCCTTTTCAGGAAAGAGAAACTGCAAGACAAGCTTATATTGGGCTTCGCTCTCAAGTGGAAGATTAAGGATAAATGTCGAAGCCTCATTCTTGTTTGTACCAATAATAAGTGGAGTATTATTTTGTTGACCATTCTTCAAGGTAGCCTGAGTGCTTACAGGGATGGCATATCCATCTACAATCGGTCCATAAAGGATACCACTACGACCTGTCTCATCGGGCCGAATGGCACTCAAAAGCTCTGCCGGAGTTTTACTACGTAAACAAGCCGCAGTATCATTGGAAGTCTCGCAGCCAAGCGCTTTGGATAAGCGTATGCCCGTCTCTTCAGCAGATTCCACAGAAGCATTACCACCAGTATTACGTATTGGTTGATCAACAAAGAGCGGTGCACCACTTTCTATAATCGCTTTATGAAAAAGATTGGTTACCAGCGGTGATACTATCAGGCTCATAACATCCCGGCCTCCTGCTGACTCACCAAAGATAGTAACATTGCCAGGATCACCACCGAAGTTGCTGATATTCTTTTGTACCCATTGTAATGCAGCGACCTGATCGAGTAAGCCATAATTGCCAGAGCTATTATGTTCACGATCTTCCGCGCTTAACAGGGGATGTGCAAGGAAGCCAAGTGGTCCAAGGCGATAGTTGATTGTGACAATAAGCACACCACCTTTCTCTGTCAAAGTTAAACCATCATACAGAGGTATTGATGATGCTCCAGTAACATTGCCGCCACCATGTATAAAGACCATAACAGGCCGCAGTGAAACTTCCTTAGTCTTTGGCGCCCAGATATTGAGTGTAAGACAGTCTTCACTACCAATAACGCCACCATTTCCAGGCTGTGAACAGGATGAACCAAATGTTGTAGCATCAAGAATATCAGCCCTCTTTGCCGCTGGCTGCGGCGCTTTCCAGCGTAGTTCACCTACTGGTGGAGCAGCATAGGGAATACCGCGAAATGCCACAATGTCTCTAATCACTTCGCCACGCACTGCACCCTGTTCTGTCATTATTGGATCACTCAATTGCGGGGCGACCATTGCCTGTGAATAAGTGGAATCTCTGAAAAGATTATTACTGACGAGAAATAGGCAGCAGAACACCATAATGAATGGAACGGCTTTGCGTAGCATGGCTATCTCCTTATTAGTGAATTTTTAATAGTTTACACTAGTCAAGCAGAGTACTGAAGCAGGATAAGCTGCCATTCTTTTTTACAGAATAATTAACAACCCTGACAAATTAAATCGATGTTGAGAATCTACTACGGCGTTTTTAATAGATTGAGGATCTCATTAGCATGCTCTTCCGGCTTTACTTTAGGAAAAACTGCAGAAATATATCCTTTCTCGTCTATTAAATATGTAACTCTATTAGTACCCATATATTTCTTACCATAGAGACTTTTTTCTCCCCAGACCTGATAATCTGCAACAATCTGCTTGGTTTCATCTACAATTAGAGGAAATGTCAGAGTATACTTTTCGGCAAACTTCTTATGTGACTTCTCATTATCAACACTTACTCCCAGTATCTCAACATTCAATTTTTTTAACTCATTGTAATTATCTCTAAATGCGCAAGCCTCTTTAGTACAACCAGGAGTATTATCTTTAGGATAAAAATAGAGAATAACTTTCTTACCACGATAATCCTTGAGCGATACCTTATTGCCATTCTGATCAATGGATGAAAACCCTGGCGCTTCTGTTCCAACTTCTAATAGCCTCACTATTATTCTCCCTCTTAAAATGATCGCTTTTCACTTCTCCTTTATATGAAATTT
>JBFLVQ010000932.1:0-3316 GCA_040758525.1 Acidobacteriota bacterium
TCGCGCAGTCGGCTGCAAGCCCACTTGATAATAACCAGCATCGTTCTGCTGCACCAAAACGGCCCAATCGCAAGAAATTGGAACCATATCATTGCCGACTCGGCAAAGATATGGCTCAACTCATAGTAATGGTGAAGTTGATTGGTAATGTTTGATGGAGGTTGTGTTGGAGATGATACGGGAAGAGCGGTCAAAACTGATTGAAAAGTTGAATAGGTTACCATCGCAGCAATTAGATCAGGTTATTTTCACGCTTAAGCCACCCAAAGGAGTAATCCCACCATCATCAGCCCCACAAGGTGATAGAACCATAACACTATTGAGTTGGGCTGAAGGAACAGGTGGGTGTGGGTTAGTTGCTGTGCAGCAAGCCTTAGAAAAGGTACTGAATGGTGAAGATAATAATAAGGACACTAACATACCGCTCCAATTCCATGCTGCACCACCTTCATCGACCTATACTACAAATATGGCTGGTGGCCAGGTTGGCAGTGTGCTCAACGTTAATCAGGTCGGTACAGTAATAGTTCGGCAACCAGCAGATAACTCTTCCAAAACGCATACTCACACTCAAGCAGAACCAGTTAGGCAAGAACCTGCTATAGAAGAATCACACTCTATTACCAAGTACCAGTTTGAAGAGCGTACCGCAATAAAAGGGCTATTTCCTTTTGCTAAGAAGGATGCAGAAATCTTTGCGCAGATGCAAAGAGAATTAGAGTTGAAAGAATGCTCCGATGCAATTACCAGCGAAGATTTCCGTTTTGGCGTACTTAGCGGTGAATCTGGCAATGGCAAAACGTCATTCTTACAAGCAGGTTTGTGGCCTAAGTTGGAACGTACACATCAATGTGTTTACGTCAAATTCACTGACCTCGATCCGTTGTTGACAGTCAAGCAGACACTGGTTAAACAACTTCTCATCCCCGAAAACAACCATGATGAAATGTCACTTATTGAGCTGCTTAAGACTGTTGTATCGCCGAATACTAGGCAGTCAAACCCTAGACCCCTTATCTTGCTACTTGATCAATTCGAGCAATTCTTCGTGCATCAAAAGCGGAAGAAGGATCGTGAACCGTTTATTCAGACATTGAATGAATGGTATTGCCATCAGCCGCCCTTACCAATCAAGATTTTCATAAGTATTCGAAGTGATTTTGCTGACCGGTTAATCGAACTGCAGAAAGTGATGGGCTATTCTTTAGGGCCGCAGCAGAATTTCCGATTAGAGAAATTTCGGCCAGAACAGGCTGCTGAAATTTTCAAAGTAATTGCGGAGAGTGAAAAGCTGCAATTCAATTCCAGCTTTATTGAAGAAATAACGGAACAAGAGCTTGCTAGAACAAAAGATGGTCTGATTTCCCCCATTGACATACAGATCCTCACATGGATGATTGCTGGTCAATCAGATAACAAAAACCGTGCTTTCAACCGCCGTACATTCCAAAAGTTGGGTGGCGTCGAAGGGTTATTGGAAAGATTCCTGCAACGCGCCTTGGAGGCTCGCGAAACACCAGCATGGCGACAAGCAGCAGTCAAGGTTCTGTTGGCATTGACCGACCTGGACCGCAATGTTCGTGCCGGTATGTTGACCCTAAATGATTTGTTTGAAAAACTGAACAAAACGGTTGCAAAAACCGAGTTGAATGAAACTGTTAGATGGCTAGCACGAAGCGATGTGCGCCTGATTGTTACCGACAACCGGGGTACTGATGAATGTTATGAACTCGCTCACGAACGGTTAATTCCAGCATTGCGCCGCATTGCCGGGAAAGTAATTGAACCTGCATATCAAACAACATTACTACTTGATCGTCGTGTCAACGAATGGATTGGAAATGGTCGTAGCAAACGCTACCTGTTTTCATTGAAAGAACTATGGCTGATCCGTAAACAAAATCCGTTCATACAATGGGAACCAGGCCGTAGTAACAAGGAAGCATTGATTAGTGCAAGCTGGAAACAATTTCGCCTGTATTTGACCCTCGTATCAATGTCTGTGTTGCTCTTTGTTGTTGGGGTGTGTGTTTGGAACAGTCAGCGGGGACAGTTGCAGATCATCAAATGGAAGCTATCGGAGCTTAGCAAAGAAGTGAAGGACGGTTCTGCATTAGAACAAATTGCCCGTGCATATGCAGTTATGGGAGATTTCTCTAGAGCGACTCAATTAGCAAAAAACATAGGAGCTCCTGCTGGCAAAGCCTATACCTTATCGGATATAGCAGAAGTAGCAGCGAAAGTTGGAAACATAGAGCAAGCCAAGCAAATAGCGGACAACATAGGAGATCCTTTTAACAAAGCCTATACCTTATTGAGAATAGCAATAGCAGCAGCGGAAGCTGGAAATGAGGAACAAGCAGAGAATCTGATCAAAGAAGCCAAGCAAATAGCAGACAACCTAGATCCTGATGACAAAGCCCGTACCTTATCGGATATAGCAAAAGGAGCAGCGAAAGTTGGAAATTTACACCTAGCAAAAGAAGTAATTGACATTCAGGAAACTAAATTAGAAAAGGCACGCACTCTAGGTTTGATTCTTGAAATTTGGGCAAGATCCAAAGATGCACGATTGGACGATATTAGCGAAATTTATGTCGATGAAGAAGATTGGTAGTGCTTCATCTATGAAGCAGCAAAGCTGTCAAGAGTAAATTTGTAAGGAAAGACCATTCGCCCAATCAAGAGTCAAGCATTAATTGCCCTTACCTATGCCAATGTTCTCAACCTGTAATCCTATACAATTGCCAACCTCATCCTCGTCCACTGCCTAACCCAAACTGAATGCTACGTCACCAAACCCACTAGAGAGAAAATATTGAATGAATTGTTGACCGTGCCAGAAGGGTGGTAGTAAATGTGGAATGGTGGAAGGTGGAATGGTAGAAAGTTGAATGGTGGAATGGTGGGCTGCAACATCCCAACAATATAGCAATGGGTGGGCGGCAAAGATGTCAATACTAGCATGGCTATTATGGGTATACTTATCTGGTCAACAAGAGTGGTTATGGTGTGTGCAATCCTTCTGATAGGCTGTAAATCAGTTTATACAGTCCAGTAAACGTAGCGGATTGATGGGCAAGAGTATGGTAGTTGGTGAGTTTTACTGATATTATACGAAATACAAAGAGAGGTGAGAGCCTCTTATAAAAAAAGAAACAGTCTGTCTTTGCCGATTTATACAGACTGTCTGATTACCTTACAGAACTTTGAAAGATAAATGAAAGCTGCCCTAAAATAGTGCAAAACCAAAATAAGCAATATTTTAGGAAGGAGCACTAAAATGGGCAGCAGTCAGGAAATATATAACCGAATT
>JBFLVQ010000933.1:0-3295 GCA_040758525.1 Acidobacteriota bacterium
AGAGCTGTGTGCCTACTGCAGTAGTAAATATTAATTCAGATGATATCTATACAGTCACCATTACTGCAAACAATAACACCATTACTCACACTATCAAGCCAGAGTCTGGGCCACAAATAGGCCGGGAAACGAACATAGGTGTGTTTGTAGATGAGAATAGTCTCTTCCCCTATGGTAATATCGGCTTCCGTACTGTCGCGGGTGAAGAGATAATGATTGATGATTTCCACATCGCTCCGCTTGATAGCGCGGTGGAGAAATTGGAAAACCGCTAAAGATTAGCCAATAGGGAAAACTTATTTCACCATAAAGGGTAGAGAGATTCTTAACTCTCTTAGAATCTCTTTGTCCTCAAGGCAGAACTATGACTACTAGCACTGACTATAATAAAGCAGTCACACCGCTCCCCTGGTATCGTGAGATCAGCAGCGCACAATGGAATGTACTGTTAGCAGCGCAGCTTGGCTGGATGCTAGATGCTATGGATGTGCTGCTCTATAATTTTGCCCTTACCACATTACAAGGAGTATTCAATTTTCAGACCGACACGGCTGGGCTACTTGCCTCTGTAACGTTACTTGCCTCTGCAGTTGGGGGGATAGGATTCGGTGTTATTGCTGACCGCATAGGGCGCACACGTGCGCTTATCATCACAATACTGCTCTACTCGCTCTGTTCTGCTGGCACTGCTACGTCACGCTCAATAGCAGAGTTACTGATATGGCGCACACTGCTTGGCATAGGCCTAGGTGGAGAATGGTCCTCTGGCGCAGTATTGGTTTCAGAGAGTTGGCCTGCACGCCATCGTGGTAAAGCGATTGGCATTATGCAATCGGGCTGGGCGCTTGGATATATTGCCGCCGCGCTGCTTGCTGCCGCTATTCTACCACTAGGCTCTTACGGCTGGCGTCTGCTTTTCCTGGCAGGTATTGCGCCAGCATTACTGACAATCTGGATTCGGCGTACTGTGCCAGAATCAAAAATCTGGCTTGCCCGCACCAATCTACAAAAGTCTGGAATAGGATTAAAGGCTATCTTTGCTGGCGAATTGAAAAGCCGTACGTTGATCGCAACACTGCTTACAGCCTCTGTACTATTTGCTTATTGGGGACTATTCAGTTGGCTACCTGGTTTTCTCTCTACGCCTCAGTCAAAAGGCGGCGCAGGTATGACAATTGTAAAGACTGCTGGTTGGATTATACCTATGCAGATTGGTGCTTTCTTTGGCTATATCACTTTTGGCTTTATTGCCGACCGGTTTGGACGCCGTCCTACCTTTATTGCCTACCTGCTTAGCTCTGCGATATTGGTACCGATCTATGGTCAGTTAGGACGTAGCGAACTAGCACTGATGGCGCTTGGTCCATTTATAGGCTTCTTTGGTTCGGGATACTTCAGCCTCTTTGGTGCAATGCTTTCAGAACTCTATCCTACTGCAATTCGCGCCACTGGACAGGGTTTCACCTATAATGCGGGGCGGGCAGCAAGTGCTTTGGCGCCTTATGCGATCGGACGGCTTGCCCTTACATCAGGGGTAGGTAGCGCACTTGCGCTTACTTCTGCCTTCTTCCTATTAGCAGCTATATTGATCCTATTCTTACCAGAGACCAAGGGGCAGGATTTAGATGCTGCGGCGTGCAGCAGTGATTGACTAGAGTCAATATCTGCTCACGCCGCGCTAGCATCAATCCTTGGAAGGAACCTGAACCGGCTCGACAGCTTGTGGTTGCGTAGATGATGTGGGTTCAAACGCTTTTAGACCCAATTCCAAAGCAAAATCGAAGATGCTCTGGTAGACACGCGAGACAACTCGTGAAGCAATCTCGCGATCTCGATTGATTTTAGCTAAATCTTCGCTTGATAGCGTACCTGCTGCAGCCGTGAGCTTGTCATTGAATACCGGTTTAGTGACTGGTTGCCCTGTTAAGAGATCGGAAAATGTGCTTGTTACCTGAATAGCATGTTGCGAGGAGGTTTTGCGGCTATAGACCGCTGCCTCATTGGCAATCTGGGCGGCACAACTGCTGGCAACTTGTTCAATCATCTTCTTGGAGAGCTTCTTGGTCTGTAGTGGCGAGAGACAATCTTTGATCGTCTGCACCGCTATTATTTCAATATTGCGCCGCATCTCTTCAAACAGATCCTGTGATGCTTTCTCTTTGTCGTTATCATTCATTAAGCGACTTACTCCTTTGCTGAATTGGACGCAGGATCAGCGCTTCTTCGCCAATTTGCGCGCCGATTTCTTACCCGTCTGGCGGGCAACCGACTTCTTCGTCTTACTAGTGGTCTTTTTAGTAGCTGGTTTCTGTTTGGCAGCAGCCTTTTTCTTAGTTACAACCTTCTTTTTGGCCGGTTTCTTGGCAGCTTTCTTCTTCACAACTGGTTTCTTAGCAGCTTTCTTGAGATTTGGCTTTTTGGCAGCCTTCTTTGTCGTCGTCTTCTGTTTAGTAGCTGCTTTCGCTGGTTTGGCTGCTTTCGCCTTTGGCGCAGCTTTCTTAGCAGCTTTTTTGGCGACTTTTTTGGGACGAGATCGAGGCGGCTTGGTTACCAACGGTTCCCTGGTCGGTGTTGGTGCGCTTGGCACTGGTGCAGGCAGCGTAGTTGGTTTGATCAAACGCTCCTCAATGGGAATCAATTCCGACTCTTCTTCATGCTCCTCCGACTCTTCTTTCTCTTCTTCCTCTTCTTCCTCTGCCTCTTTCTCATCTTCATCCTGATCTAGAGCGTCTATATCATCATCGTCAAAAGGCTCATCCCAGTCTTCAGCACTGGCAGTCTCTATATCTTCTCTCGAGTTATCCTGATCGTGCATTTCCACATGCTCTTCCTTGTCCTCTAGATTACCACTTGAGTTCTCATTAACTGGATCAAATTCTGATTCATCTGGTTGCATGGATAAGCCTCCTTTTCCTAACAATAACGGTCATGGTAGGAGAGTAAACCTCAATTGCTATATATCGGATTTTATCAAGGAGTGTCAAGTCAACAACGGTTTACACACAAAATCTGTTGCGACCAAGTTACCGCTCGCCAAGGTATGGTGCTATCTAGGATGGTGGAAAAGGAATCAGAGGCTGGTAATTATCGCTCTAAAATAACCGGTTCTTGATTGTTATCCTCTGATTCCTAACATTTTCTAACAGTCGATTTTGCTTGTGACTGCTAGTGACACTCCGCACGTGCTAGAAGCGCGGCGGCTTCTTTGCACGTAGGGAAACTTATCGTCTTTCTTCGAAGCACCCACGGATAAGCGATACTCGCAGTAATTGAGACGTGGTCTCTACTGCATTGA
>JBFLVQ010000934.1:0-3286 GCA_040758525.1 Acidobacteriota bacterium
TAGTTTATCATTAATCGAAATAATTGGTATTAGTGGCACACACTTTGCTATAAAGATTCAGCTAGGAATATTCCATTCGTATTTAATAGACCTAGTTAATGGGTTGAAGTTTTAGTAGGATTATGGGTAGCTATTGGGAAAAATCTTTAAGATCGGTTTTGTTATAGCATTCCTGCTGCTACCTTCACAACCATTTGAGCAAACCGCCTTTGCCCTTGATCCTATGAGAAGAAGGAAGATAATAATCTGGCAGGTGTTAGCAATGGCCAAAGCAGCAGCGGCCAAGGATAATCGCAATGACAGCCAATACAATGCAAGGGGATTGAGAACAGTGTCTGGAGGCAGGAATGGATGATTATACTAGCAAACCTGTTCAAATAGAGAATCTGCAATCAGCCCTTAAGCGCGCTAGTGAAGCAGTAGGAAAAAATAGTCCGCAGTCATCTAAGAACACATCTATTGACTACTCGGTGCTAGCTGAGTTACGCGGCGTAGACAAGGAAGGGTCTGATGTGTTTGTAAGCCTGATTACTACCTATCTAAATGAATCTCAGCATCTCTTGAGCGAGTTACGAAAGGCAATAGAACTGGCTGATACAAAGGTGGTGCTACAGTTAGCACATAGACTTAAAGGCAGTAGCGCGACTCTAGGGGCAATAAAGCTCTCCACACTAAGTCTTAGTTTAGAGAAACAAGCACGCACCGGTACAATTAATAATGTTAATGATATCTTGCTACAACTTGAGGCAGAGTTTGAAAATGTTCGTAAGGTTTTCGAGGATCAGATCTCAAGTGTGGGAAAGTAATTATTAGCTTAGTGTTAATTCAATTAACCAGTTGACAATAGCGAATCTGCTGGGGCTTTTAGCTACTCACAACAGAGTTGGTTGGCTTGACGAAGTTATGGACCCCGTTATAATAACCGGTTGCCTACTCTGATAAGACGTAATAGTAGATTAGCTGTGGGAATAGACGCTTTTAAGCTCAAGCCAACCGAATCTACCACCGCCGAGAACCTACTCAAACTGGCGCATACTATTGATCAATTTGAGCAGTACACTCGCCCCCATGCTAGCCGATTGGCGCATTTGGCCGAGATGGTTGCAACACGTATAGGACTGGCTGGGGCGGATCGAGAAGCTGTTAAGATGGCCGCACTAGTACACGACATAGGTGAGCTGGTAATGGATGCACCAGGTGTGCGTGCTGGTGGCCATTTAGACTTCAAGCAGAGGATAGAACTGTGGCGCCATCCCATTATTGGCGAACAGCAGCTTGCTAAACGTGGCTTGTCTCGTCAGGTGCAGTTACTGGTGCGTTGGCATCACGAATGGTGGAATGGTGCCGGCTATCCTGATATGCTGGTTGGAGAAGCAATCCCGCTAGGCGCGCGCATACTGCGTCTGGTTGATACTTATGATGCGCTAATAGCATGGCGCCCCTACCGTGATGCTTTTACTGAAGAACAGGCCATTGAGATTATTGCTGCCTCAGCAGGTATAGAGTTCGATCCTCTGCTAACCAAACTATTTCTTAAAATACTAGCAGAAATGCGGCAGACTGCGGCTAGTTTAGAAAAGGCCACACTAGAGCCTGAAGTTGCTATTGAGGTCTCCCCTGAAACAGAGTTGCAGACACCTACCAATAATGTGTCTGGTGGCGAAACTAGCTATAGTTCTGAAATCGCCGCTGCGCCTGCTGACACACAACCCGAAGAGAGGCATAAACAAGAAGATAATGCTGAAAGTCAACAGCCATAGCCGACAATGCTGGGTTGCCTTTGAAGCCAGCGTATTGACGCAGCAGAATTTCCAGTCTATTGCGATTCCTTTTGCTGGCTCAGCAAAACTGGATTGGTATCTCAAGCTCTGGAGCAAACAGATATTTGATAATGATATTTGCCAATGGGCTTGGTGGGTGGCACGTGCACGTGTGGAAAACAATGGTGAACAACTGGCAGAAGCAGAATTGGAAGTCATCCTTAAGGATGCTTATGTGCCAAATACGGAGTTAAACAATCCTGATTTGCGTAAATGGTTTTCAGAGACCGATGCGCTCTGGCTAGATAATGTGCGTGTAAATATAGAGGGTCTTACCAGTGATACCCACAAAGCACTGGCAATCTGGGCAGGAATACTGTTAGGTGACTATATACTCTCCTTCGATGAACAGACACGTGCATTACGCCGGCCGCTCTCGGAGGTCTACATTGATCTGCTAACCATCGTCAATCGTATTATTGACAATCGACAAGATAATCACAGTTCAAATTGGGAAGCAGTAGAGTTTATTGTCCGCACTAAAGCCGATCTGCTCTACCTCAACCTACCGCTGCCAGGCTCATTGCTCGCGTTTCTAGAAAGCCCCCGCTGCTGGCGTGAAGTCTGGATACGTGGTGAAGATAATGATCTATCAGCACAACTACAACCTGCTATCAGAGGAAGCTTTGGGGGATTAGTACTCTCCAAGGAGCGTTATCGGCAGATTCTTTCTGAACTGCTTGAACGCGCCAAACATATGCCTATATGGGCAATCAGTTTTCAGGAGAGTAGTTTTATTACACTTAATGAGATAAGCGAAATGATCAAGAAATATCGACCACTACAGGCAATCTATTCTAAAGATATGTCTGATCTAGTGGGCGGAGCAAAAGTCTATATAGTAGTAGCAAGTAAGGAAAAAGCATCGCGCCGCTGATTAATCAAATAGCTTTATTAACCAGTAGAGTCCAGCCAATAGCAGCCAACCAAGTGGAGCAATAGTAAGGCTTACCAATAGACCATTCAATAGTGGATGTAGATTCTTGGTCCTACGTATTGCTAATGGCAGTGATGCGGATGTACTGATTAGGATAGCTAGTAGACTACTAACAGTGAGTGGTTGTTGTGTTACATCAACCAGTAAACCGATAAGGATTCCGCCTAGCAGTAATACCAGGAAGATCTGTAGAGGAGTCATCTGCTGGATCAACTCCAGCATTATTGGTTTCCATTCCGGTTCTGTGCTGCCTGCCACCGTTACCAGGGTAAGGAGCAGTGGTTGGCAGCGTGAGCAGTTGCCATTAGCAGTATCGAAGCAATCTGTCTGATGACAAATTTCGCAGCGTGCTGGCTTTCGCTCTTTATTGATCGTGAACTGTTCCTTACGCATAACAACTAGATGTAATATTTAGCATGAGTCTGGTAAATCTGATCCATTGCTTCCAATAACCGCTCGCAATCCCCATCAAACTCGTCAGTAAGTTGACATTTACGAACTAGCGGCAATGTTATCTGTGTGGCCGTTG
>JBFLVQ010000935.1:0-3283 GCA_040758525.1 Acidobacteriota bacterium
CGTTTGAATGCGTATGTGTATACAGCAGCAAACAGCCAATCCGAGTTATCAATTGTCACCGGCGCAACTGTATACCCGCGCGAAGAGAGGAATTTTTCAAATTCTACTTTGGTTTTTTGATCAGGCCCAGTGCTTAAGAATGGATGCCGAAAATACCTCAACTTCATCCCTTTCTTTTTCAGCAAATCAGTTATTACAACCTCTCCACGAATCACATCTTGCTGAAAATCGGTGACTGGCATTTGAAAAAAATAAGGGTGCGAATATGTGTGATTCCCAAGTTCAAACCCATTATCTAGCCACTTCTTGAGAATACTTCTGCGAATTTCAAATTCATTGGCTCTATGTAATTTTCCTTCATTGACAAAACCAACTACGGGAACGTTGTGTGCCATCAACGTGTGCAATAGCTTTATTGTTAGGGTCTCAAGTGTTTTGACGTCATGCTCAGGCCCAGATGGAAGATCGTCAAAGGTAATAGCTACCGTCCGTGGCTTCGCGGTCTTAGATAAGGTTCTCTGGGTCTGCCCCAATGAAATGATATTACATAGGAACACTGTAAAAATAATAGGGAGAAATACCTTTTTCATAGTTTGTAGTATAGTTTCCTTAATTTAGTTTGTTTAGTATAACCTGCCTTAGCCTGTGACTTGGTATGGCGTATTGGCAGCTTTTGGTCTATTACTAAGGATAAACGAGAGTTTAAATTCTTAGCCACTATAGTCGATAGTAGGCAGATAAGGTTTCGAGCGATGCTGAAGATATTTAATGCCTTACTCTGATTTGAGAAAAGTATTGAAGCCTTCTCTACCAACAAAAGTCTGATAGCCTGAGTGTGAGTCCCATTGAACAATCAAGAAGTATCCTTCATCCTTTATTTCTGTTATTCCAGTGACAGTACCTCGCTCGCCAGTATTTATCGCATGGCAATTATCCTTCTTGCACGTCACAAGTTGCATATCTTCTTCATTATAAACATACCTGACTCTACTTCCTATCTTTGCTATCGCTTCTGCTTTGCTAAATGTGGAGCTAAAACTATTAAACATTTTTGGCAAGCTAGCTACCCCTACTCCTAGCATGAATGTTATTAGTGCTGCTACTATCGACGATTTCAATCGCATTTAAGATCCTCCTCGCTGGCTGATAGATATTATAATCTCATAGTTCTATCTATTTGCACGTTTAAATATCTTCTTTGTTCCTTTAATTCCAGCGTGGATCGCCAGCCTCGTCTCTCACCATAACTAAGAGCGGCGATGCACCTGGCTGTCGTGCGGCTTGATAGCCTTTAGCAGTCAATCTTACTTGATAGATATCCTTTCTTTGATCCTCTGTAATAAGCCATTTGCTTGCAACTTCCCGGTAGCCTTACCGACAATAGCTCATCAGTTCACACATAGTTTGTAACGCCAATAACCACTCTATCAGTTGGTCTGTTGTCCCCGCTAACTGATGCTGCTTTCTTTCCAGCATAGCCAAATGTACCAACAATTGCACAATATCATCATAATCACACTCCGCTGCTGATTCAGGTACTCCCTAGCTGATCTTTGAAATAGTTGAAAAAGAAAGAGGGAAGAGGCAAGCTAATTCTGCCATGAAAAAGCCCAGACCTCTTAGCCGGCAGTGTGTCCACTGTGGGATCGCTGCCGAGTATGTACGTTACCACAGTCGCTACAGTATGCAAGACGCAATGCGCACTGTTTATAAATTTTGGATGTGCGAAAAGATCTTCTGCGACCGCTACAGTACTGCTTTTTATGATCTAAAAACACCTGAAACAAAAGTAGAGCGTGCCGTACATCAAGTACTGGAAGGACTCGGTTATGAGTCAGTAGCTCGCGTTGAAGGTGTACATCCAACAACGGTGCATCGTTGGGCTGTTAGAGCTAGTGAGCAAGCTCAGTTAGCTGATGCGGCAATTATTCAACTGGTCAGCGCTGATACTATTGAATTGGATGAACTCTATGGCTTTGCCGGTACTAAACAACACGCTGCGGAAAGCATTGAAGATAATATCGGCAAACATTGGGTTCATTGTTCAATGACTAGAGAAAGCCGCTTGCTGCTTGATGTAGTAGTTGGCCCAAGAACACTGGAGAGCGCTCAAATGTTACTTACCTTCACTGTAGTCAGACTCAAAGCTGATTGCTGGTCATTGTGGTGCAGTAATGGATGGGGTAGAAAAGGAATTGGTGCTGGAGAGTAAACAAAAGACACGGGGATTGTTTTATCTATTTCTGATTTATGAAGTAAGTAGTGCAATAGTACATTGGGCATTCTTTGCTAACAAAAAATTTTAACTCCGACACTGCCTCAGGTTCGGCGGTGGCTTAATGAAATCTTTAACTTCACTCAATGTCCTCAATGTCGGGCTTTTCATCTTGCACTACGGTTGCAGATGTTTAACTGCTTCTTGAGCACTTAACAGAGTAGTGATAGGTATTCCTGAAATATGGCGACATGATGGGCAAAGCCTGATTATCTATCAGCCCGTAAGAATGAATTTATAGCAGAGATAAGCGACCGGACCTTAAACCAATCATTGCAGCATTGAGCGTGCAACAAGAAGGAATACCCTTATTGGCAACAACAGCAGATGGAAATCAGGCCGATGGGCCAAATTATCCCGAACACTGGTTGGCAATATCTGAAATGCTTGGGCGCAGTGATTTTCTCTATCTGGGCGATACCAAGCTTTATTGTACTGAGCGCATTAGTGAGATCTTAAGCTTGGGTGGGCAGGTTTTATGCCCTATGCCGATGAGCCAGAGAGAGCAACTCAAGCTTGCTGATGCGCTCGCTATGGGCAAGATTAAGTTTACACAATTAGAACTGGCCAACAAGAAGTATGGTCTATGGGAAAGCGAATTTGAGATTATCGGAAAAGAGAATAAGCCCGTGAGCTTAGGCAAGATTGTAGTACGAAGCGAGACTTTAGCAACTACTCAGCACAACTGGAACTGGCAAAGCTCAAAGTAGGACAATACCATCTCAAGACAGAATGCGCCATTGAACGAGAAGTTGATGAGATCATAGAGCGTTTCAGAGTAAAGCCTCTGCTTCAGGTGAAGATAGAACTAAAACAAGAAGTAGTACGAGTAAAAATAGGTCGAGGCCGACCAGGACCAAAGACAGAGTACCAAGAGCGTCATGTGCAAAAAGTTGAGCTGAAAGTTGAGCTACAAACAGAAGCACTAAAACGCGATGAGTTAATGGATGGAATCTACTTACTCTGTTGCTCTGTGGCAAAACAACAGCTATCAACCGAGCAGGTGTT
>JBFLVQ010000936.1:0-3283 GCA_040758525.1 Acidobacteriota bacterium
CCGTCGCCGCTCTGTTTGAGAAAGACTAATCTGTAAGGAAGGGTAACATCTGACAATACCAATGATAAAAGCAAGGCCGCAATAAAGAAAATAGAGCCAGTGCCATGGTAATACGGTAAAAGAGAAGAGTATGCCTCTCTTACGTAGGAAGAAAAAGTAGAGCTGCCAATTCAAAAAAAGCAGTAGCAACATGCTGCTGCTACTTATCATTATTGCTAATGGCAGTTGCCAAACAGAGACTGACAGAGCAAATAAGAGAAGGTAGGTAAGCATTATGCTGATACGGGTTGATCGGTTGATGTTAAGATCATTAATCAAGCCGCCTTCTGTTAAGATAAGCTCTGTCCAGGGTAATGCACGATAAAAAAAGTCGGTCTTTAGCAGTGGCAGGATACGCCATCTTTTCAGATGTTTTACTTGTAAGGATTTTTCTAGCCGTATACGATGTCCTAACCTTTTTAGCCGGTAACCAAGCTCGATATCTTCTATTGCAGGTTGATAGAATCTCTCTTCATTGAATCCCCCTACCGATAAAAATGCTTCTCGTCTGATTGCTCCACATCCACTCCAAAAGGTGGAAGCTTCGATTTGAGATGTTTGATGAACATAGTGATGGAAAAGGTTCTTATATTGAGAGAGAAAATTGTTTGCTACCGGCGCATCATCGTAAGAACCGAATATTGCTGATAACGCTGGCTCGGCTTGAAAGACGGTTGCTACTTTATCAATCACATAGGGCGGTACCACGATATCAGCATCAATGAAAAAGAGTATCTCGCCTTGGGCAATCTCTGCGCCACGGTTACGTGCATAAGCAGGCCCATACTGCTGGTCTAGTCTTATTAGTGTTGTACCAAATTTTTGTGCAATCAAGGCAGAATCATCCTCGCTATGATCATCTACCACGATTATTTCTAGGGGCGGTAGTGAGGCTGCCAATAAACTGGCAAGGCAACTGGAAAAGGCTTCACCGCCATTGTAGACAGGAATTATCACAGATATATTTGCAATCAATGCCTTGGTAACCTTTAAGAATTGATAATGGTAATTAAAATTTATGATAGAGCCGCATAAGTTTACTCTTTGCAAATATAGAATGGCAACCTAAATTGTTGTTTGGGCTAGCTGTCTGCGGTCATTCAACTCTTGAGCTGGTCTTCATTGATCTGATCTTGAGGAATTAACCAATCTATCGGGCCTTTAAGAAATTCTATTCCTATCAAATAACGGGCAGTTTTTTCATCAAGTTTGACATTGCGTACTAGCGCCGGCACCGCATTACGACTGTCAATCGTAAAGATCATCAATTGTGCCCCCGCTTTTAATCGCCGCTGCATCTCTAAACATGCCCCCTTTACACTTGTTACTCGTGTCATTACTAGCTCGGCAAAAAATTTGCCCGTACTATCATAGGCTACCACAATTATTGGAACGCGAGTCTGATAACGCCGAGCACGACGTTGATTTTGAGTATAGGGTGGGTTGAGTTGTTGAGCAGGTAATGGCAGTGGTTCTGTATAGGCGGAAGTGTGGGTGAAAGGCTGTTGTTTAAATCGCTCAAGAGCTTCACCAATGTAATAATGCAGGGTAGAGGAGGTAGGGTCGATCTGGGCAGCGGAGAAGAACTCTTCTAAGGATTCGGCGAAGCGGCCAGATTCAAACTTACTTACTCCTTGCTGAAAGTGGACATCAAATTCGGGGCTTTTTTTCATAGAACAGACCTTTTATACGATATTTATCATACCCCCCACACTGCCATTATAGCGAAAAATACGCAGTCTGACGCGACTTTGATCAATATTTTTGCCGACTATCAGACATCGCGGGGCCATTGACAGTAGGGGAAAGCGCGACGTAGAATCGCCCACAGAGCCTTTTATTTCATCATTAACATTGGTGTGAGTATAATGCAGACAAATAATAGAAGATCTTACCAATGGCGAGTGATTAGGGCGGGTGCACTACGTATGCTGTTATGGCTAGCTTTAGCAGCAGCGGGTTGGGTTATTCCTGTACAAGCCCAACAGCGTCCGCTCTTAACTGAGGATGTAGATATTATTGAGCCGGGTACGGTACGAGCCCAGTTTGGTGTAGAGTTTCTACAGCGTCAGCGCTTTGGTCTATCAGGTCTGGAGGGTGATCTAAGTCGTATTGGGGTAATCGGTCTTAGCTTTGGTCTAGCTCCTAATGTTGAGTTTGAAGTAGAAGGGGTGATGCAGCAATATCTCAGTATCGACCGATTTGGCAACAGCCGTATCCCTCTTAATCTCTCTCCAGGAGATCTCACTACCAATGATGTAGGCGACTTTATGCTTGCCGCCAAGTTTAAATTGCGTAATGAGACAGAGCGTCTACCCGCGCTTGGCTTCCGCTTTGGCGTACAGTTACCAAATACCAATCAAGCAAAAGGATTAGGTACCAATCAGACCAATTTCTTTGCTACTATACTGGTTGGTAAACATCTACTCTCTAAGCGGCTCAATCTATTTGGTAATCTAGGTGTTGGTATACTTACTGCACCGCTTGAGCGTTTCTCTCAAAATGATGTATTACTTTATGGCTTAGCGGGCATCTACAAGGTCAATGATCGGCTTAATCTGGTAGGAGAAGTCTCTGGCCGTCATAGCACTCGTACTCCTCAGGTTGGCACGGAAGATATTAGCCAGACGCGTTTTGGTGTACAGTTATTTGCTGCTGGTCTACGTTGGGATTTAGCTGGTGTTAAGGGGCTAAGCAAGTTCAGTCCGCGTAGTGGAGTCGTCTTTGGCATTACCAAAGACTTCAAAGCCTTCACACCAGCCAAATAGGTTTTCTTACTTTACATTCGCTTCATTTTGTTAGGAAGAGAGTTATGGAGATCAGTGATATTCTTGTACCAATCGATTTCTCAGAGACATCACTAAAATCGTTGGGGTACGCACTCTCAATGGTGGCTAGCGATGGCGAGATCTATCTATTGCATGTGATCGATACTACCTTCGTTGATAAGATTGATCAGTATGAGATTAGCACTGCAGAAGCGGTCACCGCGACATTGCGTCAGCGTGCTGAACAGGCTCTAGATGAGATTATCAGCCAGCACTCAGACGCAGCTACCAAGCTCAACAAAATGATTGTAGTAGGTATACCTTTTGTAGAGATTTTACGTATTGCCAATGATCTAGACTTTTCTCTTATTGTCATGGGGATACGTGGACGGCAAAATCCCCTTAAAGATCTCTTCTTTGGTAGTACAGTCGATAAAGTATTACGTGCCACCCGTATCCCGGTCGTTTGTGTACCA
>JBFLVQ010000937.1:0-3278 GCA_040758525.1 Acidobacteriota bacterium
GTATACATCAGTTATTTGAGGAACAAGTCCAACGTACACCTGATGCTACTGCAGTAGTGTTTGAGAGTGAACAACTGACCTATCAACAACTCAACGCTAGAGCTAACCAACTAGCCCATTATTTAAGAAGGCAAGGAGTAGGACCAGAGTCACTAGTTGGTATATGTCTGGAACGATCAATAGAAATGGTTGTAGCATTACTTGGTATTCTCAAGGCTGGTGGTGCTTATCTGCCACTTGATCCCAATTACCCTAAAGAGCGGCTCGCCTTTATGCTCGCAGATGCTAATGTTCTCCAGCTACTTACTAAAGAGGAGCTAAGAGAAACTGTACCTGTTTCAACTACTATCATCTACATAGATAGAGATTGGGCCGATATTAGCCATGAGAAAACAAGTTCACTTTCTGTAGAAGTAACAGGAGATAATCTAGCCTATGTTATCTACACTTCAGGCTCAATAGGTAAACCTAAGGGTGTCCAGGTACTACATAATGGCGTAGTCAACTTTCTAATATCTATGAACAAGCAATTGGGAATAGGTAGTCAAGAAAAGCTATTGGCAGTTACAACATTGTCATTTGACATTGCTGTGCTGGAATTATTCCTACCATTAATTACTGGAGGTAATGTAGAGATAGCAAGCCGGGAAGTTGTGGCCGACGGTAGACTGTTGATGAAACAACTGGCTGAATCACAAGCTAGCATGTTGCAAGCAACACCAGCAAGCTGGAAAATGCTTATAGATGCTGGATGGATAGGGGCGACAGATCTCAAGATACTTTGCGGTGGAGAGGCTCTAACAGAGGAGTTGATGCTCAAGTTAATTGAACGTAGCACGACAGTATTTAATATGTATGGTCCAACAGAAACGACGATCTGGTCGATGCTAAAACGAATAGAAAGAAGCAGAGTAACAATAGGGCGTGCTATTGCCAATACCCAAATCTATGTGCTTGATGAGAAGCTACAGCCCGTACCAATAGGAGTAGTAGGGGAACTGTACATCGGTGGAGATGGACTGGCACGTGGTTATCTAAACCAACCTGGTTTGACAGCAGAGCGATTCATTCCAAATAGTTATAGCAAACAGTTAGGCAAGAGATTATACAGAACCGGAGATCTAGCACGATATCTAGCTGATGGAGAAATCGAATGCCTAGGTCGTATTGATCAACAAGTAAAGGTAAGAGGCTACCGAATTGAATTAGGTGAGATAGAGGCAGTATTGCTAAACCACACTGATGTAAGAGACACAGTAGTGGTGGCAAGAGAGGATCTGCCAGATAGCAAACAGCTAGTAGCATACTTGATAATGGAGCAGAATAGCAGCATTAGTATCAGCGAACTGCGCGCTTATCTTAAAGAGAAGCTACCTGAGTATATGCTGCCATCAGCATTTGTGATGATGGAGTGCTTACCTCTCACACCCAATGGTAAGGTTAATCGGCGAGCATTGCCAGCGCCACAACTAGCAGACACAATGATAGCTAGTGAAGGTTATCTAGCTGCGCGCAGTCCCATTGAAGAGATAGTGGTAGAGATATGGACGAGTGTACTTAATATTGATCCTATAGGAGTGAATGACAACTTCTTTGAACTAGGTGGACACTCTCTGTTAGCAACACAGTTGATGTCGAGAGTGAGAGATACACTGAGGATAGAGATAGCATTACGCAGTCTATTTGAATATCCAACAGTAGCGGGGCTAGCTAAGAAGATAGAGACGCTTAATGAAGAAGGATTAGGGTTAATAGCTGGATCAATTGATAGAGTAAGTCGAGATCAAGCAATACCATTGTCATTTGCACAGCAGCGGCTCTGGTTTTTAGATCAGTTTGAGCCAGGCAGTGCAGCATACAACATACCAGGTGCAGTTAGGATGACAGGTAGCTTAAGTGTGCCAGCATTGATACAGAGCATAAACACAGTGATAGGCAGACACGAGAGTCTACGTACCAGCTTTGTGATCAGTGATGGTATACCAATACAACAGATTACAGAACGATTAGAGTTACCATTGCCGATAGTGAACTTGATGGGGATAGGTGATGCAGCAGCAGAGGCAAGTAGGCTGATTGAGGGGGAGGCAGCTAGACCATTCAATTTAAGTATTGGGCCATTGTTACGAGTGAAGCTGCTGTATACAAGAACAGATGAATACATACTGCTGTTCACAATGCATCATATCATCAGCGATGGCTGGTCGATGGGAGTGATGGTCAAGGAAGTAGCAGCATTGTATCAAACTTATCTATCAGGCGAGCCTTCACCATTAACAGAGTTATCAATACAGTATGCAGATTATGCAGTATGGCAGCGAGAGCGGTTGCAGGGTGAGGTATTGGAACAACAACTACACTACTGGAAGCATCAGCTAGGCAGTGAGCAGGAAGCATTAGCATTACCAACCGACCGACCTAGACCAGTAGTACAGAGCCATCGAGGAGGACATTACCGTTTCAGGTTGAGTGAAGAGCTAACTAGAGGGTTAAAAGAGTTGAGCCGACAAGCCAATGTGACAATGTTTATGACCTTGCTTAGTACACTTGATGTTTTACTCTATCGCTACACTAACCAGACCAGCATAAGTGTAGGAACACCGATCGCTAATCGCAATCGCACAGAGATAGAAGGATTGATAGGGTTCTTTGTCAACACATTGGTGATGAGAGTGGAGCTAAGTGGCAAGCTGAGTTTTGCCCAGTTGTTGGAGAGAGTAAGAGAGGTAGCATTGGGTGCATATACACATCAAGATGTACCATTCGAGAAAGTAGTAGAAGAGTTACAAATTGAACGAGATTTAAGTCGCAGCCCGCTTTTCCAAGTTATGCTGGTATTGCAGAATGCTCCAATGATATCGATAGAGTTGCCAGACCTAATATTCAATACCATTTCCATAGATGGTCGGACAACTAAGTTTGATTTGAGTGTAATGCTGACAGAAACAGACAAAGGTTTAATGGGAAATTGGCGTTATAACACAGATCTATTTGATGAGACTACAGTCGATCGGCTGGCTAGACATTTTACAAGGTTGCTGGCGACTGTAGTAGAGAATGCAGAGTTACGATTGTGGGAGTTACCTTTACTGAGTACATTGGAGCGTCAGCAATTATTAGTAGAGTGGAATGATACATTCATTGGATATGGCAATGCGATCTGTCTGCATCAGCTATTTGAAGCACAGGTTAGACAGACACCAGATGCTGTTGCCGTAGTGTTTGAACAAGATCGCTTGAGTTATCAAGAATTGAATACACGGGCAAATCTACTAGCA
>JBFLVQ010000938.1:0-3264 GCA_040758525.1 Acidobacteriota bacterium
GGTAAGGCAGTACGATCAACTTTGCCATTCGGTGTCAGTGGTAATGCATCTAGTATTATAAAAGCTGAAGGTAGCATGTAAGCAGGAAGATGACTCTTCACTAACTGTTGTAGATCTTCAATGCGTGGACTCATTCCTTGGTGAACTATCAGATAAGCTAGCAGTCGTTTGTCGCCAGGCTTCTCTTCGCGTACAATCACAATAGCTTCACGCACTTCTCTATGTAGTGATAGAACAGCCTCGATCTCTTCTAGTTCAATACGAAAACCACGAATCTTGACCTGATAATCGCCTCTACCTAAGAACTCTATATTGCCATCTGGCAAGTAGCGCGCTAGGTCGCCAGTGCGATATAGACGTGTTCCTGGTTCATCACTAAAAGGATTAGGAATAAACTTTGTGGCTGTTAGTTCAGGATGATTGAGATATCCTCTAGCTAAAGAGAGACCACCGATATAGAGTTCACCTGCTACTCCAATAGGAACTGGTTGCAGGTTGCGATCTAGTATGTAGACTTTAGTGTTAGCTAATGGGCGACCGATCGGTGCAGGTTTACCAGGTAGTAGATTGATTTCCGTCTTCTCAAAATAGGTACTGTCAATGGTAGCTTCTGTTAATCCATAGGAATTAATAACGCGTGTATGCGGGCCAGAGAGATTTTTCATCTGCTCCAACTCTTTGACATAGACAACATCTGCACCTGCTGCTATCAAGCGCATAAAATCGAGCGATTGACCAGTCTCTATCAAATATTGGGTTAGTATACGTAAAAGAGCAGGGACAAATTCGACAAAATCTACTCCTTCCAGACATATCAAGTCATAGGTCTGTTCACCGGATAGTAATGTCTCTTCAGGGCAGAGTACCAATTTTCCTCCTGAACAGAGCATACGTACTAGATCACCAGTAAAAACATCAAAAGCAAAGCGAGCCGTCTGCAGACTACAACTAATCTGCGAGCCCAATAGATAAGCCTGCTTCCAAGCCAGGAAGGCGCTTATCAATGAGCCATGGCAGATCATTACACCTCTTGGTTTACCTGTTGACCCAGAGGTATAGATAACATAAGCGAGATTTTGTTGAGTTATATTAGTGACTAGATTCTCTTCACTCTTATCAGTTAATAGTTGATAGTCAGCATCTATAGAGAAGATCGGCATTGTAAAGATTGATGCTACTGCCATTGGTAGAGTTTTTATTACACTTTGCTGAGTTATTAACAAAGCTGCTTGAGCATCTTCCAACATTAACATTAAACGTTCTCTTGGGTAGGCAGGATCGAGTGGTACATAGGCTGCTCCTGCTTTTAATACCGCTAAAACACTAACAATCATATCAACGGATCGCTCCAAACATATTGCTATACGTGTTTCAGGTTTTATTCCTATCGATCTTAAATAATGGGCAAGTTGATTAGCGCGTGCGTTGAGTGTTCGATAAGTTAATCGTGTTTCTTCAAAGACTACTGCTACTGCATCAGGTTGATGTCTAACTTGAGCTTCAAACAGTTCATGAACACAAATATCATTAAGATATGCTAGGTCACTGCTATTCCACTGAATCAGTAGTTGAAATCGTTCTGACTCAGTTAATATTGATAGCTGTGCAATGCGCTCATCAGGATTGGCAACAATACTCTTTAGTAATGTCGTCAAATGACCAACCATTCGTTTAATAGTAGTGATTTCAAACAGATCGCTGTTGAACTCTAGTGACCCTGCTATCCCCTCTTCGTCCTCCTGCATCCATAAAGTCAAATCAAAATTTGCGCGGCTGTTTCTTATTTCTATTGCACTTAAACTTACACCAGGAAATTTCATAGTGGCTTGCGGAGTATTCTGAAGGACAAACATCACTTGGAAAAGTTGTGTGCGACTGATATCACGCTCTGGTTGCACTGCCTCTAGTATCATTTCGAAAGGTATATCCTGATGTAGATAGGCATTTAATGTTACTTCGCGAATCTGACTAAGCAACTCACGAGAATTTGGGTTACCAGATAGATCGCTACGTAAAGCGATATTATTGACAAAAAAGCCGATCATCCCTTCGGTCTCAATATGATTACGATTGGCAATAAATGAACCGACCACGATATCATCTTGGCCACTATAGCGGGCTAGCAGCACTTTCCAAGCTGTTAGCAATATCATAAATAGAGTTGCTCTCTGCTGGCGACTCAATGCTTGTAGCTGTGCTGACAATTCTGCTTCTAATTGAAAAGCCTCGCGCGCACCACGAAAACTCTGTGTGGCCAAGCGTGGATGGTCTGTTGGCAACTCTAGTACTGTTGCTCCATACAAATGCTGCTTCCAATAGTCTAAATGCTTAGCTAATATCACATCTTGCAACCATTGACGCTGCCACCAGGCATAGTCTGCATACTGAAGGGTTAATTCTGGTAATGGAGATGGTAGACCATTGGTAAAGGCTTTGTAGAGAGTAACCAATTCTCTAGTCAATATATTTGATGACCAACCATCCGATATAATGTGATGTATGACAAACACTAAGACATACTCTTCAGCTTCAATCTTTATTACACAGAATCGCAACAGTGGGCCTACCGATAAGTCGAATGGATACTCTGCTGATTCTGTTACTAATCTTTGCGCTTCTGTTATACGAATTGCTTCATCAAGATTACTAATATCTATTAATGGCAAATAGATTGAAGTTGGCGGCTGTATAACTTGGATGGGGTTATCATCAATGAGTCCAATTACTGTGCGCAGTGCTTCATGACGGCGTACTACTTCGTTTAACGCTTGCTGCAATGAGTTTATATCCAAATATCCCTGCCAGCGAATAGCATTTGGTACATTAAAAGCCGCTGTAGATGGCTGCAATTGTTCTAAAAACCATAGACGTTGCTGCGAAAATGAGAGTGGCACTGCTGTTCTATTAGCTATCGATTCTATATGCAGAGTTTGTACTTGCTTACTAGTACGTAATAGTGATTCTATATTTTCTGCCAATGTTGCAATGGTAGGCATTTCGAAGAGAGTTTTGAGAGCCACCTCGATCTGGAAAGTTTTATTTATACGGGAGATCACTTGAGTTGCTAGTAATGAGTGTCCGCCTAGCTGAAAGAAGTTGTCATAAACGCCCACCTGCTTAAGCACAAACAATTCAGCCCAAATCTGTGCAAGAATCTGTTCAATAGGAGTGCGTGGAGCAACAAACTCTCCATTGATAGTAGAGATGGATTGCTCAGGCAGAGGTAGAGCACGGTGGTCTAGTTTGCCATTGGCAGTAAGAGGC
>JBFLVQ010000939.1:0-3262 GCA_040758525.1 Acidobacteriota bacterium
CGTTCACCATACCATCGAAATGTATTTGCAGTTATCTCGGTAAATACCCAACGCATTGGATTACCATTTAGATCTCGTCCCTCTTGTACAATATCTTTACCTTTGCGCCTACCGATCAACTCATCATGGGCACCGCTGATTGGATTGATCCAGGTCAATCTCCATGCATTAATACTTGTATCATAGACGCGTAGTGTGGTGCCATATCGATTCCTTATTTTTGAGATAGAAGAGTTTCTTTGAGCGCGAGGCGGAGAGATCCAGACATCTTGCACTGCCCGCCCCTCCAATACCCAGACGAAGTGCCATTCCCCTTTATTTTCGTGAACCGTTCCATCGACTGGATAATCATAAACAGTTGCTTCCCAACTACCAATAAGCCATCCATAGATATCCTCTTGATCAGTAAACTGTTTCGAGCGTGCTGGTGACGTTAATACGTCTAGGAAAGTACTATGAAATTGTTCTTGAGAGTCAGACATTTTCTTAGTAACCTCCTTTGTCCTAGTGATGTTTGTAATAACTATTAGTGTTGTGAAGAGCAAAATAGCCCCCATAAGAACATATGTTTTTAAATGAGAATTCATATGTACCTCTTATTGCACTTTAATACTTCGAGTGTTGTTTTTATACTACAGGGTAGTTATAGAATTCTTGGGAAAAATTGCTATTAAAGCTGGTGAGAATAATGACAGATACACTTGTGAAGGCATTAGATCATCGTATACAAACCGGCTGCTCTGGGTGTGCAGTCGCTCACCCTCTGGCTTCTGGTAGTGGTTGGCTGGTCAAGGATGTAGTCTGCACATTAGGCCCTCAGGACCATCCCTTCGAAGAAAAGAATAATTACATTTCTATCGCAGTTGTTGTAGCGGGATCTTTCAAGTATCGCTCGGCACGAGGTAGTACCGTCTTGTCACCAGGATCCTTGTTGTTAGGTAGTGCCAATGAAAATTTCGAGTGTAGCCATAAATATAATATGGGGGATCATTGCATCTCCTTTAATTATGCGCCTATATTTTTTCAGCAGCTTGCTGCTGATTCTATTAGCAAAGACGCTTCGCTCAACTTTCCAGTTCATCGTCTACCAGAAATTCCCTCACTTATTCCTCTGACCACTGAAGCAAAAGCTGGACTGTGCTTTCCTGGATCGGTTGACTTTGAAAAACTAGCGTTAGAGTTGGCGAGCGCTGTCTTAGTCACATTAGTTGGAATATCTCTCTCGCCCGAGATGCCAAAGATTCGGGATGAACGTCGAATATCAGCAGCACTGCGATTCATGGAGTTGAATTTCATGCAGTCTATAAGTATAGAGGAATTGGCTAGACTTGTAGAACTTAGTCCATTTCACTTCTTGCGAACCTTTAAGCAGGTTGTCGGTGTTACACCTCATCAATTCCTTCTGCGTAGAAGATTACATGAGGCAGCGCTGCAATTACGAACCACTAGCAAAACAGTATTGGATATTGCTCTTAGCGTTGGTTTTGGCGATCTCTCGAATTTCAATCACACTTTCCATACCACATTTGGCATCACACCAACAAAATATAGGGCTCTACATGGTAAACCCTAGGCTGATAATTTAGTCAAAGTCAGTCCTGTCCCATGTGAAAATTAAGTAGCGCGAGTAGACTGGTTCAAAAGTTTCATAGTTAAAAGATCAAAATAGATAAGTTCTAAAGCACAACGCAGTGAACCATTAGCCAGATTTGACCAAGGAACCAAGCTCATCTCTTGACAGCAAACTACAAATTCATAGAGAGTACCAGGAAAATCCCCCACTTTCTTAAAAACCTTCAATAACAGATCAACAATCAAAGCAGTAATAATTTGAACTTGCAAGCCATTCTCATTACGAGCAATCGGTTCTTTAATTTTGAGACGCCCTTAATCCAGCGCCACCAGTTTTCAATTTTCCATCTCTCTTTATATAGCTGAGCAATATTGGCCGCACTAAGGTCAAAACGATCTGTCAATACACCAATCAAAGTACCATCCGGCAACTGATAAGAGACTAAGCGCAGTAAAGTATCGGACCGACGCTCAAGCCTAATGGTCCAATCACTGCGCAAACGGATACCATTCTCTTGCCGATCAGTGTGTCTACCTCTCGGCGCTCAAGTACCTGAAAATCGGTATTACACTTAACTCTTACAACAAAGTGTGCCCCTGCTGCGATTATTGATTTTAAGCGGGTAAAACAAAGATAGCCCCGGTCTTGCACATAGGTCCAACCAGCCTGCCAGGCAACTTTAACCTTTTTATTGAGGTTATTGACTTTGCCTGTGGTAATGGTCAATTGTTCTGGTATACACCTTCTCCATTCCAGCACCATGTGCATTTTGGCTGCCTCCTTTTGCTTACGATACTGTGCCCAATCGTAAGCAGCCAAGGATAGTTTTATTAGTGATGAATCTATCAAAGCAATGCGAACAAATTTCTTACCAACTTTCTCTATCCCCTCACCGTAACAACTTATCACTAACTGCCAAGCTTCCATCATCTGTTCTATCGGTCGTTGCGCCAATGCATTACTCAAGGTATTGAGTGCCTTTATTATTAGGCTTATTATTGTGATAGACTCTTTCAACTCTGCAAATCCTCCTCTCCTCTTTATTGGCTGTGCATTAGTTTAGCTAATGAACTGGAGGATTTGCATTTATTATCTCTCTATCTCATATGAGACAGGACTGAAGCCGGAAAAAGAACTATCCTAGTACTTATACTCGATAACAAAGGAGAGAGTGAATAGCAAATAGCTTGCAAGATGTTATTAATACTCTTACGGAGGAGCGAGATATACTCGATAAAGCGGGGTAATTAATCCCCGCTTTGGAGATCTAAAGTTGGTTATGCTCTTTTTGACTTCGTGATCTTTTTAGTACCCACATGTAGCCATTTCCAGATGGCTTTCGTTCTGAGAAAGGTCGTGACAATTGCCTGCGAATTTATCGGGCGGCCAAACACCTTGGTTGGTCTGTCCATCGTTCTCCTTCTCAAAAGCCTGCAAGTTTGTAGATTATCTGGGACACATTTAGAAATTTGAGTAATGTTTAGTACCAGTATACGGAAAAATATTTTCCTACCCTTGTCCATTATTCGTCAGTTTTTTCCCATTATATTAGTGAGAGACAAAAGAGATTAAAAGAGCCTTTATAAAAACAAGAATCTGTTTATAAGAGGGCTTCGTCAAGTGTAAGCAACACTAGAGTAAGAATATATTAAGTATTAATGGAACTCGATACAAAATATCTGCAGATAC
>JBFLVQ010000940.1:0-3261 GCA_040758525.1 Acidobacteriota bacterium
TTCTGCTTTTCGGGATAATCTTCTACACAGTCTTTGATACATTTTTCCAACCTGCTGCTCAGTCGGTGTATACGAATCCTTAAGGCATTAAGAGTGATACCGAGTTGATCCGCGATATGATTCCTCTCTTCACTACGCTTCTCTTGTTCACTAATGTAGTAGTTGATTAAAAGCTCTCGTGTCTCTTGGGGAAGAGCATTAAGACACTTTTCCAGACATTTCAAGTTTCGTTCAAGTGCAAGCTTCTCTTCTTCTCGTGACTCTATCTCGAATGGATTATTGATCGGATGTAGATTAGCAGGAAGATCATCAAGTGGCGATACTAGGCGCTCTTTGCCCTTCCAATATTCTCGCAACACATTACGTGCTATACCATGAAAATAGACATAAGGATTGTTAGGGCGCACTACTGTGCCTGTGCTGATCTTGATAGCAGCACGTCGTATGGTATCGTCTGTACACTCTTCATAGAACTGGCAGCCATGACACTCAAAAAACATCAGTAGACCAGCTCTAATATTTTGATAAGATTCCCAGGCATGTTTTCGATCAGTATGCAACCAATTCAGCAACGCATTGAATGCTTCTTGGCTAACGAATTCCTCATCGGCGCGGGAAGAGAGATTCACCACCCTAACACTCCTACAATCATTTGTGAAATCATTAACGCTCCGCGCAGGAAAAATGGTAATGTGAGCATTATTCTAAGTCTAACAAACAACTGAGACAAGCATTACACAATAATCGGTAAAGCAGCAATTAAAAAGCCTCAAAGAGTTAGGATGAAGCGCTAGTATAGTTGCGCAATGCGAAGTACCAGAACGTCCTACTACAAATAAATAATGCTAATGCCAGCACAATCGAGACCAGCACATTCCAAGGGTTAAGTTGGCCAGTAAGAGCTTGAGCAGGAACAGTAGTGATAAATGCGATCGGTACAACATAGGTCAAGATTCTTCGTATCCAGGTAGGAAATGCTGTGATAGGTAGACGACCAGCACTGAAGAATGTATTGAATAGCTCTGTGATATTTTCTACCTTAACAAACCAGAAAGACATAGTTGCCAGAAGAAACCATAGAGAGTAGACCATTACCAATCCAGAAATAAGTAGTAACGCGGCCAATAGTAGATTAATAGTAGTTACCGCAGGTAGTTGTTGCAATGCCCAATAGATCACTATCAAACCCAACAGCATATCAGCAAAGCGTAGGATATAAATATTGCGAGTACTGATAACAAATTGACTATCGATGGGCTTAAGCAGGAGAAAATCGAGTGTGCCCATACGTATATGTTCAGAAATACGGTTAAGATTAGGATAAAGACAGGAGCTAATAAAACCCTCAACTGTAACAAAGACTCCTAGTACTACAGCCGCTTCTGCATAGCTCCAGCCGCCAAAAGATTCATTACTAGTAAAAAATAGGCTAATGGCAAAAAGGTTTGCACCAATATCCAACATACTTGCTAACAGATTAATGAGAAAGTTGGCTCTATACTCAAGCTGGACAGAGAATGTATTGCTTATAAAGATGGCAATAAGTCGTAGGTAACGGATCATAACTTACCTTAAGCGCCCACAGCACTATAACGTTTCAATCCCGCTCGCCATAATATCAAGCGCAGTAACGCGAAGAGACCTAACCAAACAAGCTGTATTAACAATGCCCAACCAATCTCGCTATTATTCACCTTGCCACTTAATACCCGTGCAGGGAAGTAGATTAAATAAGGGAAAGGTGTCCATTCTAGTATGGAGCGGACCGCTTGAGGATAAAATTCAAGTGGTGCATAAAGTCCGCTTAAGATCCCATATATTGACCAATAAAGTTCTTCTATAGCAATAACCTGTTCACTCCAAAAAGCGAGCATACCGATACAATAACTCATTAAGAACCTTATCAAGAAAGAGAGCGAAATACTCAAGATATAAATGAGCCAGTTTAAAGGATGAGTAGAAAAACTTGCTCCTGGTATAACTAACAATCCCAGTGTTGCAATCAACAGCAAGAAGGGAAAGCGTACCATCTTTTCGCCTATATGCGAGGCAAGAAACTCCCAGAAAGGATCGATAGGGCGTAGTAGTTTGCTAGACAATATTCCATAGCGAATATTGTTATCGAGTTCCCAAGCTACCCAGACTACTATCAACTGAGTACTAACCCAGACAGCAAGAAAATAACTAGCAAAAGCCCCCGCATTATAACCTTGTAGACTACCACTAGCAGAACGATTGGCTTGTGTGATCCAGACACTCATCATCAATAATGGCAGAATACCTAACAGTATCCAGAGCACTATTTCTGCCCGGTAGGCAGTCATATAAGCGAACTGTGTCTGCAGAAGTACACGCAATTTATTAAGTTTCAAATTCATTGACACTATCTTCCTCTAGAGACTCACTAGTTTCTGGTGTTTCTCTACGCCCTGTGCCTGAAAATAACTCTCCGATAATCTCGGTTAATGGTGGATCTTCGATGGTGATATCTTGTATAGGAAGTGCGGCAAGCAATTCTGTTGCTACTTCTGAAGTGCGTGTGCGAGGAACCAGCAATTCTGCCTCTAGTAACTTCGTCTTTCTTACTTTGCCAAAACGGGCCAGCACCTCTTGTGATGCTTCGTGCTGAAACTTTAGTTTAATAATCTTATCTGGACGACGTGATTCTATTAGACTAACTAGATCGCCATCAAAGATAATTTTGCCATGATCGATCACAATAATTCGCTTGCACAGTGCTGCTACATCAGCCATATAATGGCTGGTCAAAATGATTGTAGCGCCATACTTTTGATTATATTCGGCAATAAAAGCGCGTATACGCTCCTGCATATTTACATCCAGCCCAATCGTTGGCTCATCAAGAAAGAGTACTCGTGGCTTATGTAACAGCGCAGCCGCCAATTCACATTTCATTCTCTCACCTAAAGAGAGTTTACGTACCTGCTTCTTCAAAATATTGTCGAGTGTTAGTAGTTTACTAAACTCCTGCATTGTTTCTTGATACTCTAGATTGGGAATCTCATATATCGCCTTATTGATAAGAAAACTATCCAATGCGGGTAGATCCCAGTTCAGTTGCTGTTTCTGGCCCATTACTAAGGTGATCGATTTAAGAAATGCATTCTGACGCTTTTGTGGGAGAAAGTTAGCGACAGATAACCTTCCTCTAGTAGGATAGAGTAGACCTGCCAGCATCTTTAGCGTAGTAGTCTTACCGGCGCCGTTAGGACCTAAAAAACCCACCATCTCACCGGCCTC
>JBFLVQ010000941.1:0-3259 GCA_040758525.1 Acidobacteriota bacterium
TATAAAAAAACTTCCCAGTAACACATTATACTTTTCTGACAAAAATCTGTCGGAAAAGTACACACCATGAAAAAAGTTTACAGATTAATATTGTTCTTCAATCAGAACCTAAATTGACTGATAACACAATGTAATCAATAAATCGTATCAGTAATGAAATCTATAACAACTGTAGCGCCTGACAATACCGGTATACAAGTATTTTCAATAATTTGGTTTGGACAATTTATCTCAACACTGGGCGGTGGCCTAACCAATTTTGCATTGAGTGTATGGATCTATCAACGTAGCGGCTCAATTACCAATTTTACTCTGCTCTATTTTATTACATCGCTGCCTGGTTTGCTGCTATTACCATTAGCAGGTGCATTGGTGGATCGTTGGGACAAACGCAGGATAATGTTGTGTTGTGATATAGGTTCAGGTCTTAGCATTCTTGCCATTGCCCTGATTATTATTGCTAACCTGTCACAACTATGGCTTATCTATATTCCATTAGCAATTTCTGCTATTTGTGGCTATTTTAACCTACTAGCTTTCTCTACAATGGTTACTTTATTAGTACCCAAAGAGCATCTTGGCCGTGCCAATGGTATGTTACAGATAAGCGAAGCTACCGCACGTATTGTATCACCAGTGCTAGCAAGTTTTCTAATATTAGCCATTAATGTGTATGGTGTACTCTTAATAGATTTTGCTACTTTCCTTTTCTCACTGGTTATACTGCTAAGTGTTCACTTGCCTAAGTCTCTCAATAGTGTAGCAAACCACACTACTAATAGTAGTATCTGGCAAGATGCAGTCTTTGGTTGGACGTATATAAAAGCCAGACCTGGCTTACAAGCCTTGTTACTATTATTCACTGCCTGGCATTTTCTAGTAGGCATGGTTACTGTACTAGTCACACCACTGGTGTTAAGTTTTGCTTCTGCTAATGAATTAGGCAGAGCACTCTCGATAAGTGGATGTGGTCTGCTGATAGGTGGGTTAGTAATGAGTATTGGGGGTGGACCGAAACGCCGTGTATATGGCACACTAGGCTTTATGTTATTACAAGGACCATTGCTATTTCTGCTTAGTGTACAACCTAACATCCTATTTGTAACTATTGCTATTTGTGCTCTCTTATTTACTATTCCAATAATTATCAGTGCCAATCAAGCAATCTGGCAGACTAAAGTTGCTCCTGATATACAGGGGCGTGTCTTTGCTATGCGGCGTATGATAACTTGGGTCTCTTTGCCACTTGCTTATCTTGTTGCAGGCCCACTGGTGGACAGAATATTTGAACCATTGCTTGCCTACAATGGATTACTCGCAGGTAGTGTAGGACGGCTAATAGGAGTAGGACCTGGGCGAGGTATAGGCTTCTTATTCATCACGCTCGCCTGCCTTCATATGTTAATTACAACAATGGGCTATCTCTATCCAAGCCTGCGTCGATTAGAGAAAGAATTGCCCGATGCACATTGATATAAAATGGTAAATATAAGAATTATTACTGAGCATTTAGAACTTATTGCAGGAACAACTGAATTGGTGCGTGCAGAGATTGATAATCGTTTACGCTTTGCCACGCTACTAAATGCACAAGTGTCGGAGAACTGGCCACCACCATTAAATGATATCGATTCAATGGAATGGTTTGCCCACTCTTTAGCAGAAAATCCCGATATGGTTGGTTGGTCGGTTTGGTATTTTGTTCTTCTTGAGAGTGTAATAGGAAAACGTATTGCTATTGGTAATGGTGGTTTCAAAGGCAAACCTAGTCTTGATGGTACCGTAGAGATCGGCTACTCGCTATTGGCAGAGTTTCAAGGAATTGGATATGGCACAGAAGCTGTTTGTGGTCTAATTTCTTGGGCATTCCAAGAAAAACAGGTCGATCGTATAATTGCTGAGACATATCCAGAACTTATCTCATCCATACGGGTTCTGGAAAAGAATGGTTTTGTCAAAGTTGGTAAAGGTATTGAAGAAGGGACTATCTGCTTCGAACTTTTGCGCAACACTTACGCAGATCTGAAAAAATCTAGTAACTTATGACAGAAGATTTGCTAGATAAAATATCTTGATCTAGACTCCCCTCTCGCTTGTTGCTTCAGCCATTCCTACAAGTATCTTTCTTGGGCCAGAATATGGTCTGCGCCCATGGGCTACAAGCATGTTATCAAGCATCAAGATATCCCCTTGTTGCCAGGGAAATATTATTGTCTCTTGCTGATATGCCTTCCTCAAATGATCTAGCACAGATAGTTCAATAGACGATCCATCACCATAATAGGTGACTGTAGGTAGATCTTCTTCCTTGAAATCAGTAACTAAAACTTCGTGGACGGCTGAGTCCAAGGTTGAAGGATGGAAAAATGTTGCATGATTAAACCAGATTGTTTCCCCCGTTTTTGGATGTTTTGCAATTGCAGGACGCAAAGCTCGTATTCTCAATCTATCTAGATCTCTCCATTCAAACTCAATACCATTTTTTCGACAATGCTCTTCGACCACACTCTTATCATAAGTCTGAAAGACGGTTTGCCAGGAAAGCCCTAAATCAGCAGCCAAATTCCTAATCAACATCCATCTCTTTTCTATAAATTGCTGCTTAATCTTAGGATCAATCCTTTTATAAACCTTTCTGATATCTGCTATAGGTGTCTCACCACCTTGCAGAGGCGCAACCTCACAATAGAAAAAGATTTTTAATGGCCAGCTATTCTGATAAGAATTCTCATTATGCAAAAAGATAGTTTGATCGGCTGGATAATCTGTTGATGTATAGATATTACCACTTACTTGCCTACGTGGTGATGAGCGTTCTGTATATTCAAGTAACCCTGTCGAAATTGTGTTAATGAAATGCTCAAACACGGTGTGATCATTAACCTTAAAGTTGCGAAAGAGTATTGCGCCATATTTCAAAAGATTTGTCTCAATGAAATCCTTATGTGTTGATGCCCAAGTTATTAGATCAATACCATATATTGCCGGTTGTATCACCATTGGTAATGTGTTATCAGATGTAAAGAAACTACTTGTAACCATTGTTTGTTGAGAAATATTTAGAGATTGTCGTTTCGTTGTACCAAGTTTGTTGAGAACAGGCTTTCCAGTATTCATAGAATTAAGGCGCAGAAACCTAGATCTTTAGGTCTAGGAGGAAGCGCCGTCTCCTTTCAATAAACATAACCATCACAAGCTTGCAGTAACTTACAATAACGATAGCTAATGCCTTGGATAGTTTTCTGCTTTGTCGTAATGT
>JBFLVQ010000942.1:0-3247 GCA_040758525.1 Acidobacteriota bacterium
ACAAACATCAGAAAAAGAGTTTGGAAAAATCTTTTCGTAGGATGTTAAACGAAGGAAAATTATTCAAACCTATTGCTAGTGTCCCTTTTGTTTCGCCAGTACAGAGTTGTGTTGCTACTCCTTATTTAGATCTAAAACCTTGGCAACCGGGCTATATCAAATTGGGTGAAGCCGCTTTTGCATTAGACCCGCTTTCATCTAGCGGGGTAGAAAAAGCTATGCGCTTCACATTGCAAGCTGTTATTGCTGCCAATACTTTACTCCAGAACCAAGCAATGACCGAATTAGCACAAGAATTTTATGAGTCGCGCTTGCTGGAATCAGTAGCGACTCATACTATCTGGACTCAGAATTACTATAAGTTGGCTTGGCCTGGAGATAATTATGAATTTTGGCGTCGGCGTTCACAACCTATTGCTATTTTAGATAAAGATTCTGATTTTGTTGTCCGACTACAAGAGGCTTGTGCTATCAGTGAAAAACAGCAAGTCAATGATCAGCGGCAACCCCAACTAGATACCAGCTTCGAAATAGCATCAATTTCCAATGAGACAATGCATGCATTTTTACAGTCGCCTGTTACACTATCGCCAGAGATCAATTTCATACAGATGCCCTGCGTGGTAGATGACCAGATTCAACTCTGTTTTGCTGTCATTCATCCTGCGCTGGCACGACCAGTGGCATTTCTAGAAAATTTGAGACTTGTGCCATTGTTGCAATTTGTGCCAATGGCAGGCAATCTTAATCAACTTATCAGGGTTTGGTCTACTCAAATGCCTCTTCCTACCGCCATTCGTATTGCTAACTGGTTAATAAAACATGGTATGCTTAGCATCTCACAAAGGCTGGCTTCATTAACAAGAGCAAATGCACCAGATATTTCCTAGACCATATCTATAAAAAGCTAGCTTCATCGCGGTTCAAGAACGGACTTTAATATCAGTATCTTGAGTTGCAAGATTACAAATAACTAAGCCACCAATCTTTGCGCCGTTGTTTCAATTCATAGAACCAGCGACAGGGAAAATACAGAATCACAATTACTAGAATCCATACACAATAAACAAATAACAGATTATGTCCATATCCGGCTCGCCTGCCTGCACCCCAAAGCCAAGCAACTGGTTGCTGAAAGAGCAGTCCTACTACCAATGCTGCTATATGGATAAGATATAAATGTAGTAAGTAGTAGAACATTGGCACGCGCCCAAAAATTAAAAGTTTTCTTGCTAGCCAGCCAAGCGGTATTGGTCTAGCAGGCCACCTCTCAAAATAGCTTAGCAACAGCAGTGCTGGTCCAAGTGTCATTAACAGAAACTGTAGCGATGCAGGATATTTTTCAACGTTAAGAAAGGCTACTATTGTCATGACAAATGTGCTTTGTGGAGCAAACCTTCCTTGGCCACCAGGAGTTGAGGCAATTGCTGGATCGCCATACCAATTCGTTACTCGCAAAATCACGAATGCAAATATCATTAACCAGCCAAGCCAAAGCAATTGTTTCTGTCGTGTCTCTGCCGGTTGGCTAAACAACCCGCCTAGTGCGTAGCCAACCATCATCACACCAATGAGCGGAACCAATGGGAATAGAACATAGTAATCGAAATTTAACAAAGGCAATTTAATAATATCTCGCACATGCAGAAATCCCCACAGCCAAGACAGGCTGCCAAATGTTTCTGGTCGCAATCCATCCGTGAGATTGTGCAATAAGATCATTGCACTTCCCAAGCCAGCAATCCATCGCAGCGAAAACCGCACTGCAAAACTCATAATCACCATTGACCAACCTAATGCCCAAATAACACCTGCAAAACTTGCTCCTGGAACAAAGGACCAACCAAAACCCATAACAGTAAGTTCTAGAAAAATGAGCCACAATCCACGTGTCCACAAAAAATGGGAAAGCTCTGCTAGGCTCTTTCCTTGCAGAAGCGCGAGCGAAGCTCCAGTACCGGCCAGGAGAAAAAATATTGGAGCGCAGAAATGAGTAAGCCAACGGGTAAAAAACAGAATACCGTTAGTAGATTGCATATTCTCTGGTTGAAATGGAACGTTGGTAAAAAAGTGTCGCACGTGATCTAGTGCCATAAGAACCATCACGATCCCTCGAAGCAGATCAACCGATTCAATCCGACGCTTTGTAACAGTAACATTGTTGGGAGTTTTCTCTTCTATTGCGATAGAAATATCTTGCAGAGATTTCATAAGCCTGCCTTTACAACCAATGAAGCATTTGGCTGCTTCTCGGCTTGATTTACATGATAAAGAGAATTTTAGTGCTAAAGAGAAGGAAAAACTTTAGAAATCTTGCTTTTCATAAGGCGAGAGCCGGAGTGTAGGTTCTTACGGAATTTAGCAGGACTGATGCCATAACAACGGTGAAAAGCGGCGATAAAATGCTCAAGGTGGTTGAAGCCAGAGGAAAAACAGACTTCTGTAATCGACTGTGAAGTGTGAGTTAATAAAATTTCCGCGTGCTTCAAGCGAACGGCAATTAGATATTGGTGAGGACTATATGCAGTGAATTGTTTGAAGATGCGACTGAAATGAAAGGGACTTATGTAGCTGTGCTGGGCGATCTCGGCAAGCAGCAACTCCTCTTGATAATTTGCCGCAATAAAGTTTTTTGCCCTATCAACAGCAGCGAGATATCTTGCCGTCTCTTTCCGGTCAAAGCTAATCATTGGGAGAGGTTGTGTTTCTCCATTTTGCATACAGCCAATCTCCCATAACAAGGCTGCTAACAATTCATCTAATTGCAACTGAAATCCGGCTTCTGCCTGACGGGCTACCTTCAAAATGGCCATCTGCAAATAGAATAATTTGGGAGTTGCAGGAAGTAAGGAAAAGTTGTGAGCCGAGGTAAATTCAAACCAGTGATACTGATCAAAGTTTGAGCCGGTTATTTCATTTTTTGCTCTGGTTAGAAATTCCTCAGAAAATTCAATTATCGTGCATTCATCCTGTATTGCATCGAAGTGAGTTACAGTGAATTCAGATCCAAGTCCCTCAACCAAAACCATACCACTATGCAGATCGTATTGCTGGCGACCAACTTGATAGGTAAAGCCGCCTTTGCGAATAAAGCTAATAGTGAAGGCGGGTGTAGCTTCTAGTTGAGACGGGCCACGTTCTGTCCAGCAACAGTGAAAATCAATAATACGCCCTATTGATGAACGATGAAGTTCCGTAATATAAGCCTGCATATACTTAGAAAATAGCTGAATATTAGCTGATCTTA
>JBFLVQ010000943.1:0-3235 GCA_040758525.1 Acidobacteriota bacterium
AGGCTTGGCGGGTGGTGAAGCACGGCAATCGCGCGTAGGTACGGAGCGCGATAATGACTCTCATTCGATACCAACCTGTTGTTCAATGTACTGCTTGATAACGGACAATGGAGCACCGCCACAAGTCAAGACACAATAGCTTCTGCTCCAAAATACTGGCTTGCGATAGACCTTTGCTAGTTCATTGCTAAAATCTCTGCGAATAAGCCGAGATGAAACAGTTTTGATATTATTGACAAAGGTGGAAAGTTGAACTTTAGGATTGAGCGACAATAACAAATGAACATGATCGGACTCACCATTGAATTCCAAAAGTTGACATTCCCATTTCAAGGCAGTCTCAGCAAAGATTTCTTTGAGCCTCGCAAGCATCTCAGCGGTGATACATTTGCGACGATATTTTGTTACAAGAACTAAATGATAGGTTAAGTTAAAAGTACAGTGATAAAGCGTGTTTAATCGTTGTTTTTTATCCATAACTAAATTATAATACTGGTTATGGCAAAAGCAACTCTGACCCTCAAACTGCCCTTTCTTGGTCTCAACCAAACTAAGGTTGCTGAATTTGAGCGTCTGGAAAAACTCAATACCGAAGTCGCTAATGGAATGTTGCTGCTGCCTAAAAAAGAAAGAAGTAAATTGAGCAGCAAAGATTTTGCTGCCATTGAGCTTGGCTCGATGGTAATCAATCAAACCATTCGTAATGCTAATGCAGAAACGAAGGTTAAAACATTCAAATCCTTGCCGCTGGAGACCAACAATCAAGGCTGGTCTGTGCATAAAGTAGGCTCGACTTATTCCCTCAGCTTTAGCCTCACAAGAGGCAGAAGCAAACGTATCCCGCTCCAAATCCACCAATCTAAACATACTCAAATACTCGATCTGGTGATTGGCGAGCAAGCTCAGAAAGGATCGCTTAAACTCTGGCGTTCGAGAAAGGGTATTTGGTATGCGCTCATTAGTTGCTCGATGGAAGTTCCCGATGCTGCTAATACTGAGCGATGGCTGGGAGTTGATCGCGGGCAAAAACAATTGGCGGTTGCCAGTACGCCGGAAGGCAAAACCAAATTCTTCAGCTATCCTAGTGTTCGTCAAATTCGCAGGCATTTTGCTAACCGCAGACGTAAGTTGCAAGCGGCAGGCAAGACGGCGGCGGTAAAGAGATTGGAGCGCAAAGAACGGCGTATCATTCAACATATTAACCACACTATCAGCAAGCAGATTGTCCAGTTCGCCAAAGCTAATAACTGTGGTATCAGGTTGGAAGATCTTTCTGGCATTAGACAAAATGCCCAGCAGAGAAAACAGACCAAAGCTGATGCTGGAGAGAATCGAGACTATTGGCCCTATTATCAACTGCAGCAAATGATCATCTATAAAGCTGGTTTGGCTGGAGTGGCAGTAGAATTTGTGCCCGCTGCCTATACCAGCCAAGCCTGTTGTAAATGTCATTGGCTTGGGGAGAGAGATGGCGAACATTTCTTCTGTCCTAATTGTGGTTATCAAGGTCATTCAGATCACAACGCCAGCCGTAACATTGGCAGTTGGACTGGGATGGCTTGTTTGATCGTGCTTAAGAAAGGTTGTGCCGTAATGGCTCAATCCGCACGTTCAAACGGGGTTTATGACGATCCCCTTAGCTCAGTGAATACTCAGCAAACATCGGCATTTGCTCTGTGCTAGACCTGGGAATCTCCACCCATACCGCTTCTGCGGTTGGGTGGAGAGCGTCAAACGAAGGAATCTGAGGTTTTTATCTAAATCCAGCATTCCTTCCTTGCACCATCTAGAAGATTATTATGGGACTGTCTAGAAGCATAAGGTTGCGCCATTGGGGAGATAACATTCATCTTCCCAAGACTTCAAGCTAGATACGATTACCAGCAAGGTATTTTTGATGCTACCAGCCATTGCCAACTATGATAAATGATGTCCAATAGAAAGGGTGGCGATAATGTATGTTATTGCGTAGTTTTAGTGCTGCCTGTCGCAATGCTTCTGCTTTCGCTAAGAAATTATTGCCTGGACGTAATTTAGTTTGCAATCTACGATGAAATTCGATCATTAGCTCACAGGTGCTTGATACCTCTGCTTTCCATTGACTAACCACTGTGGTAGGACAACCAGCCACAAACAAAGCCCAGCTTAATCCGATAATACCTTCACCTTCTCCTATGCGTCCTCGTGCTGTCTCGCAGGCAGATAACACTACCATATCTACTTGAAAATCTAGATTCATTAGCTCCCATGCTTCTAACAACCCATCTTCATTAACAGCATTGTTGATTTGTGACATTATTATGCGTGAGTACATAGGGTTCTGATTATCAAATATCCCGTGAGTAGCAAATTGCACTATACGATAGTGAGACGCTTCCGCTTTGACATTCTGTTCTAGAGCATTGACTCCCACATAAATCTTGCTGTGATTAGCTCCATATAATCGAGCCAGCTTTTTGACCAGGGTTTCTGTTTCCGGCAATGGTGTTAGCTTCTCACCTAACAAGGCTAATCTACTATTTTCTTTACTCTCAAGGTCGAGAGCTGGATTGCCAAAAGCTAGCAAAGTAGGTTTTCCCTTATACAATCTATTATTTAGTTTAAGCATTTCTCTTAAAGCAGTCAGTGAAGGCGCATAAGTAATCGCATAATGATCTAGCAAATAACGATGCTTGTCAGATCTTAGAGCTTGGAAAGGCAATTCCCAGAGTATTCCATCTGGCACGATAACCAAGGTGGTTTTACCTGTCAATGGTTCCTCTGCAGGTTTAATCACCAGATCATAAAGCTGACGAGAAAGGGGAACGAAATGGGGCTGCTTATTAGCAATCATATTGTGAAAGTTGGTTATATGGTGAACTAACTCCTGTTGTTTAATATCGATTGAGTAGACGTTAAGAAGAATGTTGGATGAGCAGCAGTTCTCCATTTTGTGATTATGCTTGGTAATCACAAATAGATAACATTTATCTTCGGTTAACATAAACTCTAATAACGCAGTTTTGGTATCTGGCAGTAGAATAGCTGTTTCTGCCAGCGTGATAGTATGAGCTTCGCCACGTTGCTCTTTCAATTCTGGGTGAGCAGTATATAGATCTACCCGAAAAGCTTCATATGCCAGACGAGCCTTTTCCAGTTTAGATTGCAAATTATTAAGCTGCATCTGATCAGGCTGTGGTTGCTGGCTTTCACGGAATAGTTGAGTATTAAGAGCAACTAAACCATTTCTTAATAC
>JBFLVQ010000944.1:0-3230 GCA_040758525.1 Acidobacteriota bacterium
TCAGCGCTAATTTGGATCAAGCGCGTATTTATGGAATGGAAGGTAGTACCCGTATAAAAATATCGGAGTCTCTGACATTCTCAGGAAATTTCTCTTACCTGCGTGGCAAGGATAAAGCGCCTAGACAGCCCGCTCCACCGATACCAGGGATAATCTCCGGGCGCAGAGCTATCGATGCACCAGATATTGTTGGCGGCCTACCACCCACTCAGGGACTGCTCAGCATACGCTATCAATCTCCTACCAAGAAGTACTGGATAGAAGCTTATTCGCATTTAGCCTCTTATCAAGATCGTTTCTCAATATCAGATTTAAATAATCCTGATATTGGTGGAATCCGTGATCGAGGTGAAATAGGATTCTATTTCAACAATGGCGCACGCGCATTTGGATTAATTGGCAATGGTGCAGATGGTAGACCATTCACACCTGATGATGTGCTGCACGCCACTGGTGAGACACTCCCACAAGTTATGGACAGAGTGCTTGGCAAAGGCATCTTAAGTACGCCTCTTACCACGAAAACGCCAGGTTATGCCACTTTTAACCTGCGTGGAGGATTCTCTTTGGGTGAGCGCTCTGAGATTAATGTGCTGTTGGAAAATATCTTAGATAAAAACTACCGTGTACATGGCGCAGGAATTGATGCCCCTGGTATCAACCTTGTGGTTCGTTATTCTTGGCGCTTCTAGCTAACCGGCAATCTGTTCGATTGCTTTTGTAAATGATCAATGGACCTTTAGCTGGTTAACACGGAGGAAAAAATGAAAAAGGCTGGCATTACCGTACTAATAATAGCAATACTAATTACGAGCATGGTTGTTGTACAAGCTGCAGACCCAGGGCCAAACTTGGAGGCAAAAGCAATTAAGAAGGTGTCACCAATCTATCCGCCCCTGGCCAGGCGTAAGCGCATAGAAGCTAAGGTTATTGTCAAATTACAGGTAAACTCTGAAGGGATGGCAGAAAATGTCGAGTTCTGGGAAGGCAATGCGCTCTTTAAGCCTGCTTCCGTAGAAGCAGCCAAGCAATGGACTTTTCCCAAATCACTGGCAGGTACAAGTGGCCATATCGCTTTTAAGTTTGAACTGGAAGATGAATGAAGAATGGAGAGATATTTTTCATTACAGAGTTGATCGAGAAACTCTCTGTAGACTCTGTAATGAAAAATTAGCCTACTAATCAATTGGGTGTATTACTTTTGTATAGGGATCTTTCGAACCTTCCACATACCACTCTGCCCAGATGCAATGTTGATGATCAATCGCTAAACTAAGCCAATTACGCGCACCAATAAAGCGCTGACTACTGCAGGGGAATTTGATCATTTGCGCCGTAATACCACGATCGATCTCCTCTACGCCACCACCAATAACCTTTTCCATAAAGTATAGCAGCATACTAGGTGGAGGCGGATGTACAATACCAGAAGATATTAACTGATTTATCACATTGATATTCTCATTAGGCGAACCATTACGCTCCGATTGTATTATCCCTAGTGCCCCAACATGCACATCACCAGAGAGTATCGTGACACGACAGTGAGTTTTTTGAGAATATTTTAATAGTCTGTGAATAAGACGCATACGTTCGCCCTGATGCGTACGACTCATCCAGTGATCTTTTAGATCATCTTCTAACTCTTGCTGACCAGGCAACCAACCTAATAGGCTCTCGACAAGATTGAAGTTGACAAACACTACGGGAATGCTCGTCATCACCAGCAAGTGCTTGCAATCTTGTAATGAATCGAGCCAGCGTAAACAGGCCTTCCAGGCTTTTTCACCAATCACTTGATGCTGACTGCGTTCTGACCGCATATCAAGAACAAGTATCGCAATATCGCCGATCCTGTATGCATAATTGAAGCCTTCCTGTTCTGGCAATCTACCAGTAAAAGCAGCATCGGCATTGGTCTGTAATTGAAAAAGGGAGAAATACTCGCGCGCCTGTGTGTAGATACCTTGAAAGACTTGGCTAGCCTGCTGTTCTGGTGGATAAGATCCCCAGCCATCAAAAATATCATGATCATCCCACATCATTAAAGTAGGAATCTGCGCGATTACCTTCGCGATCTCTGGCTGTGACCAACGCTGATAATAGGTGAGAAAATAGAACTCCTCTACTTGAGCCTGCATCTCTGCGGTAAAAGGCGCAGAAAATCTCTCTTGAGCAGGTAATTCAGCCCACTTTTTAATGGTAGGAACAACTTCCCAGATCAGATCAGCATATATTTGATCACCACCCATTAGCAGTAAATGGAACGGTTTTAGCGCATGCTGTGTGGCTAATACATTCCACATAGCATTCTTGTCTGCTACTCTCTTCATTGCTTGCAGAGTGGAAAACCCACTACAGGAGTTGTATGCTAGTCGTAGTAGCACTCCCTGGGCAGGAACAGTAAAGGAATACATAGTACCATTGGCGATCTGATATTCTATGATTTGATCTTTCTCAGTCTGCTCAATTGCCCAATCAAAGCGTAATAGCTTAAACTGCTGATATTCTTTGAGCACTATTGGATTAACCGTCTTACCCTTATTGCCATTGCTAGACCAGGATAACTTCTCTTCTACATCACTCCCTTCTGCGACAATCAGCGCACATACACACCATTCAGATCTCTTTTTGGCATTTATCGTCTGTCCTTGAAAACCGAGTACTGGTCCTACTACCATACCCATAACGAAACCTCCACCAAATGACGTAAAGCTCATCGTCGGTTCAAATTCTCTTTGCGCTGTACTATTTTTATATCCAAACTATTCTTCAAAAGATTTAACAGATTAGGAAGATGGTTTCTCAAAGTTGAGATTCCTACCTCTGTCAAACCACCTTTATTGGCAACTTCATTAACTATTGTTTCGCACTCTTTATTGCTATCAACAATATATTTTATGGTTCCATATAATGCGCTATGAAATAGTTCTTTCTCTTTTTCATCTACTATTTTGTAAGTAAGACAAATTTGTCGTATAACTTCGGCAAACAGGCCTGGTAAACAAGATGTTAACGCTGATATTCTATCAAAATCTGCATCCCTATTGACTCGATATAGTCTGGTAATATCCCCTAAAAACCATTCAAAATAAGAGATGTCATCACTAGTTACAAGATCGTTACAATCAAATAGCGTAGCACCTTTACAAATCTGCCAATTTATATTTGGCAATGCCTTTATTATCTTTATACGGCCAAACTTCTCCTCTAATTTGGCAATGGAAATC
>JBFLVQ010000945.1:0-3221 GCA_040758525.1 Acidobacteriota bacterium
CACACAAAATCGAAACTTCCGTTATTATAGTGGCGATTGTAGAAAAAGGTTGGATTTCTATTTATGGAGCAGGTTAAGGTGAATTGTAGAACAGAGAAGCCAGTAATATTTCTTGCTTTTGCCAATGATCAGCAGGATGGAAATAATTACTTGCGTCAATTGCCAATTGAACATAATGAACTACGTCAAGCATTAAATCAGCTTCGTATCAGAGAGTTATGTGAGATTGTAGAACGTGCCAATGTTGGGTTTGATCAGGTTGTAGAAATATTTCAAGAATATCGAAATCGGATCGTGATATTCCATTTTGGTGGTCATGCCAATAGTTATCAACTACTTTTTGAGTCTATAGATGGTCAGACTAAGGCAGTACCGGCTCGTCGGCTCGCTGAACTATGTCATAACCAATCTGGACTGAAACTAATCTTTCTTAATGGTTGTGCCACACGACAACAAGCAGAAGAATTATTAAACACAAATGTCCCGGCGGTAATTGCCACCTCTCAGGCAATCGATGATCAGGTGGCAAGAATGTTTGCTAGCTGTTTTTATCGTGGCTTTGCCAATGGTGCCAGTATACGTACGGCTTTTGATGAGGCAGCAACAATGGTACTGGCAGAAAAAGGAGAACAGTATCGAGAGTTCTATTTTTCTGGAGTTAAGTCGATTAATGAACGCTTTCCTTGGGAGCTTTTCTTAAAAAGAGGTAGAGAAACTGTTGCACAGTGGAGTCTATCTGACGCCTGCAACGATCCACTCTTTGGCTTACCTGATATATCAAGTGTAGACTTACCATCCCAACCCTACCGTTATCTGAAGAGATTTGAAAGTAGTGATGCAGAGCTCTTCTTTGGTCGTGGGCAGCAGATCAACCTACTCTACAGACAGATAACTGCGTCTCAGGGCGATCCTATCCTACTATTCTATGGTCAATCAGGAGTAGGAAAATCATCACTATTGGAAGCTGGTCTATTACCGCGACTGGAAATATCCCACAAAATATATTGTTTACGATGTGATCAAGAGAAGGAGCTGCTTCCGATCTTAGAAGCAACTTTGTTGAGTAGTTCGTCAGTAAGTATTAATACTGCTTGGCAGAAGATAGAGATAGCAGAAGGCAGACCACTGACAATAATAATAGATCAGGTTGAAGAGATCTTTATGCGTCAGCCGCAGCAGGAGCAAGAATTGAACGACTTCTTTAATGCACTAAAGACTGTTTATGCTAATCCAGACCAGCGACCACAAGGAAAATTGATCTTAAGTTTTCGCAAAGAATGGTTACCGGAGGTAGAAAGTTGGTTACAGAAAACTTCTCTGCCAGTTACTAAATTCTTTCTTGAGCGTCTAGATCGCAATGGAATTATTGAGGTAATTAAAGGGTTGACGAATTCTGAGCGCCTGCGCAATAAATATAGATTGACGATCAAAGATGATGAACTACCTACAAGTATTGCTGATGATCTATTAAATGATCGTGAATCTGCTCTTGCTCCAACCTTGCAAATATTACTTACAAAAATGTGGAATGAGGCAGTTAGTAAAAATAACAGTAGACCCTGTTTTGATCTAACACTCTATTACTCACTAAAAGAGCAGGGCATATTATTAAAGGATTTTCTTGAGCAACAATTAGAAGTTTTACGCAATTACAATTCTGAAGTGGTCAACTCTGGTCTAATTCTTGATCTATTAACCTATTACACAACGCCGCTAGGTACTGCTGCACAACATTCAGAGACTGAAGTAAAGAATCAATACCGCTATTGTCAGGAGGTGATCGAGCCATTATTAGCAAAGTGTAAAGATCTTTATCTACTGGTTGACGCAAGTAAAGATCAAAGAGATAAGGCAATACTTAGTGAAACTAGACTAGCGCATGATACATTGGCGCCACTTGTGCGTGAAAAGTTTGAAAACTCTGACCGACCTGGTCAAAGAGCCCGTCGTATATTAGAGAATCTATCGCAGGATTGGCAGAATGGTAAGCAGGGCATTACATTAAGCGAACGCGATCTAGATTTGGTTAAACAAGGGGCAAAAGGAATGCGTGCCTGGAAGCAAGCTGAGGAACGACTGATTGTTGCTAGTAAACAGGCTTGCCAGAGGAGAGTACGTAATAGAAGGTTGTTAAATATGATTGGTGGTACTTTTCTCTTGCTAGTGATTATCAGTATTTTGGTTGCTTGGCAACAATGGCAAGAGAGAAGAGAGAGACAGTGGGAGCTCTATGAGGAGCAAGGAAGACAACAGTTATTGACTGGTGATATGGCGCGTGCGCTCGTCTCCTTTAATAAGGTTTATCAGCAATGTAAAGATAAAGCTTCATTACGTTTCTTGTTAGCACAGGCAAAGCGATCATACTATTCAAAAATGTTCCAGGTAATGGCACATAACAACATAATTAATAATGTTAGTTTCAGTCCTGATAATAGACTGATTGTCACTGCAAGTCAGGACAACCATGCCTGTATCTGGGAGGTTGCTACTGGCAGACAGTTATTTAAATTGAGTGGACATAAAGGGAATGTATTGTCTGCCTCTTTTAGCAATGATAGTCATCGTATTGTTACTGCTAGTGAAGATGGAATAGCCAAGGTTTGGGATACTTTTACAGGTAAACAGTTAACCTCTCTGGAAGGTCATACAGATAAACTACTTTCTGCTTGTTTTAGTCCATCTGGGCAATTGGTTGTTACTGCCAGTCATGATCATACTGCTAAAGTGTGGGATACCAACAATGGTAAGTTAATAGCTACTCTAAAGCATAATGATACTGTTTATTCTGCTACATTCAATCCTGATGGCCTACGTATTATTACAGCTAGTGGTGATCATACCGCTAAAGTGTGGGATACCACTGGCGAAATACTCTTTACCATCGATAAGCATAGTGATGCAGTAAAATATGCTGGTTACAGTCCAGATGGACATTACATCATCACTGCCAGTTCAGATAGGACGGCGATATTATTGGATAGTAATAATAGTGATCGGGAGACTCTGTTATCATTCCATACAAAAGGTTTAAGATCTGCTTTTTTTAGTCCTGATGGTAAGTATATTGCGACCCTAGGTGAAGATTCTACTGTAAAGATTTGGGATAAGAGAGGAGATATACTGACCACCATTGAGAGTAAAGAATCGATCATAATCTCTGCCGAATTTAGTCCCGATGGGCTACGAATTATTACAACTCATTCTGATAATACTGCAAAAAT
>JBFLVQ010000946.1:0-3213 GCA_040758525.1 Acidobacteriota bacterium
AAGTTTTATTGCCCTTCTTATCAATTAGTTCACAAGATATTAATTGGCTTGCCGGCGTAACAACGGATTGCTGCCCATTAGCAAGTATATCTATTATTTGTCCTGTTGTGCTGATAAGCGTCTTGCCGTTGTGAAAACGCCCAAGCTTTTTAGCCAACTCTTCAGGTGGAAGTTGAACTTGGCTATCTAGATCGTAAGAACCGTCTCGGATACTTTGATCAAGGTACATAAACTGTACTGGCATATTACCGGCCACTTGAGGAACTATCGATATAATATTGATAAGTACATTATTTACTTCCTGACCTACAATGATTTGATTTGGTGGTGCTGGCATTGAATCTACTTCCAAATGCACGTATCTCCAGACTGTTAATAGTGGACTTGATACCACATCCGAATTACTTGTTGGTACCGGTTGTGGGGTGCCGGTTCGTGAGTCCATAATCTGCTGTCCTTGAATACTGAGATTATTAAACAGAGCCTGATCAGTACTTGCTACCACTCTGAAATTATCTCCTGGTTGCATAGTAACAGTAAATTTGACTTGAGCAATTCCTTTACCAGTTCCATCATCCGTTGTAGTTACAGTTGTTTGGGCTAGTTGTCCTTCTCCTGGCACTGTATCACCAATAATTCCTCGCACAATGGGGCCAAGATTATCGTTGCCTGGAACAGTATCATCTGTGGTGAACAAGTTACTACTATCATCTACATCAAAAGATTTTAAAAAGATTGGCGTATTGGGATTAGAGGTTTTTACTGTAATCCATACATCCCGGTTGGCCTGATCTGCTACAGAGTCGGCATCGGGAAAGATACGCTTACCTCCACCATTTGCTGTTGGATTGTTATCAAGAGGACCGCTTAATTGTTCATATTCTACTGAGACAATTTGGTTAATAACGATGGCACCAATACGGTAACAGTACGAGGTGTTAGGAGCAGTGTTTGTGTCTGTAAAGCTAGTTTGATTGGGTGGTATATTTGGCGCAAGCAGGACAAATGGCCCACCTGCTGTAGAACGCTCTAATACAAATGCTATTTCATCATTAGAGTTATCCACCCAGGACAGGTTAACTGTGCAACAACCTGATAATGTCGCAGTAAGATTGGAAGGCGGATTTTGTGGAGAGATCTGATTACGTGCCTTGGTAATCACACTGGTGTTGTTTGGTGTTTTTGGTAATAGCTTGTACATTTGGTGCGTCTGTGCATCCACAATGTACAAATTGCCTTGTGAATCTATATCAATGGCTGCAGGCATGCCTAGTTGCTCTTGCGTCAATGGATCGTTATCTGACCGATAACGTCGTGTGCCGCCAGCTAATAGTTTCACTTTGCCATCCACATCTACTTGATGGATTGCCCCTGGCTGGGAGGCTACACCTAGATAAAGTCTTCCGTTACGATCTACTGCCAGACCGGTGGGAGGATAGGATAATGCAATATCTGCTGCCGGGCCACCATTGTCTATAGGTATTTTGCCTGAACCTAATAAAGTGGTCACTATCCCAGTTGCATTATTAATGCGTCTAACGCGTTGCTGACTTTGATCTGTGACATAAACATCCCCAGTGTTAGGATTGACAGCAATATCCTTTAACAATCCAAATCGCGCTACTGTAGCTAGACCACCATCGCCATTAGGTTCATCTGCCTTTAGTTCGCGCTCATTGCGGCCAGCCACTAACAGTATTGTCCCACTTGGATTAACTTTGTAGTATCTACCACCGCCTAGTTCTGATTGTACCGCAATGTAGAGATTGCCTGCGGGATCAACATCTAAGGCCATAGGCTTGCCCAAGCGACAATCCCGCGCTGCTAGACCTGCTATTGGTGACTGTGCGCCACCACCAGCAAAGCTTTTGATAATGCCTGTGGCAGCTTCTATCTTGACCACGCGATCTAAATTGACGGCTGCGTAAAGATCCCCATTACGCTGGTCGATGGCAAGCGCAGATGTATAACCGAGGCTAGTCATCGTTGCTGCTCCACCTTCGCCACTGAAAGATGACCCATTAGGATTACCTGCAATAGTAGTAACTATACCACCAGCATCTATCTTGCGAATGACAAAGTTATTAGCATCTGCCACATAGGCACTACTATCACTATGACGAACAGCTATGGCAGCAACACCATTGAATTGTGCAAAGATAGCATTGCTACCATCACCACTGTAACCAGTGCTACCATTGCCTGCGATAATGAATGGTTTTATGCAACCAAATATGCATGAGCAACAGTAGCATGGATCATTTTCCATCAAATTACAGGGATCACTAGGTGGTGGACAGCCTGTACAGCCATCTCCACCAGAACCGGTTAGTACACATGCTTCATTTGAGAAAGCCAGATTGGTGTTTGATCCACGCTGACTCTTTGCTGGTCTCTGGTTGGTAATGTCATTCGTTGTGTCGCTAGAGTGAACAGTAATGCTTGTTAGTTGTGGAAGCACGCAAAAAGTGACAAGTATGACAACAAGTTCGCTAATAACAATATGTAGCCAGGAATATGTAGTACGCATAGTAATTCTAGTCCTATCGTAATTAAGATTTATTCCAATGATAGTCAACATTCACAAGGTAAAAGCACGATATGGCAATTTAATTTGCCAATCGTTACCTGCCCATATGGCTTCAATAAATCCTTTCATGAAATCATAGATGCAGAATCTTTTTGCAGTCATTCATACAAAATAAAATTTTTCCGGAAATTTTTTGCACCACATCGCGATCCATTCCATTGACGCTTAGCTTATCAGAGCGGCATCAGCTTATTCCTGCTATTGTAGCCTGGTCAAGGAAATGTTCCAGTAATCTCTCTGGCTATACCGTATTAACACCATTATCTGATTCATGCAACTGTGGGGCAGTCACACTACAAATTTATCATTGGATATTAACTTCGCTGTAAGGTCACTGTTGAGTGGAATCAGCACGATAGATCAGCACTTGTGTAAAGAATGAACCACGCAAATCTCTCACTTCTCTCAAAGAGAAATATGTGTCTAATCGCTGTTTAAGGATATCATTGACCTCTCGATCCGCTCCATAAAAGAGCCCGATCTTTTTATCGCTATTTTGAAGTAGCTTGGCCAAGCGAATTATCACTGCGTCTGCTTCACTCTCTAACATATGTTTGTGCTGTAGCATTGCTGCTGCATCGCGCCAGCCAGGGTGAGATAACAATTCGGCAGGAAAAGAGATC
>JBFLVQ010000947.1:0-3204 GCA_040758525.1 Acidobacteriota bacterium
GTAGCCTGTGCCAGAGAATCAACTAGAAAAGAACCAGTTACATCAACGCCTGATACAGGAGTGCCATCAACTTCTCCACCTGCAGCAGAAGTGGCAAAGCGTGATAAAGCGCTTGTGAGAGTTGTTCACGCAATTCCTGATACAGAGGCTGATGTCTTCGCTGGAGACAAGAAGGAGTTTACAAACGTCTCTTACAAGACAGTCACTCCTTATAAAGAACTGCCTGATGATATGCAAATCTTCAGTGTTAAACCTGCTGGTCAAGAGACCGCTCAACCTCTGGCAGAGAACAGAGAGAATCTAGCTGAGGGCAGCCATTACACGGTAATTGCTCTACCTGGAGATGAGAATAAAACAGCCGACCTTCACGTACTGAATGATAATTTAACTCCTCCATCCACCGGCAAAGCAAAAGTACGTGTAGTAAACGCTTCACCAGGCATAAAAGAGATTGATGTTTACGCACAGGGAAAACAGGATGCTCTATTCAGTGGATTGAACTTCCAATCTGAGAGCATGTATTCAGAAATCGATCCGATGACTACAGCTCTTGAAGTAAGGACCGCAGGCCAGAAGAATGTAGCTCTGACAATACCTGATGTTAAATTCGAAGCAGGAAAAATTTATACCGTTACAGTCATTGGCAGAACTAATAAAGCTCCAAAACTCGAAGCGATACTTGTCGAAGATAAGTTAGAGGGAAGTCAGACTCAACCCAGTTCTGGTTACTAACAACAGCTGGATCCTAAATGGGACTATCCAAAATCAAAGGTCAAGACCGAGCAATTTATTCTCAAAGAGCACAGCAATATTCCAATTGTGCTAATGCGAATTGCCGGCGTCTATGATGATCATTGTCACTCAATCCCTCTTGCTCATCAGATCCAACGCATTTATGAACGCACGCTTACCAGCCAGGTATTTCCTGGTGATATATCGCATGGCCAGTCGTTTGTCCATCTTGAAGATCTCATCGATGCTTTCTTACTTATAGTCGAGCGTCGGTATCAACTCCCAAGAGAACTAACATTATTAATTGGTGAAAGTGAAACGCTCAGCTACGAAGAACTCCAACGCACATTAGGTCAGCTCATTCATAGTGAGGAATGGGAAACTAAGGAGATACCAAAATCGCTGGCCAAAGTTGGCGCCTGGTTTCAAGACAAGATGCCGCTTGTTGAAGATCCTTTCATTAAACCATGGATGATTGATCTAGCAGATGATCACTATGCTCTTGATATTACTAGAGCACGAACACTACTTGGATGGGAGCCAAAGCACTCTCTGCGAAATACACTTCCCAAGATGGTCAATGCGTTAAAAGCCTCTCCAACAAATTGGTATCGTGAAAACAAACTAGAGCCGCCAAAAAGTAGAGAGACTGCTGCCTAACAATTGTGGAGGAAGCTATGAAGACTGAAAAAGAGATAATAGAAAGCAAATCTCCTCAAGACAGTAGGCAGAAAGATTTCGATTTAATTGTAGACAAGTACAAGAGATTGAAGAGTGATGAGCACGAGCGCATCTGGCTTGACCATCATCAAAGGACTAGATGGGCACACTATACAAATATAGTATTGGCCTTATGGCTCATCAGCAGTCCATTTACTTTAGCTTATCGCAGTGATGCGATGGTTTGGAGTGATATCATTAGCGGGTTTGTTATAGCAGTCTTCAGTATCCTATCACTATCTCCACGCAATCTCTGGGCACCTTACCTTGTCTCTTTTACAGGGCTATGGCTGCTGTTTGCGCCCTTAGTGTTTTGGGCACCGACAGTAGCCGCTTATTCAAACGATACCCTTGTCGGTTCACTTGTGATCGCGTTCTCTTTTGTTATACCAGGAATGCCTGGATTAAAAACTTTGCCAGGCCATGAAATTCCGCCTGGATGGAATTACAATCCTTCATCGTGGATACAGCGCGCTCCGATTATCGCTCTTGCGTTTGTAGGATTCTTCATTTCTCGTTACCTGGCAGCTTATCAATTAGGTCATATCACTACAGTTTGGGATCCGATCTTCCCAAATGGAACTAAAAATGTTCTTGAATCTGAGGTATCACGTGCTTGGCCTATCTCAGATGCGGGTCTAGGAGCAATCTCATACATTCTTGAAGCGCTTTCCGGGTTCATTGGTGATACTCGTCGTTGGCGAAGTATGCCGTGGATGGTAATTCTATTCGGAATCCTGGTAGTTCCGCTTGGAGTAACAAGCATTGTACTGGTTATTCTTCAGCCTGTGGCTGTAGGTGCCTGGTGTACGTTGTGTCTCGTTACAGCAGTTGCAATGTTAATTATGATTTCTCCGGCATTAGATGAGGTTATCGCAACAGTTCAGTTTCTTATACAAAGCCGCAAAGAAGGTAATCCATTCTGGCGATCATTTTGGAAAGGTGGAACTCTAAAAACCACTTCTGTTGATACTCACAAAGATCAGAAAGTATCATTTTCAGACTTCATTTCATCGATAGGGTTAAGCAGTATTCCATGGAATATGGTGATCAGCGCTTTTCTTGGGATCTTGTTAATGGTTCTACCTTCTGTTTTGCAGATTCAAGGTCGAGCTGCGGATCTCGATCATATCGCAGGAGCTTTAGTTGTTACTTTCTCTGTTATTGCGATAGGAGAAGTATCTCGCAGTGCAAGATTTATTAATGAACTGGTTGTAAGTTTTAGTAGTTGAAAGTATCTCCTTGTGTTGCTATGGTTTTGAGTGTTTTCAAGACTAAAGCCAGAGAACACAAGGAGGAGCGATGGAAACATTATCAGATAAAAAAGAGTACACGACAATACCAGAAGAGTTAAGCGAAGAAGAATTCAATAAGTTTATCTTGCCACATCTATCATTACCGAAGAGAGGGCCGAAATGTAAAATAGGCTATCACGCAGTATTGAATTTGATAATCTGGGTATTGTATACCGGAGCACAATGGAAAATGATCCCCATAGCCAAAGATGAAAATGGCAAGCCGATAATACATTACACTCAAATTTATCGTAACAGATTTGGCACAAATAACCTGCTTGTGAAATCCGACCTCAGTCAATTTTTCACTAATATTTTCCCCCAGCCACCGAGCGTGTCAAGATCTTTGTGTAAATTATTTCTCCAATCATAACAATGGAACCCTATCACCATAGATAATAGCGAACTGATTCATAGCAGAGCGCCAATCCCTAATGGGCATAGTCCAACGTTTGCT
>JBFLVQ010000948.1:0-3192 GCA_040758525.1 Acidobacteriota bacterium
TTGCTGCTTCATCGATTGGAGCAACAAGTACTTTGCCACGATACTTAGTAGACCATACAAGATGATACCAGGTATTGTAAACGCAGCTACCGGTAGACTTCCACTCCTTATGCTTCATACCATTATGGTAGCACTGTTGAGGGTACAATGGAAGGCTTAAATTAGGCAACACTGCGAGGGGGAAAATGTATCCCATCAATGAATTCGAGGGGGGGTATTTTCCCCCTCGCGCTCCCCCAAGACTCTAAAAAATAGCAAAAACTTTTGAATAGGTGTCGATTTTGGCAAATGTCGTTCGACGTATTAGTAGAGCAAGGCTGATGCAGGTTGGATTCAATCACAGGCCTAGCGACAAAATTAAATTAACAGGGAGTATGACAATGAGAGTGATGGTTATTATAAAAGCTGATAAAGATTCTGAAGCAGGCGTACTGCCAGATGAGAAACTTCTCACCGATATGGGCAAGTATAACGAAGAGTTGGTCAAAGCTGGCATTATGCTAGCTGGTGAGGGACTACATCCTAGCTCCAAGGGTAAGCGTGTCAAGTTCTCTGGTCAAAATAGAGTTGTCATTGATGGACCTTTTGCTGAGACCAAAGAGTTGATCGCAGGATTCTGGCTCTGGCAGGTGAAGTCTATCGAAGAGGCGGTCGAGTGGGTGAAACGTTGTCCTAATCCGCACGGTGTCGAGGCAGAGATTGAGATTCGCCAGGTATTCGAGGCAGAAGACTTCGGTACTGAGTTTACCCCTGAACTGAGGGAACAAGAGGAACGTCTACGTAAACAGATAGAGGCAAATCAGAAGCGCTGATAGTAAACACAAATATACCAGAATTTGTGTCAAGTAATTACCTACAACTAAGGAGACCGATATGCAAAAGATTACCCCATTTTTATGGTTCGACAATAATGCTGAAGAAGCAATCAATTTTTACACCGCTATTTTTAAGAATTCAAAAATTATTAGCCTGACTCGTTATGGAGAAGCAGGACCAGGTCCTGCAGGAACATTGATGTCAGCAACATTCCAGCTTGATGGGCAAGAATTCATGGCCTTAAATGCTGGTCCACAATTTAAATTCACTGAGGCGATATCATTTTATGTCAACTGCGAAACTCAGCAAGAAGTGGATGAGTTCTGGGAGAAGCTCTCAGCCGGTGGAGAAAAAGGAAGATGTGGCTGGCTTAAAGATAGGTATGGTCTATCCTGGCAAATTGTTCCTAATGTCTTGGGCAAAATCTTGAGTGATCCTGATCCTAAGAGATCGCAAAGAGTTATGCAGGCGCTTTTTCAAATGGATAAGATTGATATTAAAACTCTACAGCAAGCCTATCAGCAATAACTCTAGCGAGCGTATAAAGGGCCGGCCAATGATGATGCTTAGCCGGCCCTTCCACATACAACAATCAAGTTCAAGAAAGCGGCTGCAGCGTGGTGTAGCTGAGGGCGATTTGCCGTCGGGCCTGGAGCTTATCGCACTCGCCTCCTTTTATACGACTATACTAGATGGGCTCTCGATCCAAGCCCAAGAGGCCCTCAAGTAGCGCTCTTAAGGCTGCTGTCGATTGTGCAATGGCAGCTTGGGATAAGCTTGTTGTGGACGTAGAGCAGAATAGAGCAGAATAGTGCAGAATAGTAATGTCGATTAAATAATCTATTTTGCTCTAGCAGGTTCAGTGACTGGTTGAAGCGCTAGCGTTATATCCAAGTTCCTTCTCTTGCCTTGGCGGAGAATTTCCAGAATAACCTTATCACCAGGCTTATGTGATCTAACAATATCAATCAATTGATCTGGAGATTTAAGCGGCTGATTATCAATACTAAGAATAACATCAGCTTGTAATATAGAATCTTTTCCTTGAAACCCAATCATACCAGCTTTCTCAGCAGGACTATCTTTATCGACTTCAAAGACTACCAATCCAATACCATTCGGTAGATTAAGTTTCTCTGCCCAGGCACTAATCAATTGCCCTACTTCTACCCCTAAATAGGTTGTGCTGTTATTTGGTCTATCTTGACTAGTATTGAGTTGTGGTTGAGTTGTGGGAGTAGTATTACCCTGCTTTCCTTGATCATCTTTAGAGCAGGCTGTTAAACCAATAATACTAATCATTGAAATAATTGCTGTAATGATAAGCGCTCTTTTGCCTAAGTGTATTACCATATCCTTCTCTTTCAAAAGAATTGAGAGGTCTATTATACATAGTTAACAGAGTGGCTCTAGCTATTTCACCCCGTCCAACAATTCCATTCTCTTCTCCACTCAACCATGTTATCCTACTGACCGTAGCAGTAGCGACAGGGTAGTCATTTAACTGCCACCGTAACGTAATAAAGGGGACAAGGATAATATCGTGAGCACCGAGCATAATGAACATTACGTCCAACACAATCAGCAAGAGCCATACCTATACAACCAACACGAACCTGATCAACCTCAATTCGAGCAACCTGAACACGATCAATACCTATGCACCCCATCCACCCCATACAGCCAATATACAAATAACGAACTGCTATCCCTACTAACCGATCATAACCAATCCCCAGAACATATACAGGCATCTTGGCAAGAATTCACTAACCGATTTGAATCCATACTTATTAAAACGATTCGTTTTACTTTTCTTCATCACGCGCCTAAATTGAAATTCACCGCAGAAGATGTTTTTGACCTGGTGGAAGAAGTGTTTACCAGACTAGCACAAGATGAATGTCATGCCTTACGGGAATTAGTAGGAAAAGATATTAATATCTGGAAGGATTTGGAATTATTGGTACGGCGAGCAGCACTAAGGCGTATCGGCCAGAGGATGTTTGGTTTTAATCGAGATAACAATTAGCAACTAGCAATTAGCAAGTTGGAGTAACTATGAGATGTCCAAATTGGGATAAGTTTAAATTTATCAAACATTGTCAGGGTGAATTGCCATTCCATGAAGAAGATCAATTCCAACAACATTTATATGTTTGTACCGACTGCTGAGGGTATGCCACGATTTGCTGGGAAGTCTATATTCTTACTAATGAAGGAAGGAAACGGGTTAAACAATATGTCAGGTACATTATGATTAAAGCTTTAATACTTCCATTAACGATTCTAGTTTATTGCTAGAAATGTCCATCGCTGAGAAAGTTCATTTTGCCTGTTTGTCATGATTCAAGTAGTAATCTAATACTCCAAGTT
>JBFLVQ010000949.1:0-3189 GCA_040758525.1 Acidobacteriota bacterium
TGTATTGAGCAGTTTTTCCGATATCGCTCCACCGCAACAAACAGCTTCTTCATACTTATTTACTATTGCTTTAGTTGTTCTAGTCTTAATTATCTTACAGATATTTTCCGGCTTTATTAAAAATTTACCGATAGACAAACAGAAAAGATATTGGATTAATGCAAGTATTATCTCCTGTCTTCTCGCTATTTTATCGGTATTTCTCTATTTTTGGACTTTGAATCAGTTTACGTACTATTATCCTCCTCCGCCAGACAAAGCTATTGCCCGGCGTGTCGCAGGACTTGAATCTGAATTAACCGAAACAGCTAAGAACTATGTTAAGAACAGTCTCCATGGAAACTACCTGCCTGCTCAGCTAGAGTTAAATTTTCCTTCTGAACAGATCTGGCTACCAGGATCTACTGAAAAAGCTCATTATGCGCTTTTAATCAGTTTCACCTGGTTTATATTGTCTATTTCTATCTCTGTTTTTTCTGTTTTAGAAATGAAATTAGTCGGTGTTAAAAAGAGACGAACATCTCATTAACGGAGTAAAGTCAAATCTACATTGAGATCTATGTCTCTTGGTCTCACCTCTAAATAGAAGATTGTAGTTAAAGGATGCAGAGGATCGCCATCTTTCGCTCCCCAAATTTTGTAATTTTTTATTGGTAGCTCCTTTGATGCTCCAGAACCTAAGTTTGGAAATCCCAAACTATCAACAGGTGGATTTGTTAATGGCTCTCGAAAAAGACCATTGGCTATGTAGTATACTCGGATACTTTTAATCCTTTCTTCGTTTTTTCCCTTTATACACACGACAACTTTGTACAAAGGCTCACCATCCGGTAATGCACCTGACATTTGATTTTCATACTTATCAATATCTAGTTCTATATCTTTATGAATGGCAATAATTTGATTCTTTTGTAAGCGAGTCAAATGACGATTTGAATTTAGCATCTTCTCCATCAAGTGTGTTAACAGCTCTGCTTCATTACGTATTTGTAAAAAAGTTTCGTATCTAAGGGGAGGGCCAGTCCTCTGTAAAAACTTATTTCTAATATATAAAAACCAATCCGCTAAATCTGCCAGATAATCTATTAATTTTTGCTTGGTCTTATTAGAGTTATTCTGTTTAATCTTTATCTGCTTATACAAACTGTTAATTTTAATGGCTAGAGCGCTTAATTCATCTTTAAGCTGCTTATTAACAGTAAGTACTATTATATGACCATTGCGAAGTTTTTCTTTAAGCTGTTCCCCGCCCTTGATACTTGGGAGCTTAATGCTATCTCCAGATGGCAATGGATCTATTTTTTTGAGATTTGGATTTAAATCATATAATAATGAATATGCCTCAACATCTGGATGTATACCATTGGTTTTTAGCAGATCAAATACTCGTTCATCCTTTTCTATAACTTCTGCTATTATGTTTAAACTGATCTCTTCTGAAGGCCACTCTACAGGTGAAAAGCACTCATTATCTTTAACTAACTCCAGAGTGATTATTTGGTTGGCTAGTTTAACTTCTAATGGAGAAGCCTTAACAGGCAGTGGCAGTCCTAACAATAACACCAAAAGAAATAGCCCTAAGAATACTAAACGATAATAGAGAACCATTATTTTTTACTCCCTAGTATATTTGAGAAAAATCTCTTCAACGAAGCACCAGCGGGATACTCTGTTTACTGGTTGCAAAATCAAATAGAGTAGGAGTCTGTATATCCTTATCATTTTTAATTGCCGGATAAAGCTCCTTATACAATAACGGTACTTGTTTTTCTGCTACTTGTAACCATTCAGATAGAGTTGTTGCTGAGTTAGCAACAAGGATCTTTACTAGCAGAGATCCTCCCAATCGTTTATTGGCGATAGCCGATTTATTAGGTTGAGCAGCACAGAGTATACGCATCTGTTTGTCATAAGATAATTGTCCAAAACCACTGTCACCCAATGGCCCTGGTTTAAACTCCTTACCAGGTATTGATGATGAGTAGCAAGAGTCCAAAATCATTATCATTTCACCTGCATCTACACCATTCCACCAGTTCGCTAAATCATCGCTTGATATACAGTGCTGTAAAAATGTTTGAGTATCTCTGCAAATGTTTTTTTGCTCTCTAGCCTGCCAGCAACGATTGAGTAGTTCTTCAGTAATCCCTTTGGGTTCACCAGTATCATAAGGAACAATATAGAATTTCCCTTGAGGATCAGCATAACCATGACTGGAAACAAACAAGATCACTAGATCATCTGGATTCGCTGGTCTGATTCTATTTTCTTTATCTACTTCTTGACGCAACCTAGAATCTACATCTCTACCTGCTAACAGATCCAGAACCGCTTTAATATTGGCTTTAGTAGCTTGATTCTTAACAACACGAAATCCATCCTCTTCAAAATAGCTAAGCAATTGAATACTATTTATTTCATACTGCTTTGATAGTTGCTTGTATAGTAACTGGTCTATGTCCTGGGCATTTTTTGCAGCAAAATCAAGATTCCATCCCGACCTATTAGCATTTACTCCAACAGTAATAATATAGGCTTGTGGTTTAGCAGGCTTAATATTGTCTGGTAAGATATAAACCCAGGGTGTAGTAGTTATACTTTTGACTCGATCGCTATTAAACGCATAGGCAGTAAAATTTACTTGATTGGTATTGCTTTGTTTAGGTAACTGAATATTCCGGAAAGTAACAATAGCTCTTCCTGTGTCTGGATCAAGATCTATTTTATGTCTATCCCGCCAAATATTTAGCTCATTACCCCAATCAGTATTTATACCTGGCCATTGAGCTACCAGTTGTCTATCACGAAACAGACGTAAATTGTAAGCACCAGATCCCATATTAACCTGTTTACCTTCTCGCAAAAATATACCCTCTTTGGCAACCACTTCTACTGTAACAGAAACTTTATCTAAACTATTGGCCTCTCTTTCCACCTTAGTTATTCTTACCTCTGGCTGGACACGGTTTAAGCTTGCTAGTGAACGAATAAATTTGAATGATTCACCATTGAGAATACGTTGTAATAGTCTTGGCTCATAATAATCACGCATAAATATCTCTAATGGCAATGATTTTAGAGGCTCATCTGATACAACCCAATGTAGGCCAAAAATAGTTTCAAAGTTATTAGTATCAAACCTGCCATCTGGATCAACTACCGCCCAATCACCGCTGGTAAATGATATTA
>JBFLVQ010000950.1:0-3182 GCA_040758525.1 Acidobacteriota bacterium
TGTGCAGCCCGCAATACCTACCTCGGTAGGAAGGAAGCGCGAACCTGGTAGTACTTCTGTAGGATACTGTCGTGAGACAGAATCTCGAACCCAGGAAGCATCCGGCCTTTAGGCCGGTGAGGTTCACGTTCTCGCTCCTTTGACACTCTCGACCATCTGCTTTCGTGCATTAACACCTAATGGTAAGGATATTGACAGTTTCAATAAAGATTTGATGGATGAAATCAATCGGCGTGGCAGATTTTTCCTGACACATACGTGCCTTAATGGTAAATTTACTATCAGGATAGTGATTTCAAGTTATCATGTTACAGATACTAAAACGACCGAATTACTGGCTGAAATTGTAGCTGTAAAAAGAATGTTGGATGAAAAATAAAACTTCAAATATATCTGTCAAGCAAATTGAAGAGATCGGTAGAATGCTTTTTATCAAAGGCGATTTTCATCAACAAACCTTTGAAAAGCATTTTCATGAACGATTTGTTTTTGGGATCAACATCGCTGGCGGACACGACTTCAATTTTGGTCGCAGACTAGAGACGGTTGGAACCGATAAAATCGTCGTCATTCCACCAGGCGAGATTCATACGGGTATTGCGCATCAAAAAGGCGAATGGAAATATATGGCAATCTATCCAGATATTCAAACGCTGAATCTGCTGATGGGCAAAGATTATTTCAAGACATTGAAGATCCATTATCCATATATTTCTCAGCATATCTCAAAAGTATATTTCTTAAATCTACTAAACTCTTTATTGGTTAATGACATTTCGGCGGCAAGGGAAAATCTAATGATGTTTTTATCAACCCTCACCGATGATCCCGATGCCAAAAGAGTAGATTGTCGAGTGAACTCCAGACCACAAATCATTACTAAAATACGTGAGTATTTGCTCGATAACCTTGAAAGTCAGCTTACACTTGATGATATTGCTGAACACTTTGCTGCCGACAAATTCCACATTGTGCGTCTTTTCCAAAAATACGAAGGAGTTTCGCCAATGCGGTTTTATCGTATTGCCAGGATTGAGAAATCGCTTGAAGTTATTCGGCAAACAAAAAATATTGCTCGTGCGGCAGTCGAAATGGGGTTTTACGATCAATCACATCTGACCAATGAAATACGAAAGATGTTTGGCTTTACACCGCAGAAATTCTTAGTATCACAGATATGAGCAGTACGTGCGCTCAATAATATTTCTATTAATACCATTAAGCCTCTACACAACTATTAAAGGTTAAAAAGGAAGCCTACAAAAGAGGGTATAAAGGAAGTGGGATTGATAAAAAGAGGGATTTTCTTGTGGGGTAAATAGGGTTGGACGGGGTGTTAGATAGAAAAGAGGAGAGTAAAGGGTGAGTATTAAGATTATTTGTAGTAGCCACTACCAGGTCAGATTGACGTGTAAAACTCTGTATTAGATCTTAGGGGCAGGGTCAGAGAAATTCAAGTTTATGAACCACCTAAAGTAAAAACTCAGCAACCTAAAAAAAGCCACGGAAAGGAGAATTAACTAAATCTCACAAGCGCACCAATAAAAAAATATCTCGTATTCGAGTAAGAGTTGAACAGGCATTCTCAGGTGTCAAGCGTTCTCGTATTGTCAAAGCTGTTTTACGAAACAGGAAAGATAACTTCTCTGATCTTGTTATGGTTATTGCTGGTGGCTTACATAACTTAAGAGTGCGCTACCGTAAGAAACCTTTGAAGTTATGAGTCGCTTTAATTTCACATAATGTCTATAGTAGAACCATCAACGATAGAGTTAGTCAAATATTGAGCAGATATCAATGGTCCATTTACCCTCTAGATTACCCTTTTCGCCCTCCGAATCGATCTCTTTACCCATTTTTCGTTATTCATGCCAGTTGTATTTATAAAATAATAAAAATGTCCAAGGTGAAGAGCAAGAATCTATTCGACCATATGTGGCTGCATAGGCTTCCAGCCAATGGCAACTGAGATAAAGTGTAATTTGTAGTGACAAGTTCTCATTCCATTCCTGCATATGGATTTGGTAATTTAACGAGGTGTAGAATGAATTTTCTTTGCCGAATTGTAGTCGTCCTTTCTCTTTCAACAGGTTTGGCTTTTGCTCAAACAGACGAAATAGCTCCGGGTGATAATCTGGTTATTGAAGGCATTCCAAAGCTACCAGCAGCACTTGCCGCAGAAGTTGACCGATATCAGTCCCGCACGGCAACTTTATTAGATTGGCATCCAATCAGACGTGAAATGCTTATTCGCACTCGTTTTGGAGATACAGCGCAAGTTCACCTTGTACAATTTCCTGGTGGGGCGCGAAAGCAGCTTACCTTTTTCGCTGATTCAATCGCGAGCAGTTCATACCATCCAAAAAAGGCGGACTACTTCATCTTCGACAGAGATAGTGGCGGCAACGGGTTAGTTCAGATATACCGTTATGACTTTAGCTCCAGTGACATCACTCTTCTGACTGATGGGAAGTCGAGAAATGTTGATAGTATTTGGTCAAATGCTGGCGACAAAATAGTTATCGCACCACTCAATAATGCACATAAAATTACAAAGCCACTTTTTATACTTGTTGGAAAAAATGATCCTAACACACCGCCCAGCGAGTCAGAGCAAATGCTCGCACAGGTTAAGAAGAATAGCACACCCATTTGGTACATGATGGCTAATGACAAAGGGCATGGCTATACCAGGAGAAAGAATCTTGATTTTGCGACGTATGCAACGATTCTATTTGTAAAACAATACCTACTGCAATGAGCAAGAAAGTCAAGTTGATGCATTTCTATAGAGGCTTACCGTAATATAGCCGACTAATACTTGAGAGGTAAACTATGAAATTTGCTATATGGTTAGTGACAATTACCACGTCTGTTTTTCTTAGTTATCTATCAGCGTCTGCACAAACTTCTAACAACACAAGGGAAAGCTCACTCATTTTGGAGCCGGGTGTTGTTCTACACAAAGGTTTGGACGAAGTTTATCGTCGTTTCAGCGAGGGATACAAGAAACTCGATGCCGCTTCTGTGGCTAATCTTTATACTGAAACAGCAGCGTATCTTGCGCCTGGAAAGAATATTCAGATAGGGCGACAAAAGATTTTAGAAAATTTCTTTAGCTTCTTCGATTCGGTCAGACAGAGAAACGGAAGGTTAGAAATTTCATTTCGCATTTTGCAACG
>JBFLVQ010000951.1:0-3180 GCA_040758525.1 Acidobacteriota bacterium
AGCGATTCAATTTTTACCCAGCAGTCTTCCTGCTGGAACGCCCAAATTGAAGTTTTCAAAGAACTTGAACTGGGGCGATAGTAGCCCAGTTGAGACTACAATGGAAAGCTTAAATTAGGCAACACTGTGAAGGGGAAAATATATCCCCTCAATGAATGAATTCGAGGGGATTATTTTCCCCCTCGCGCTCCCCCAAGATTCTAAAAACCTGATCTGGATTAGTGATTGGCAAGTTTACTTAATGGTCTATATATATTGGCTTATGCAGACATCAGCAGATCTACCTCAAGATCTAAGCTGGCTCTCTAATCGTGAAATCGATCTTATGAATCGATTTCGTTTTACTAAGCGGCAAAACGATTGGTTACTGGGCCGCTGGACTGCTAAGCGCGCTTTTGCTTACTATTCTGCTGATTTCAACTCTCTGGACTCTTATAAAGAGATAGAGGTAATTAGTAATTTGAAAGGCGCTCCAGAACTCTTCCTTAGTGGTAGATCTATGTCTGTCTCAATCTCTATCAGCCATAGAGAAGAACACTCTATATGTATGCTGGTTGCAGAGGCCACCTGCTTAGGAGCAGATCTGGAATTGATAGAGAGTCGTAGCGAGCAATTTCTTCAAGACTATTTTACTCTTAAAGAGAGAGAGTCTGTTTATAACGCTCCTGAAGCGTATCACAAGATGTTAGTCTGTCTGCTCTGGAGCGCCAAAGAGAGTGCATTAAAAGCATCTCAAGAGGGATTACGTGTAGATACCAGAAGTGTTGAAGTCTACCCTATCGATTTTAGATCTATCAGCGGATGGCAACAGTTAGAGGTGCTCGATATTAATAGAGGAATATCGCTGAAAGGCTGGTGGAAACGAAAAGAGGATCTATTAATAACTACTGTTTGCTCACTTCTCTCTTCACCTCCCATCGATCTTAATGCTAAATACAAAGACTAATGTTTCCCCGTTAGAGGAAATTTGCTTAGTGGGGTAGTTTCATACATAGTAATAAATTTTAACCTGGTCGTTTAGCGGCAAAGCCATGTTTATCAGATGAGTAACAGCTATTCCGATATCGGAATAGCTGTTACCTCGTCTTTGGACAAAATCTCACAAAGTAGCAGCGGCAAGAATCCGCTTTGGTAAGTTGAAGTCGGTTAAGTTCTTTTTGCCTTCTTGATCTTCTTGCCACCCACCGGCAGCCATTTACCAAACCTGCCGTCTGCAGTTCTTTCAATCAGGTATCGTTTACCGCGACGTACCATATATACTCTAGTTCGTTTTGCCATAAGCGCTCCTTATCTCAGCCATTTTTAGTCTTCTGTTTAGGTAATAAAGGAATCTTCCTTCAGGGTTGTTTACCTATGACAATTGTGACACTTTTGACCATAGAAATAAACCATAAATATGGACCATAACAACTATTGTTCAGTAGCAATAGACTACCGATTGCGGTAAAACGTTTGTAACCGAGTAGTAGATTCCGCTACACTTAATTATTGTATTGTCTGGATAAGAACGCATAACATTTTTGGTAGCTAGTAACCATGAATAGCAAACTGAAAGTAAAGACACAATCATTACCTGAACGCTGTGAGATATGTCATCAGGCGGATTGCTTTGACGCTACGACTAATCATTGTTCTCGCTGTGATTATGCCAATCTGCCTGCGCCTCTTACCAGAACAACTGCGGAGCAATTAGATGAGAAGAGACAGGCAGAGATAATGCAACAGTTCCAAAGAGTAAGGTACTACTGTAAGTTAATAGTCGGTTTAATCCTAACGATAACAACTCTAGCAGTGTTTGCGCGCTTTATTTTAGCAATATTACTAAAGAACCAAGATTTAATATCCATTGAACATTGTGTTGGGATAATTTATATCATCTCTATAATAGATCTAGTACTCTTATGGTTTCTCTGGAAATGTCCTGTCTGTAAAAGTTATTTGGGGGATCGTTGGGATATAATTCATTGCCCCAATTGTGGTGTTCGTCTAACCGAACTAACTAAACAACCATCTTCATAACTATCTGTATTTGCTGTGATCAACCCGCTATCCCACAAAAGTGTTGGGCCAAGTGAAGAGAGGCTAACAACTACATTCATTACCATGAAGTAGCTTCATTAAGAACTGAAATGTTGTTTAGTAATGCTGATTAATTTATTGCTATTGCATCAACGGAATCTATTTTAATAATTATCCTACTATTAGGATTTTGGATAAAATTTAAGTAGAGCTTACCCTTCCCAATAGAAAAAACAATACCATTGTTCTTGATCCAAACTACTAAGAAAGGACAAGCACAATGATAATTAAACAACTGATCGGCAAATTACGCCAGTTTAGAGAATTAATCTACCAGAGTTTTGAATATCGAGCAGATGCAATCATGGGTTTGCTCGATGCCATTGGCAGCAATACCTCTGCCAGTTCAGTAGTAGCGCTGAGTTTGAATACACTGTTTCGCCGCAACTATAGTAGTGTGGAGAAATCCATCGATCAATTTTCAGCTAGCCGCACTACCAATGATGAAAAACAACAACGGCTAAAACTAGCACAAGAGCATCTGCACATCATCACTCAACAGTTACTTGTGCTAAAAAGAGGTCTTTGCTCAAGCTTCTCGGTTGTGAGATAGCCTTTCTTTAACCATTTTTGCTATTGTTGGCTAGCCATTTTCTGGCTTGGTTGTCCAGTTTTTGTCCAAAGTCCAATTCGTTACAATAATATAGTTTACCAGAGAGCAAGAAGTTGATTTTTTTCAATGTTGTTTGTCATCTGTAAATAACGCTATAATGCTCAAAAATAGCGGCTTTGAAAGGTTTTGATAATGCTGGGAGAATCTTTATATGGCTCGACCAATAATGCCTGAGAGTTTTAACCGCTTTCAGCCTAGTGAGCACTTGATAGCAAAGAAGGTGGTGATCATATGCGACCTGATCAATGACCTGATAGGACCACCTGACGGCCCTAAGGATCAAGACTGTGCCATTCGTATAGACCCTAAGATGGTAGCTACCAATGGTGGTGTCTGGCAATGGCTTGCTGATCTAGTAACTTTAGGCGAAGGCGCACAAGAGAAGGTACTGACGATTTGGCGTGCTGATAGCCATACGGCTGAGAATGTTGATCATTATCCACACCTGAAGGCTTTCAATCCTCACGCTATTGAAGGTCATACAGGTT
>JBFLVQ010000952.1:0-3179 GCA_040758525.1 Acidobacteriota bacterium
GGCAATACAGGAATTAACGGCTACAACGAGCCAATATCTGTAGAGCAAGTGAATTTACCAATACCTATAGTGAGCTATATTTAGGTATCTAGCTTTATCAATAATGGGTATTACTCGCAATGGTAGTTGTGTCACTATTGACTTATAATGGATAGTAGCAGATAATGTCTCTTCTGTTTTAGCTATGTGAGCGTTTCTGCCTTTCTTTCCATTCCCCAGCAGGCTTTTTTTCAAATTCAAATGCTAAGGTGCGGTTTATTCGCATGGCTGGGGAAGAGAATGAAATTTTCTGCTAGCTAGGTCGGTAAACAAAACCGACTAATTTGGATAAAACCCTGGTATTTTTGCAAAAAAATACCCAATCTTCTCTATTAGCCCGCTTAGCAATGATAGTAGGCTAATATCCACACCAAGGGGTGACTGTTGTTAAGCAACACAACTCGTGTTGTAAACCTAAAAACCATATCCATTCCATAAAATAAAGAAGTGTGAGAGGAGAGAGTAGACGATGAAGAAGATTACCTTCTTAACCTTTCTGGTAATAGCTTTATTTGCTATTACCTCAATTATCCAGAGCAGTTCGTCAGCCAGCCTAAAGCTCTTTAGGAAGGGTGACAAAGAAGCAGTAACACTAGCTAGATCTATTAGTTTCGATTTCCTGGGACAACGCTTAAGTGATTATGGTATCAGTAATATCAGCGAACTGAAGGCGAAATCTGTTCAGGTTGATGATCTATCAATGGCACATACTCGTGTGCAACAGACTTATCAAGGAGTGCCTGTATTCGGGGGAGAAGCAATTGTGCATTTGAATACGGATGGCTCACTCTTTGCCTTCACGGATAGTCTTGTCAAGCAGATCAATATTAATATAGAACCGAGTTTAACAGTAAATGATGCTATTGACGTTGCCCTTGCTGAGTATGGCTGTTCGGACTGTCTGACCGCTAAACCGATCGCAGATAAGTGGATCTTGCGTCATAATGAGCAAGATTATCTTGTCTATCGTGTGCAGTTACGCCGTGAAGATGAGTCTGCAGAGACCAGTATGCCAGTCTATTTTATTGATGCCAATAATGGACGGGTAGTATGGAATTACGATAACTTGCAGACAGCAACAGGCGTTTCCCTCTATAGTGGCACAGTAAATATTAATACCTTGCAGGTTGGCAGCACCTTCTACATGGAAGATACTACCCGCAGGCAGGGAACTTTTGATTTCCGTAATGGCACCTCTAGTCCCTTCCGTTTCACAGATACCAATAATGTTTGGGATTCCAGTACACAAAGAGCTGGCGTAGATGCACATTATGGAGCATCAAAAGTCTATGATTATTTCCTAAGTGTGCATGGCCGGCGTGGTATTGATGGTAATGGAGGCCCAGGCGGCTATACAGCAGCAAACAATTCCGGTAGATTGATCAGCTCAAGAGTGCACTATAGCAGCAGATACAATAATGCTTTCTGGAATGGCACTTATATGACCTATGGAGACGGTGATGGCACAACCTTTACACCACTAGTTACCATAGACATTTGTGGCCACGAAATGCAGCATGGTATCACCGAACGTACTGCTGGGCTTATCTACTCAGGTGAATCTGGGGCATTGAATGAATCCTGGTCAGATGTGTTCGGCGCGATGGTAGAACGTTATGCTCGTGGTGAAAGCAGCAATACCTGGAAGATTGGTGAAGAGGCTTTTACCCCAGCTAATGGGACAGGCGATGCTTTGCGTTATATGGATAATCCGCATGCGGCTGGCAATCGTGGTCTTACTGCAGATGACGATCCTGATCATTATAGCGAACGCTATACTGGCAGCTCAGATAACGGCGGTGTCCACATCAATTCAGGAATTTCCAACAAGGTGTTCTATCTGTTGGCAAAAGGCGGCACTCATCACCGTGGCGGCTCAATGACCGGCATAGGCGCTGATGATGCAGCGAGAATTTGGTATCGCGCTCTGACAACCTATATGACTTCAAGTACTAGGTTTGCTGGCGCTCGTACAGCTACCCTTAATGCTGCCTCAGCAATTTTTGGTGCTAGCAGCACACAACGCAATGCGGTTGCACAAGCCTGGAGCTTGTGTGGAGTAAACTAACCTAACCAAAGCCTCGGTTATTACTAATGACCGAGGCTTTCCTTTTTTAAAAGCGATCTCCTGCCGGACTCTTCCTACCAATAAATAGTTGCTACTACTTTCGAACAGTTTTTCCCCTTACCACCCTCTTAATAACTGAGAAGGTGCAATATGGAGAACAGATTTAGCGAGACAATGCTGGTACTGCTTGCCCAAGCGGGCGATCGTGAAGCATTAAACGATCTGTTAAAAACGGTTCAAGCCACCCTTTATCGATATATTTTTAATCTGGTAGGCAGACACAATGTTACTGAAGATATTCTACAAGAGGTCTTCATTATTATTTATCGTAAGCTGGGCTGGCTGGAGGAACCCAAGTTCTTCCGTGCCTGGACCTATCGTATTGCCACACGAGAGGCTTTTAAGCACCTACAGCGCGAAAAACGCTGGTCTGATCAGATCCTGGATGAAGCAATGTTGGAATCATTGCCGGCGCCAAGCGACCTTTCTACGTGTGAATTTGCTGAAACTCTTTCGCAACTGTTGGACTCTGTTTCGCCGGCTAGTCGTGCGGTTTTGGTACTACATTATTTGCAGGAAATGTCGATTGAAGAGGTTGCTGATGTGCTTAGTTTGGCGGTAGGCACAGTAAAATCGCGACTTTCCTATGGGCTGGCCTGTATACGTACAGCCGCCCTAGAGCGTGGCTTGATGGGTGATTGCCATCTCAACAAGAAATAGAATTTCGCTTAAGGAGAGTAGGAGTATGGTTACTTCAAAAGATGATCGCAAGCAGCAAGAAGAACCTGTTGACCAGCGTAACAGGTATTTCAAAACCGTCCTGATTGTCGCCGCAATTGTAGAAGCAATTGCAATATCTTTTGTATTCTGGTTGAAATTTTTCCGTTAAGGAGGTTTTTATGTCAGATCAAGCCAATGCTGATCGAGTACAGCGCATGGTGCTAGACCGTATTGACCGTAGTGAGAGACATTATCGATACGCTTTCTTTGGTGCTGTTGCTGTTGAGGCAGCTTTTTTAATAGGTTTTCTCTTGTTAGTAGATTTCTCTAATCGTCTTCATATACTGCTGCT
>JBFLVQ010000953.1:0-3178 GCA_040758525.1 Acidobacteriota bacterium
AGCCATTAGCACGCTTCGGAGTTAGTTGTATTGCTGATGAGGATGGCAATTTGCAGATGGGGCGAGCGGGTGGAGGCGGACGCCGGGGTTTGGATATGTTCGTCAACGATTTGACGCCACAAAGTTTGGCTGAAGATGCTGCTCGTCAGGCAATCATCAACTTAGAGGCGATTGAAGCGCCTGCTGGTACTATGGAGGTGGTATTAGGTCCAGGTTGGCCTGGTATCTTGCTACATGAGGCGGTTGGCCATGGTCTGGAAGCCGATTTCAACCGCAAACAGACTTCCGCTTTCTCCAATCTGATTGGACAACGAGTAGCTTCTGAACTTTGCACGGTAGTTGATGATGGTACACTGCCTGGCCGACGTGGCTCTCTCAATATTGATGATGAAGGCCATCCTACTGAACGCACCGTGCTAATTGAGAAAGGCATTCTACGTGGCTATATCAATGATCGACTAAATGCGCGTCTGCTTGGGGTTGCTTTTACTGGTAATGGCCGGCGCGAAAGCTATCAGCATATGCCTATGCCACGTATGACAAACACCTTTATGCTGGCTGGCGATGAGAGTACCGAAGACATTATACGTAGTGTGAAACATGGCCTCTACGCAGTTCAATTTGGCGGCGGACAGGTTGATATCACCAATGGTAAATTTGTCTTCACAACCTCTGAAGCCTACTTAATCGAGAATGGCAAAGTGACTGCCCCAGTGCGTGGTGCAACGCTTATTGGCAATGGTCCAGATGCACTCACCAAGGTGGTTGCGGTAGGTAATGATATGTCACTCGATAAAGGCATAGGTGTATGTGGCAAGGATGGACAGAGTGTTCCTGTAGGGGTTGGGTTGCCGACAATCAAGATCTCTGAAATGACGGTTGGAGGCACTAGAGGAAACGTCTAATCGCTCCTATATCCATTTTTTCATAGAGTAGAGACATGAAGCATACGAAGGAATTTGCACTTTCGGTGGTAGCAGCGGCTATGCGCAAGGGTGCGAGTGCAGCCGAAGTGATGATAGCGCAGAGCACAGAGTTCTCCACTAGCGTACGATTGGAACAGATCGAGACAATCAAAGAGTCTTTGAGTCAAGATCTAGGCTTACGTGTCATATGGGAAGGCAGACAGGCGGCTGTCTCCACCTCTGACTTTAGCCTTACTGCTGTTACACAGCTTGTTGATGATGCTGTAGAGTTAGCTCGCGCTACCTCTGTAGATGAACAGTTGAGTCTACCGGATCGAGAAGACTTCGCTGCTTCTTATCCAGATCTACAGCTTTACGATCCTGCCAGTACAGAACTGCCAACAGAAACAAAGATTGAGCTGGCACTACGTGCAGAAGCTGCTGCACGTGCGGCAGACGCACGTATTGTCAACTATGATGGAGGCGGTTTCAGCTCTGCCACTCGTGCCTTGATCTTGGCCAATTCGCTTGGTTTTGCAGGCGACTATGAAGGTACAGTCTGTTCCCTCTCAAGCGCGCCAGTAGCTGAGGAAGATGGCAAAATGCAGCGCGACTACTGGTTTGATTGCAAGCGTGCTTTCAAAGATCTAGAGAGTGCTGAATCGATTGGGCAGCGTGCGGCTGCCCGCACATTGCGCAAACTAGGTGGGCGCAAGGTGAAGACACAACAAGTACCAGTGGTTTTTGATCCATTGGTTGCTGCAACACTACTTGGCGATCTACTACAGGCAGTCTCTGGCGATACCATTGTGCGTAAGGCTTCCTTTTTAGTTGGCAAGCTAGCAGAGAAGATAGGTTGCGAGCTACTCACTATTATTGATGATGGTCGTCTGCCCGGCGCGCTTGGTTCACGTCCCTTTGATAGTGAAGGCGTGCCCACCCGCCGCACGGTAGTGGTTGAACGTGGTGAGCTGAAAAGCTATCTGCTCAATACTTACACCGCTCGTAAGTTGGCATTAAAGTCTACTGGCAATGCAATGCGTAGCCCTAGTGGCACTCCTTCCATTAGTTGTACCAATCTATTCATTCCACCTGGTGATGCTACTCCTGAAGAGATTATTAGTTCGGTAAAAAATGGCTTTTATGTGACTGATTTGATCGGTTTTGGTGTCAATATAGTTACCGGTGACTACTCGCGTGGGGCAGCCGGCCTCTGGATAGAGAATGGTGAACTCACTTATCCAGTCGAGGAGGTCACAATCGCGAGCAATTTGAAGGATATGTTCAAGCAGATCGAGATGGTTGGCAACGATCTAGAGTTCCGTAGCCGCATCGCCGCGCCGACTATCAAGATCGAGCGCATGACTGTGAGCGGGGAATAGAAATATGTTTGAACAGGTGAATGAGAAGAACGAAGATAAGGGTAAGAAACGGCTCATTATTGTTTCCTCAGTAGTATTGGTGTTACTAACAATAGGTGGGATGCTTCTATACAGTAGTTTCAGTCGTCACCAACAGTCGGCAGGTGAGGCAGGTTTAACAGGTGCATTGCGTACTGGAGTGTTGGAATATGACAATTATGCTAAGGAAGTAATTATTTCCAACCAGGAGTTCTATTATGCTATTAATGCCCTTGGTGGTCGCCAGATTATTGCTAAAGGGCGTGTGCAGAACTTTGGCAACAAAATGATCAAGGGCTTGGAAATACGTGCCGTCGCCTACGATTTCGATGGCAAGCCGATTGGAGAGCGGCTTGCTGCTCCTATTCCGCGCGCTAGTAAAGATCCATTAGAGCCTAATGGCTCGCTGCCAATCTCGGTGGTGATTGATAATGCACCCGATGAGGATCTTGTACAAGATATCAAATTGGAGTTGCATGGTCTAATCCTACAATGAGAGACGCTGAGAGCTAGTAGTCAATCCCACTTTGGTGGATAGACTGGATTTGACATTAGATAGATCAAATGCAGCCGTCTTATTGTTGGTTGCCTTATCAATAATAGCGCTAGTAATCTTTGCTTTTTTGGACTGAGAAGATCGATCTGGGTTGATGAAGCCAGTAGTGTTTTTATTGCTAGTCAGGATATACATGGCATCATCAATACTTTGTATGCTGATAGCGGCCCTCCTTTCTATTACCTACTGCTCTCATTTTGGATAAGGTTGTTTGGGACGAGCGAATTCGCAGTACGTAGCCTTTCCGCGCTATTCTATATGCTAGTCTCTTGCCAATCTATTTTCTTGCCTGTTCTCTATATGATCGCAAGACCGCG
>JBFLVQ010000954.1:0-3176 GCA_040758525.1 Acidobacteriota bacterium
TAGCAAAAGCCACTGCGGTAAGCCAAGCGCTCAAACAAGCAGCACTCAGATTGGTCATTAATCGCAAGTAATATCATTTTGCTTAAATCCGATTTTTGATTAGAGGTGTAATTTTATGAAACTTTATCAAATTCAAAATAAGATTAGTTACATTAATATCCTGCTTTGTCTATTTCTCTTGGCCGGTAGTGTTTGGGCACAAGAGAAACGCATTACATCAGAGATCATTCTTGGTATAAAACCGGTAACAGATGTACAACTCTCCCCGGATGGCAAAAAAATTCTTTTTCATTCAACACGACCACGCCGTAGCGACGAACGACCGGGCGCGTCCTGGAGTGAGATCTGGATATTGAATACAGCCGGCGGCAATCCTACACGATTTACTTATAATGACAAATCAGATCGGGCGGCGCGTTGGTCGCCGGATGGACGCACAATCGCTTTCCTTTCAACACGTGATACCGATAAGACACAGATCTTCCTTATTCCTGCCGATGGTGGCGAGGCACGTCCATTAACTAATGCAGAAAGTTCTGTAGATGCATTTGCTTGGTCACCAGATGGTAGCATGATCGCTTACACAATGACCGATGCCAAGACTAAGGAGGAAGAGCAGGCTGAACGAGAAGGGCGAGATTGGCAGGTCGCAGAGAGCAATTACAAACATATACGCCTTTATACGATCAATACAAAAACGGCTGAACGTAGTTTGGTCTCTCAGGCAGATATGAGTGTTTGGGAATTTCATTGGTCGCCTGATAGTAAAAAATTGGTTATTGCCGCCAGCAATACACCCAAAACAGATGATCAATTTATGTTCAGTAAGTTGATGATCGTAGATGCACAGGGCGGCAAACCAGAACTGTTGACTAAGACAGAAGGAAAACTAGAGTCTCCACGTTGGTCGCCCGATGGTCGTATGGTTGCCTGGTTAGGTGCAACTAAGATGAGCGATCCTTTCGCTGGTAGTGTATTTGTTGTTGCTGCGACAGGTGGTAAAGTGGAGAATCTTACCCCCAACTATCAAGGATCTGCCAATTATCTGACCTGGCTGCCCAATTCGAATAAGATTGTATTTGGTGCAGTAGAGCGTCAGGCAACAGTTTTACGTGCTATCGACCTGTCCACTAAAACCATTGCACCATTACTTACTCAGCCAATTATTTATACAGGAGTAAGCTTTAGCAAAGATGGCAAATTGATGGCAATCGCAGCCAATACTCCTACCCATCCTAATGAAGTCTGGTTTGGCGAGACAGAGCGTAAGGAGGTGAAACCGCTTACCGATTTTAATCCACAACTGGCTGGTCTTACACTGGCTTCACAAGAAGTGATCAAATGGCAAGGCTATGATGGTATGGAATTGGAAGGGATACTTATCAAGCCAGTTGGTTATGTTAATGGACAACGTTACCCACTATTTATTCAGTATCATGGTGGACCAGAAGCGGCTGACACTAATGGTTGGCATGGACTCTTTTCACGCTGGGGCCAATTACTGGCAGCAAATGGTATTGCTGTGTTGATGCCGAATTATCGTGGCAGTATTGGTCGTGGAGTAGCTTTCTCGGAAGCTGATCAAGGTGATATGATGGGCAAAGAGTTTGATGATGCATTAGCAGGTATAGATCATCTGGTTAAGATCGGTATTGCCGATCAGAATCGTGTAGCATTGGGAGGAGGCAGCTATGGTGGCTATGCAGCCGGTTGGGCGGCAACCAAACATAGCAAGCGCTTCAAACTTGCTATTGCTTGGATGGGTGGAGCAAATCGTGTTAGCAAAGTCGGCACAGCAGACAATTATCGTGAAGAGTCGATTGTACATTGGGCCGTCGATCCTTATGATAATCATGATCTCTATTGGGATCGCTCACCGCTTAAACATATCAAAGAGGCACAGACTCCTACACTGATTCTACATGGCGAACGTGATCCACGTGTTCCTGTCAGCCAAGGAAAAGAGCTCTATACAGCATTGAGGTGGAAAGGTGTGCCAGTAGAGTTTGTTGTTTATCCAAGAGAAGGGCATGGTGTCGCAGAAACAGCACATCAAGCAGACTTCTTAAAACGCCTGCTGGCTTGGTGCGAAAAATATCTAAAACAGTAATAACTATATTAATCTATGAGGTATTGAATGGATCTACAACAGATAAGACTCCTTTATGAATATAACTATTGGGCGAATGAAAAAATAATCAATATCGCTGATACGCTTAGCGAGGAGCAATGGCTAAGGAAATTAGATTGTAGCTATGGTTCTTTACAAGGCACACTGGTACATATAATGGGTGCAGAATGGCTTTGGCTCTCACGTTGGTGTGGCAACTCTCCTACTGAATTACTAGAAGCAAAGGATTTTCCTACGCTAGCAGTATTAAAGACACGCTGGCAGAAGATTGAAGGCGATATGATGCAATTTATCGAGAGTCGTTCGAAAAACAATCTTACCGAGGTAGTCACTTTCACTAATACAAAGGGAAAGCCATTCTCTCAAATCCTTTGGCAGATGATGTTGCATGTTGTCAATCATGGTTCCTATCATCGTGGTCAAGTTACTACAATATTCCGACAATTAGGAGTTAGCCCACAAAGTACCGATATGATCTACTTCTTTATAGAAAAAGGCTATTAGCAAGAGAGTAGGGAATTGATAGATGGCTCATTCTACACTTGAGCAATCTATTTTCGAGTTACTACTCAACTTGCGCGGACCGGTGATTCTAAGGCAATTATTTTCACTCTTAAATTATCGATCTGTCGATAAACTGCTGCTTTCTCTAACCAATAAGGAGTTAAACACGGCCTTAGCGCAAGCACCACAGTTATTGGCAACTAGTGGCAGTGGTGATGGTTTTCAAATAATTTATACTCATCTCAACTCACAATACCTTGATAGCAAATTAGAGCGATCGATCGCGATGAGGTTATTATGTCAGCATCCATTCTTTTTACTGATCTTTTCTAATCAAGCACAGAATCATTGGCATTTTCTTAATATTAAATATGACACTAGAGTAGAGAACCGCCGCTATTTTCGCCGTATTACTGTTATGCCAGGTAATGGATTAGCAGTTGCTGCCGGTTTGTTAGCAATGCTGGATGTAAATCTGCTTGCTCAGAATCCCACCTGCTTGACACCATTAACAATTCAATTGCGGCATGATGAGATCTTT
>JBFLVQ010000955.1:0-3168 GCA_040758525.1 Acidobacteriota bacterium
AGACTGCCTGTGATTATATGTACGCATTGAGCCGCCGTGAGCGACTAACAAAAGCTGGTGTATTATCGGGCAGCTTCTGGCTTACATCTTGACTCATTGTCAAAGAACTTTTTTCTACCTACTTAGTTTCTTTGCATCAAGTGGTAAGAATGGATTTGATGCCTTACGGAATGCTAAATTCCAGTTTTCTCCACTAAGGAGATCTAATGGGGAGCCTGCGCCAGAAGTTGCTGCTTTCACCAGGACTTCTGAGAATTTAATTGTAATTAATACTAGAGGAACATTTTCCACTCTTGATGATCCCAAAGTAACTATTGGTGATAAAGAGGTGAACGTCGATTGTGGTACTGGGTTTAGAGGGGATAAATTGGGTGCATTACTTCTACTGCATGAGTTGGGTCATTTAGTAGGTCTGTTTGGGGATGATGCTGGTGATGAAAAGAAAACTAACAAATATACAGCAGGTATTCTGAAAAATTGTTTTGACTGTGGTGAATGTAAATAATGCTAGTAATTTACCGATGCTATGCAGAGGGTTTTAGTTACATACCGCAAAGGTTAATTCATTCAATCAGGAGGTCTTGAGCAATGAAACTACAAACAGTGAACAAAATAATAAGTTTGTTTCTTGTGAGCAGTTTAATCATGGTGTTACAGGTAGGTATTAGGGCAAATCCAAAATCAGAGTTATTAGGGAAATTAAAAGGGAGAACTATTAGTCTTTATGGGGGAAGTGTCCCAAGTGCATCTGTCACACTAGAGAGTGGAGAACGTAAATGGGAAATTGCTACAGATGAGGTGGGTGATTATGAAATTGAAGTACCGCCAGGCATTTATCGTATAAGTGCCAAAGCAAAGGGTTGGATAGCTTCCCCGCGAGCTGCTTTCTATATAGAACCACAGACCAATACAATGATAAATGTAGTGTTGGATGTGAAACTTGAAGCTAACGAAGGGCATTCTTGTACTACTATTCCAGTAGATCCAATAACTCATGAAAGTTTTTCTCTATTACATTCGTCTGGTTCTAAACTTGATTTGTTGTTGGAGTTCAATAAGCGGAAAGAATACAAAGGAATTATAGAATATGGTGGGGGTAAGGAGATTACTCAGGTTGGGGTGAGAATTAGTTATGACAAATTTATGGTATATGGCAATAAGGTAAGGTTTAACAAGAAGACTTTCTTAATTGAAGTTAGTGGAGATGTAATTATAGATGATGGAAAAAAGCAGAAGCGATATTTTGCAGAAGGTGCAGTTGTAAACTTTAACCTACCAGATCCATTTGTTAAAGTTGTGAAACAACGAGAACAATTGTAGATATGCGAGAAATACCATCTGAAAGGTAGCAATATGTTAATTAAGGTTATAGTCACAATGGTAATGGTGACATTAATCATAGCTACTGGGTATAGCCATAGTCAGGAAGATATTGACGCAACCAAGGTAGCCTTAGAAGCTAATTTCGTACAGGCAGGATGGAATGGAGATCTTGACACTATCCACACCCTTCTCCAGAGTGATGTAGATGTAAATGCCAAGAGCAAGGATGGCAATACAGCGTTGATGGGGGCGGCATTAAATAATCGTGTAGATGTTATCAAAGTGTTATTAGAGAATGGCGCTGATATACACCTAGAAGATAAGTACGGTAATACAGCCCTGGCTTATGCTGTGAATAATAATAGTCTTGAGGCTGTTGAGATGCTGCTTAATAAAGGCGCGAAGGTAGATGTAAAGGATAACGTTATTAAATCAACATCTGGAAATCCAAATCCTCCGTCCACTGATACGGATGACCAGCCCATAATAATTACAGCAGCTAGCAATGGACAAAAGCAGATCGTGAAAGCTCTTATTGATAAGGGTGTAGATGTAAAGGTACGTAACAAGATTGGCAAGACTGCACTCTCAATAGCAACTGAAAAGGAATATAAGGAAATAGTCAAGCTATTACGAGCAGCGGGAGCTACAGAGTAGTTGATAAGGAATAAGGAATAAGGAATAAGGAATAAGGAATCATTAGGAGAATAGAGAATGCAACCCAAACACTTTAGCTTAATTAGCAAATCAGCCATTATATTAATGATAGTAGTAGCTTTCTTATACATTGGGATAGGAAGTGTTTCAGCAGGACAGACCAGGCCATCAAAATTGCAGCGGCATGAGTTTAAGAACGAGCCGGTTAGAATTATCAAGGAGAGTGTTGGTGAAGGTGAGGAATGGCTTCGTAGTATCACCATAGAAGTGGAAAACATATCAGGTAGATCAATCTATTTTCTTCAGATTGATCTAGTTATTGAAGGTCTGAAAGAAGATCCTCTGGCTCTTCCGCTTACCTATGGAGGATATAAAAGCCAAAACAGCATAGTAGCCAGGTCTTTTTGGCGTAAACCTGTGGATGGAGATGTTGAGCCAATTCCTCCAAATGGCAGAGTTCAACTACAGCTATCGCAGGCAATGTATGACTCGATGGTGAGTATAGTGCAGCCTACTAACCCGTTGCCAAAGATCAATCAAGTAACGATAGTAATAAGACATGCTAATTATGGCGATGGGTCAGGATGGGATAGCGGATTGTTATATTCACCACAACCTGGTGGTAGCGAACAACAGATTGAGCAACCAAAAGTTAAGAGCAAGATAGCGCCTAATTTTCAAGTACCTGGTCAGTGTGGTTCATATGATCTAGGCACAGGGCTTTATTTCTGTTGCTTAGATGAACAGTGTTGTGAGCCTCAATACACAGGGCCGGATGGGGATTTAGTGCTAGTGAAGCTGCGAACGGTTTGTGGCTCTGGACCACCTGATAACCCATTTGTATGTACAGTACTGTCGCTATTCAATTGTTCACGCAGCCATAATTAAGTATAGCTTGGCCTAACTTAAGAATGCAGTAGGGTTATAAGGTTAATGGTGATGTCTAATATTGCACAACAAACAGAGTTTGAGAGATTCCCGCAATGCCTCACGAAACAAGCAGGCAGCGAAGGTGAGGGCAGCGGGAATGATGAGAGGTCGTCGGGGTTTTGACTCCTTTATTCCGACGATCTCTCACAAAACAGGAGCACTGCAATGTCAGAGAGCAAAGAAGCGCTGAAACAATACCAACCTTTTTCTAACGGCTCACAATTTGCTGATTGGGTGTCTTCTAATTGTGAGAATTGT
>JBFLVQ010000956.1:0-3164 GCA_040758525.1 Acidobacteriota bacterium
ATGTCAGCGAGTTTTTGAATGAGTTGCAGGGTTTAACGAAAAAACGCAAGTAAGCACATCAAGTACTATGTTGGTTCAATAGGAAGATCAGCGGATTAGTAACTTTATTGCTTCAATGATTTTGTCTCTGTTATACCATAATAGGAATAAATTTCCCATCATTAGGATTAGAGCCATTATTGTTGGACCTGGTTGGACTTGGTAAAATATATCGATAAGGACAATGTTAAGAATTGTCGGAAAAAACAATAATGCTCCCAATGGTGAGGTTCTTTTAACCATCAACAACATAGCAGCTATGATTTGTGCAGTTGCAATACAAATTTGATAGGATCTACTTAGTGAAAAGAAAACCCATACAAGCTGCATACCTGTTAAATGTTTGGCTGGTATGTGAGAGTAGAAAGCACCAAAGTCAAACTGAATGCCCAAGCCTTTTGATAGCCCATAAGCAATAAAAGCCAGCGCAAGAAAAAATCGAGTAATATTATAAAATAGTCTCATACATGATAAACTTGGACGACCTTGTACAGTATTACTGTATTACTATAGCGATACAGTGCGATGATGTCAACAGGAAATTAAAAGTGAAACCTTAAGGAAAAGGTGCATGCTGATCATAAACCACGTCGGGCTTATAAATAGCTCAGCGCAGTTGTTCGTACATCAGGATATTTAAGGGTATGATATGAAACAGAGCATACTATCATGGAGTGTATTTGCTATCTTTGTCGCTTGTGCCATTGGCTTCGGATGGCATGACGCCATCTTCAGCTTTGTCGGAGTGATGGGTGTAGCCAAGGCTGCTGTTTGGCTGGCTTTTCTATCTTTCCTGGGCTACTCGATCTATTGCAGTAGTAAAGAGAACCTCTTTAAGAGCATAAAGAGCATGTACCAGCTCTACTGGGGACGGCAAGTAGGTATCGATCTTTATTTAGGGCTGTTGCTATCTCTATCAATCATCTACTTGCATGAACACTCAATCGTAGTTTTAGTGCTGTGGTTTATTCCAATTCTGTTGTTTGCTAACCTAGCCACATTACTGTACGTGGCAATTCATTTCGAGTCACTTGTTGCGCGGTTCCTCGCATAAAACTCATCTCCAGCATAGTGATCACAAACACAAAAAGAAACGCACTACCAGAACTTAGATGAGAGCAACAATAATTACCCAAATCGTATAAGCCAAAACAGGATGGTATAGAATAGATAAGCCGTTGTAGGTCAGTCGGGATTATTCCAGCTCTTGTTTAGCACAGCCTAAGTCATTCAATATTATATATATAGCTAGTTCAATAGATTGCTCACTAAATCATGGCACAAGGCTTGCCCTAGTCAGAAGCGGAATGATAAAAAGCTAAATTCAAGGAGAGCAAAATGAAAATCTATTTTACTAAACTAATTACTTCAGCGGTTATTATAGGTTCAATACTATTTTCTGGAATGGCAATGGCACAGACTCCTTATTATCGCAGTAATCAGTATGATAATTACCGAGCTTGTTACAATACACAGAGACGATCCATTGGTGAAAGATTGCAAAATCAGAAATCACGTATTGCTGAAGGCCAGCGCGACGGTTCTTTGACAAGGAGAGAAGCTGATAGACTATGGCGCAAACATGCATCACTGGAGCGAGAGTTGGTTCTCAGTAGCAGAGTTGGCTATTTAACTCCACAGCAATATAATCACTTTCATTTTGAATTAGATCAGATGAGCCAAGTGATCTATAACGCTAAGCATAATTACAAAAATCGCTATGACAGATATGACAATGGTTGGGACTATTATGGAAGCCGTCGCTAAAAAGTCCCTTCCATTTGGTTGCAAGCTTCTACAAATACACGACCCCATCTAAATCGGATGGGGTTGTCTTTTATTAGGATTGAGTAGATTACCTGCCTGCCTTATCTGTAACCAATAATCCCATCGTTTCCAACAGAGACAATCAACTCAGTAAATGCCTAAGAGCGCGAACCAAATCCCATAATTTAGCTTTGCGCTCAACCATCCTTAACAAGATCTCATCGTCTGAAATAATACTCTTGGTATGGCTAACAACGGTGCTCAAAGCTTTATGCCTTTTTTCCAATTTAACAAGCAGCTTTGTATACTTTACCCGGTCACTTTTAGTTAAATTATCCTTTGTGGGCAACAGAAGAATAGCAGCCAAGCCAATAGCATGTCGATCAATAGTAGAAAACGGAAGAGGGGATCTCATAGTTTTAACTCCTAAGAAGTAAAAATTTCTTTTCTATTTATATAGTGTGTTCTGGAAGTGAAATTGTTCTGGTGTTGGCAGGAAGGCAGGAAAATTTTAATTTATTGCGTCAACAAAGCCTGGTAGAAATCTGCCACATTAGCTCTGTCTGGCAATCCAGCGACCTGACCATCTCCTAGCTCGATTATCACCCATTCTCCAGCTACAGTCTTAGCAATATCCATTGTAAAGAACCTACTCTCGATCTTAGTTGCGATGTTAATAAATTGCTCCAAGAGTATTTCTTCGCTTTGGTAGGTGCCTTCTTCCCAATACTCGCAAGTATTGATTAATTTCCCGTCCAAAAAGAACAGGCGATATTCTTTCGTGAGTGGCATGTCACTTTTACTATGCTTTGTTAGGGGTTCCAATTCTACATACTCACGCAATACTATACCTTCATTTAGATCCTCGCCCTGGCGTGAAAGGAAGGTTTCGATTACTCTTAGGGCCGTGAGCTTGTCAGCAGCCGAGGGAATAAAACAAGCTTCTGTCCATTCATGTTTTCTTGATTTTACATAATCCTTAACGATGATTGGTTGTGAACCAAACTCTGATAGCAATGCAGTCACTTTATCCAGCGAGAAATGCTCATCATATTTCAGCCATACAGTCTTAGCAGTATGTGGCGCAATAAGATGATATGATTGTGGTAAATAGTGGCAGTGTTGATAAGCTTGAGGGTTATTGATCAATACAATATTGATACTGGCTAATGCTTCATAGAGCCGAGTGTACTGCTGCGGCCTTAACATCCAGCCTCGATAGGTAGCTAGTGTAGGTTGGTCAGGCGCTTTCACCAGTGAGATCGCAGCTTGTGCGTTATTATCATCAACCAGAGCCTCGTAACTAATCAGTGCATACTCGCCACCTTGCTCATGTACAGCACTTACCTCCAGCGCAT
>JBFLVQ010000957.1:0-3152 GCA_040758525.1 Acidobacteriota bacterium
CAGTAAAATATGGCTCTGGCAAACCGCCTGTGGCGGCTAGCCTGGCTTCACGCACGCTGATTGTTAGCGGAATGATCGTCTTTATTTTCATCCTCTTTCATCTGGCACATTTTACTATCGGTCTCGTGGATGCAAGATTCCTAGAGTTCCGAGATCCAGAACAACGTCATGATGTATATAAGATGATGATTGAGGGTTTCAGCCAGCCGCTAGTATCAATATTCTACATTTTTGCTCTCGGTCTGTTGTGTCTGCACCTCAGTCATGGTGTCAGTAGTATGTTCCAGTCATTAGGATTGAAGAACAAGGCATGGGACAAGGCAATTGACAGATTTGCCAAGATTGCTACAGCCATCCTCTTCATAGGCAATTGTGCAATTGTTATCGCCGTGTGGGCTGGATTCGTCAGATAGACGTAGAGCCTGCTAGACAGTATTTGAAGGATTCATCAAGAGGAAACTACTATGTCAATCAAGCTTGATAGCGGAACTCCTTCCGGCCCACTAGAAACAAAGTGGACGCGCCATAAACAGGAAATGAAACTGGTCAACCCAGCCAATAAACGTAAGTTCGAAATTATTGTGGTTGGCACTGGACTAGCAGGGGCTTCAGCCGCCGCAACATTATCTGAACTGGGGTATCAAGTTAAAGCCTACTGCTTTCAAGATAGCCCACGTCGCGCCCATAGCATTGCTGCACAGGGTGGTATCAATGCTGCAAAGAACTATCAGAATGATGGAGACAGTATCTACCGTCTCTTCTATGACACGATCAAAGGCGGCGACTTCCGTGCGCGTGAGGCCAATGTTTATCGTCTGGCAGAAGTTTCTGGAAACATCATTGATCAGTGTGTTGCACAGGGTGTCCCATTTGCTCGTGAGTATGGTGGTAAGCTAGCAAACCGCTCATTTGGTGGTGCACAAGTTTCACGTACCTTTTATGCACGTGGCCAAACCGGTCAGCAACTCCTCTTAGGCGCATGTTCAGCACTCAGCAAACAGATCGGTGCCGGTAGTGTGAAGATGTATCCACGCACCGAGATGCTCGATATCGTGCTGGTCAATGGCCATGCCAAAGGTATTGTGGTACGCGATCTAGTGACAGGAAAGATCTCCTCACATGCAGCAGATGCAGTCGTGTTGGCAACAGGTGGTTATGGCAATGTCTACTATCTTTCAACCAATGCAAAGGGCTGCAATGTGACGGCAAACTTCCGTGCTTACAAGAAAGGCGCAGTATTTGCCAATCCCTGCTATACACAGATTCACCCAACTTGCATTCCTGTCAGTGGCGATCATCAATCTAAGCTAACACTAATGTCTGAATCATTACGTAATGATGGGCGTGTATGGGTTCCTAAAGAAGCCGGCGATAAACGCTCTCCACGCCAGATTGCTGAAGGCGAGCGCGATTATTATCTTGAACGCAAGTATCCTAGTTATGGCAACCTGGCACCACGGGATATCTCTTCAAGAGCAGCCAAAGAGGCTTGTGATAAGGGACTGGGTGTTGGTCCAGGCGGTCTCGGTGTATATCTAGATTTTGCTGATGCAATCAAGCGATTAGGTAAGAAGGTGATCAGTGATCGCTATGGCAACCTCTTTGATATGTATATGCGTATCACCGGAGAGAATCCTTATGAAGTACCAATGCGTATCTACCCAGCAGTGCATTACACAATGGGCGGGCTCTGGGTTGATTACAACCTGATGAGTAATATTCCTGGACTGTTTGTCATTGGTGAGGCGAACTTCTCTGATCATGGTGCAAATCGTCTAGGCGCAAGTGCGTTGATGCAAGGATTGGCAGATGGATATTTTATTCTGCCATATACTGTGAGTGGATACTTCGCAACGGCAAAGGAGAAGCGGCCATCGATTGATCACCCAGAATTCAAGAAGGTCGAAGAAGAGGTCAATACTCGTATCAAAAAGTTGTTGTCCATTCGTGGTAAACGTACCGTCAGAGACTTCCATCGTCAACTTGGCCTATTAATGTGGAATCAGGCAGGAATGGCACGTAACGAAGCTGGTTTGAAAAAAGCTCTTAGTGAGATTGTTGAGATTCGTAACGAGTTTTGGGAGAACGTCAATGTATTAGGCGAGGCTGAGGACTTCAATCAAGCACTAGAGAATGCTGGTCGGGTTGCTGACTTTCTTGAATTTGCCGAGCTTCTCTGCTTTGATGCGTTACACCGTAAAGAGTCATGTGGCGGCCATTTCCGTGAAGAGTATCAGACTGAAGATGGCGAAGCCTTACGCGATGATGATAACTTTGCATATGCGGCGGCTTGGGAGTATCAGGGTAGAGATCAATATCCATTATTGAATAAAGAGCCGCTAGTTTACGAGTACGTTAAGATGGCGACAAGAAGTTACAAGTAAGCAAACCTTTCAGAGGAGACTTTGAGCAATGAAACTGACCTTACGTGTCTGGCGGCAGAAGAACACAAATTCACCGGGCCAATTTGTTGAGTATAAGCTTGACAAAGTTGTTGTAGACATGTCGTTTCTGGAGATGCTTGATGTACTGAATGAAGAGCTGACACAGAAGGGTGAAGATCCTATTGCCTTTGATCACGACTGTCGCGAAGGAATTTGTGGTATGTGTTCATTGGTGATCAATGGTAGGCCACATGGGCCGCTAGATGCCTGTACGACCTGTCAGTTGCATATGCGTGAGTTCAAAGATGGCGATACAATAATCATTGAACCTTGGCGCGCACGACCATTCCCTATTATTAAAGACCTGGTCGTTGACCGTAGTGCATTTGATCGGATTATGCAGGCTGGAGGCTTTGTTGCTGTTTCAACAGGAGGCGCACCAGATGGAAATGCGCTGCCAATTCCCAAAGAGGATGCCGATAAGGCAATGGATGCGGCTCAGTGCATTGGTTGTGGTGCCTGTGTAGCAGCCTGCAAAAATGCTTCGGCAATGTTATTTGTTGCTGCAAAAGTTTCGCATTTGGCATTGTTGCCACAAGGTAAAGTTGAGAGATATCGTCGTGTAACAAACTTGGTGGCAAAGATGGATGAAGAAGGATTTGGCAATTGTACTAATATAGGTTCATGTGAGGCGGTCTGTCCAAAAGAGATTACTCTGGAGAATATTGCTCGTATGAACCGCGAATACTTTGTTGCTCAGATTAAGGG
>JBFLVQ010000958.1:0-3148 GCA_040758525.1 Acidobacteriota bacterium
AAATAAGAAAAAAGATGAAATGAAAAAAGAGCAGTAAGAAAAAAGCAAGAACCTCCTAAAGTAGCAGTTAGCAAAGCAGCTGACGAAAGGAGGTTCAAAAGATGGGTGATTATAGCGCAAAAGAGCGGGCATACACATCCCGCTCAGGATTAAGTGCAATAGGATTGAAGCTAGAGCAGATGGAATTATTAGCACCAATCCATCGATTAGTAGAGATTCCACAAAAGACGGTTCAATACTCCCCACTAGATAAATTGATGGATGCCTTTATCGGCATAATGGCTGGCAGTCGGGGCATTGTAGAGATAAACAATTGCCTGCGCACAGACCGAGGATTGCAGCGAGGCTTTGGCCGAGAGAGTTGTGCCGAGCAGTCCACTGTGCAAGATACTCTCAATGCCTGCCAGGATACTACTATTGTCCAAATGGAGCAGGCAGTGACAGAAATTTATCAACGTCATAGTCTGGCCATCCATCACAATTACCGCACTAAGCTTCAATTACTCGACATTGACTTCACTGGCCTACCCTGCGGACCAAAGGCAGAGAAATCTTTGCTGGGTTACTTTGATGGTGAGATTCGCTATGGCCGACAGATTGGTCGCGTGATTGCCGCTCATTATCAAGAAATTGCTATCGACCGCCTCTATCCCGGCAACACCACTCTGACCATGCAATTGAGAGAGTTGATAGCCTTAGCAGAAGAGATGCTTGGTCTGGATGAAGATAAGATAAAGCGTTGTGTTTTGAGGATTGATGCTGGCGGTGGTTCGGTTGATGACATCAACTGGATGCTGCGGCGCGGTTATCACCTGCATTGTAAAGCTTATTCTTCCTATCACGCTGAGCAGTCGGCTGAGGTAGTGAAAGAATGGATAAAAGATAATCGTGATCCGCGTAGAGAGTATGGCTGGACTAATCTCAGCGGGCAGCGACAGGCTAATGTTAATCCTTATGCTCGCCCCACTCGACGCATCATTGCTGCGCAGCTACAGAAAAGATGGGCGCATCTCTTACACCTCTCAATTGGTTTCTACGCTTGAGCCAGCACAGGTCATCAGTTTAATGGCATTACCTGTTGATACCATCAACAAGCCTGATGCAGTGCTGAGAGCTTATGTCCACCTGTATGATAAGAGAGCCGGGGCTATTGAAATATCGATCAAAGAAGATAAACAGGGCATTGGCATTACTAAAAGACGAAAGAAACGCTTTGCCGCTCAGCAGATGGTGATGTTATTGAGCGCACTGGCCCACAATGTCATCATCTGGTCCAGGCATTGGTTGGCGAGAATATCACCGAGATTTCTCCAGTTTGGCATCTTGAGAATGATCCGAGATGTCTACTCAATTCCTGGTTTGGTGAAACTGGAGCGAGGCATTGTTGTTGGCATCACTTTTGATGATACCAACCGTATCAGTGATGACCTAGTCAAATCTCTGCGTGCCATTCTGCCCTCAATCATTAGCTTTGATCTCGGCTATGGATAACATCGACACTAGGTACTAACTCCATTTATTAATCTACTTTAAGCTGTGTTTTGCACGCTCTTAGGGATAGTCTGTCTGCTCTCGGCCACTACCCTTAGGTTTTTGACGATTTTCCTCTATTTTGCGCGCTATTTGTCGTGGCTGATTACTTTCGTTTCACGCCTCTGGTTATTTTATCCCTGCCCACATCGCTTTTTCCTGCCCCGACTTACTTTGGTCAGTTTTTCCCTAACGATAATTTTCCGCTTCAACTTCTTCTTCCAACTCACTCAATTTGGGCCAATTTTAGGATAAACGACAAAGTTTAACCGGCAGCCCTATGTTTAACGTGGACCCCATTATAATGGTGAATAACCTAGATTATTATCTCCCTGCTATTTCTAGGTATCTGATATTGCAACACCCCTTTTACCTCTAGTGACCTTTTGTGCCTTTAGCTATTTAACCAATTTGATTTGCTCATTATTACCGACTAATTATTGATTTAAGGCATTTTCTACGCTCATTCTCATCCTTTAAGCCAGCTAAACCTCGCTTTAGTATTTCTTCTCCAATGGCCGATCTATTTATTTTGCCTTTATGCTCGACAGGAGCCTCTTTTCTCATTTGGCGTTGTATGTCTTCCAATTCGTCAACTATTTCTGCAGGGAGATAGAATGTTATTTTGGTTGTATTAGGCTCAGTAGACTGAACAACTTGTTTACTTGTCGATTTATTTCTTGATAAACTTGTCGATTTATTAACTTGTTTATCTTGTTCATCCTCTATTTTAGGTTTTGGCTGTTCAGCTCCTAAAACCTCTGACATTATATCTGGTAAAGAATTACGCCCTGCCATCGCCTATTATCCTCTCTGTAAATAATTTATAATCTTCTGCACCACAAGAAGTTGGCGCATACTCGAAGATGGTTTTTTTAAAGGCTGGAGACTCGGCCAATCGTGTGTTATAGCGAATAGGCGAACATAATTGGTCCCCATAATACTTCCGCAACTGGTCAAGAATTTCTGCTGACTTTTTAACTCGACCATCAAGGAAAGTGGGTAAAAGATATCGAATTTGAAGTGAAGGTTTGAACCGCTGAACAGTTGCTACGCTTTTTCTGAACTCAATTAGACCTTGCAATGTTAACGGATCCAAAGAGGCTGGTACTATAATTTCATCAACATAAAAAAGCGCATTTACGCTCAACACATCCCAACCTGGGGAGGTATCAACTAATACGTAATCAAAATTCTTATCAACTTTTTCAAGGGTATCTAGCATTATCCTTTCTCCACCTATTTCCTGTTGGGCTATGATCCTTTTTAACCCTGCTAAACTACGTCCTCCTGCTAATACCCAAAGTCTTTCTCTCGCTTCTATTAAGGCTTTTTCTGCAGTACAATCGCCACTTAATACTTGAGCCAAATCAAACTGTGGTTGTATTCCTAACATTGCAGATACCTGGCCCTGAGTATCAGTATCAATCAATAGTACTTTTCTTCCTGCTTGAGCTAAACCAGCAGCCAGATTTACGGCTGTGGTAGTTTTTCCGACCCCCCCCTTGCTTAAGCTAATTGCTATTTTTCGCATTCTACCTCCAAAGCTTGCCAGCCCTATTATTTACTAGTAAAAATTATAAGTTAATAAGTCTACTTCTCTTCTTATTATTAGATA
>JBFLVQ010000959.1:0-3143 GCA_040758525.1 Acidobacteriota bacterium
AAGCGCCTAAACCGTAAAGGACTCGCCGCAACCACAAGCTCCTGCCGAGTTTGGATTGTTAAATACGAAACCTCTGCCCATCAAGCCGCCCTCATCTTTGAAATCGAGAATTGTGCCATTAAGGTACAGAAAGCTCTTCATATCAACAAAAACCCTGACACCTTCACGTTCAAAGACCTTATCACCGGGCCGCGCTTGTGTCTCAAGATCTAGGATGTAGCTTAAGCCGGAGCATCCTCCACCTTTAACACCAACTCGTAAACCACCCTCCTTGATATTTTGCTGCTCTAGGATCTCACGGATCCTGCTAACGGCTCTTTCTGATAGCTCAATGCCCATCTTTTACACTCCCTTTATGGCAAGCAGGATCATGATGGCCTAAGCCTTCTGTGTGACTAAAGAAGCCTCATCAGCCTGCACAATCACCGATTTCTGCTTCTTCTGATAGTCTGCGATCGCCGATCTGATCGCATCCTCAGCCAATACTGAGCAGTGGATCTTGATCGGTGGCAGACTGAGTTCTTGAACAATATCAACATTCTTGATCTTGAGCGCCTCTTCTATCGTCTTACCTTTAACCCATTCGGTTGCCAATGAGGAACTGGCAATCGCTGAGCCACAGCCAAAGGTTTTAAACTTGGCGTCCTCAATGACTCCCTCCTGGCTGACCTTGATCTGTAATTTCATAACGTCGCCGCACTCTGGTGCTCCTACTAGACCTGTGCCTACATCAGAGGCATTCTTGTCTAGACTGCCAACGTTTCTAGGATTATTGTAGTGGTCAATCACCTTGTCTGAGTATGCCATTTCTTATCTTCTCTCCTTACCGTCAATTCAATTTCCCTACAATCTAGTGTGTAGCCCAATTTATACTCTTAAGATCAATTCCTTCCTGTACCATCTCCCAGAGTGGCGAGAGATCACGCAGTTTGTTGACTGCCTCAACCACCTTCTCAATAGTAAAATCAACCTCTTCTTCAGTATTGAAACGTCCCAACCCAAAGCGAATCGAGCTGTGTGCTAGTTCCTCACCGACTCCTAGTGCCTTGAGCACATAGGAAGGTTCCAGACTAGCTGAGGTACAGGCTGATCCAGAAGAGACTGCAACATCCTTTAGGCCCATCAATAGTGACTCGCCTTCCACATAAGCAAAGCTAACATTCAAATTACCTGGTAGGCGTTTAGTAGCATGGCCATTGATATAGACTTCTGGTATTTTATTGAATATCCCGTCGCGTAACTTGTTACGTAGAGTCTCAATACGAGCCGTCTCAGTCGCCATCTCTAAGCGTGCAATCTCGGCTGCCGCACCAAACCCAACGATACCTGTGACATTAAGCGTGCCAGAACGCATACCACGCTCATGACCACCCCCATCGATAACCGGGACAAGTTGTACACGTGGATTCTTACGTCGAACATAGAGTGCCCCTACACCCTTGGGGCCATACATCTTGTGCGCCGACATAGAGACTAAATCTACATTGAACTGGTTGACATCAAATGGTATCTTGCCAACCGCTTGTACTGCATCAGTATGCATTATAATACCGTGTTCGTGTGCAATCTTACCAATCTCTGCAATCGGTTGAATCACACCTATCTCATTGTTTGCAATCATTATGGTAATAAGGATTGTTTTGTCTGTGATCGCTTTGCGGACATCGTCCGGATCAATCAGTCCATCCTGCTGTACAGGCAGGTAAGTTACTCGATAACCGTTCTTCTCTAAGCGCTTACAGGAATCGAGCACTGCTTTATGCTCGGTTACAGCGGTAATAATGTGATTGCCGCGCTCGCGATACATCTCGGCAACGCCTTTAATAGCAAGGTTATCCGATTCAGTAGCACCACTAGTAAAGACAATCTCTTTAGCAGTAGCACCGATCAGATCGGCCAACTGCTTACGTGCATTCTCAACCCCTTCTTCCGCCACCCAGCCAAAGGGATGATTGCGGCTTGCGGCATTGCCAAAGTTTTCAGTAAAGTAGGGACACATCACCTCAAACACACGCGGATCGACCGGTGTGGTAGCATGATTATCCATGTAAATTGGCAACTTCATAAAACTCCTCATGACTCCTTATGCAATAACTCATATAAAACTAAACTGCCTGCTCAATCTCACCAGGCTGAATATCCAGCTCCTGTTCCTCGAAGCTAAATAGATCTGAAGAGAGATAACGCTCACCGAAACTGGGCAAGATCGCTACTACGCGTTTGCCGGGCCCTAATTCACGAGCAATCTTGACTGCTGCCCAAACGATTGCGCCTGATGAGATACCAACAAAAATTCCCTCTTCACGGGCTAGCCGTCGTGACATCTGTCGTGACGGTTCATAAGAGACAGTAATAATCCGATCTATCACACTGCGGTTGAGCACCTCAGGAATAAAGCCTGCCCCAATGCCTTGAATTTTATGTGGGCCAGGTTGACCACCTGAGAGCACGGCAGAGTCTTCTGGTTCAACAGCACAAATTAATACTTGACGCAGACGCGCCTTGAAGACTTCTCCACAACCAGTAATTGTGCCACCTGTACCTACCCCAGCAACAAAAGCATCCAATTGTGCTCCAGTAGCTTCCAAAATCTCAATCGCAGTAGTACGGCGATGCATGTCAGGATTGGCTGGATTATTGAATTGCTGTGGCATAAACGCACCTGGTATGGTACGTATTAGTGCTTCAGCTTTCTGTATCGCCCCCCGCATACCTAACTCTCCTGGGGTTAGCACTACTCCAGCACCAAGCGCACGTAAGGTACGTACACGCTCCAAACTCATCGTATCAGGCATTGTGAGAATGCAGCGATAACCTTTGGCAGCGCAAACGAAGGCAAGCGCAATTCCAGTATTACCACTGGTTGGCTCTATTATCGTAGTCTCGCCAGGTCGAATACGCCCTTCTTGCTCGGCGGCCTCAATCATTGCTGCACCAATACGATCCTTTACCGAAGCCATTGGATTGAGGGATTCGAGTTTGACGATAATCTCTGCCGACTCTGGCTCAGGAATACGATTAAGCCTGACCAGTGGTGTATTTCCAATCAGTTCAATGATGCTGTTTGCGATACCTGGTCTAAATCGCACTAATTACTCTCGCTTATGACTTTCGCCCGGACTTTAACTTTAATATATCTGCTG
>JBFLVQ010000960.1:0-3109 GCA_040758525.1 Acidobacteriota bacterium
GCGGTCGATGGCGACAGGTTCTATTTACTCCCAGTGACTACTCCAGGCTCTATCCTATGATTTGTTACTATTTTCTACGTGGTCCCAAACCAAACCATAATCAACCATACAATGCTTTGCAAAAATTGGCTTACAGTATCACTGCCCTACTCTATTTACTAGCAATAATAACTGGGTTTGTGCTCTACAAACCTGCGCAGTTGAGCTTTTTCATCTGGGGCAAAACCGGTTTCCAGACCATGCGTATCTTGCATTTCCTCACTATGGTAGGTTTGCTCTTGTTTACTGTTGGACATTTACTAATGGTCTTACTAAATGGGTGGAATAATTTACGTGCAATGCTTACTGGTTGGAAACAGAATCCCGAATATCAAACTCTCAACAGGAAAAAGCAAGATCCAGAAAAGCTGTTTTAACAGTTCTATAACTTCTTGTCGATAAAGAGGAGTTTTGTTAATGGCAAACAAGATCGATAAATATCCAGAAAATATTGGTGGTCCTTTCTATGTGAATACTGAATGCATCGATTGTGACTTCTGTCGTAATATTGCCTCAAGTAACTTCACGCGTCAGGCTCAGGACGGCTACTCTTATATCTATAAACAACCAGAAACTGAAGAAGAATACAACCAGTGCAAAGAGGCTATGGATTCATGTCCAGTTGAAGCGATTGGTTCAGATGGCGAATGAGAGCCATTTATGAAACTGATCTGCAGTTCGTTAAGTGGTGTGATCAAACCCTCTAGTTCAGGATCTTCCAATAAGAAAAATGGTTGATTTTACGTTCAGAAATTTTCATTTTATGGTGAACCTGACATCTATTAAGATTTTGTCAAGGTAACACCATGAGAATCGAGTTTTCACGATATCTTAAACGTCAGTTCTGCGGCTTTCCGTGTTACGCGAATGGTCGTAAGAGAAAAGCAATCTATCAATGTTGGATAATTTTACGAAGTGGTAGTTCTTGTACGATGAGCATTCTTGGCAAAAGCCTGCGGTTGATTGCCAAGCAGCAGATTAACTTGATGCTATTTGGCTAGCATAGAACAAAGTTCTACAAAGCTTTGCCCAGCTATTCAACAAAGTTGCCTAGCACATTGCCGGGCAACTTTGTTGATAACACTTTTACTGTACTGTAGAGAGTGCTGCGACACCATTACGAACCGTGGCAAATACTACTACGGTACTACCATCTGCAGCTTTTAACACGGGATATTGCCCAAAGCAATCCAGTGGGTACTTCCATCTTAATGGTCTTAGCACAGAGGTCAGATCGATGGCAAGAATGCGAGGTGAATCAGGAATAAAACTGGCAATGGCTGATACTATCATCACCGGATGCGAGTTTGTACCTGTAATACTCATCGCTGATGATGGAATGTATGAACCCGGCTCATTAACGATCTGATCAATATTCAAGACCTGCAATATACTACCATTGGTTTCATGTAGGCGTAGTAAATAGGGATAATTTAGTTGAATTACCCAGAGGCCGCCGCGGGGGTCCTGCGCCGCAGAAGCCGGTACTTTAGAATTTAATGGCCGTGCCCATACCAATACTGGTGCATTGCCAGTGTCGCGGACAGCAAAAAAGTAAGGGGTTGTAGGAGCAGTACCTGGTGTTAGACCTGCGCCATCGAAATAGATCACATCATTAATAACCAATGGACTGGCCCCACTGGGGCTACGATATTCAAAAGACCATTTTACTTGCAGACGTTGTGTTGGATTAGGGTTGGTAACATCTATCTCTACCGCAAACAGTTGTCCTGTATTACTAGGATCTACATCGCCATTTAGTAAGCGCCGTTGGGTAGAGATATAGACACGATTATTACGTCCACCAGGAGTATTAAGAGTTTCGTAAAAGCCTCCCTTATCAGTAATATTGAGAATGCCTAGCAGTTCTCCGGTAGCTGGGTTATAAGCCGAGACAGGCGCTTGTGTTGCACCATCGCTTGCTTTTGTTGCCAGCACTATCGCACCATTATTGGTTATGGTAGGGCTAATGGGTAGCCCTCCGGGTGTAGGACTATTCCATAGTACATTTCCTTTTGTATCGAAGCGTACAATTTTCGTATCATCGGTAACTATCGCACCACCCTGGTTATCAAGCATTGGCGCAGATGTCCAGGCGTTCGAGTTAATAATATTTCCTGAATCCCAACGTCGATTGCCGTCACCATCAAAAGCAATAATATAGGGCCCTGGATACGGTGCACCGCCACCAGGGGCTGTATCGGTCAATGCGCAGACGACGGTACTACCATTGGAAGCACAGCCCAGACCAGTAAGTGCCCCACCGATATTCATATCACGCCAACGTAAATTAACTGGTCCCGCAGGAGCAGTGATGAGATTGCGATCAGACATACGTGGATCACAATGTGCCATAGGACAACCCAAGGATGGCAAGGTAAAGCTAGTGAGAGGATCAATGGTTTGATTGTTGGTTAAGAGATTGTTAACCCTGTTATCGGCACTCTGAGGAGTGGCTATCGCCAACAAACTCCCAAGTATTAATGTGCACGAAAATACAACATTACTATGTAGTCTGCTTTTCACAATAGTTTCTCCTTAATGGTTTTACTGTTGTAGATAGAAAACTCACACACTAAGATGAGGCAATTGCAAAGAGGGTCAAAGAAACCAAATAGGGGACGTAAAAATGATTCTTAAAGACGAAAAAACCGTACTGAGAGGTTAGCACCACACCTTCACATCGATAACCGACTTCGATTAATGTAAAGAGGATTTATATAGAAAGATAAGATGGTATAATCAGCGTATGTCTGAATTGCAAATAAAATCTGAATCATTAGCAAAGCGATGTGAAATATGCCATTGTACAGATTTCTTTAACCCGCAAACTAACTATTGCTCTAGATGTAATAACATTAGGAATATTGAGGATAAACAGTATGATACATATCATGCTGCTTATCCTCAATATTTTGGATTAAAACGATTCTTTCTTGAGCAAGCAAGTATCATTGCCCATGTGATCTCAGGCTTAATTACAATAAGCGTATTTGTGTTATCATTCATATCTATTTTTGCCTGGGGCAGCTATTATTTTGGAGAAGAGAACAGTTTTGCGGTTGGCATT
>JBFLVQ010000961.1:0-3097 GCA_040758525.1 Acidobacteriota bacterium
CCCCCTAACTATGGAGGTTATCCGCAACAGCAGCCTTATGGTTATCCACCCCCACAACAGTATCAACAACCACCTCAGCAGCAATATCAACAGCCACTCCCGCCACCCTATCAGCAGCCTTATCAGGCTGCACAGAGTCTGCCTACAGTGAAATACAATATCGAGCATGGCAGTGCCTTTGCACTTGCTGTTATCTCACTGCAGCCTGAGCAGTCGATTAAAGCAGAAGCAGGCGCGATGGTCTCAATGACACCTAATATCGAAATGCAATCGCAAGCACAAGGTGGACTGATGGGTGTGCTTAAACGCGCTGTGGTAGGTGAATCAGCCTTTATCAATACTTTTACTGCTCATGGCGGACCTGGCGAGTTGACGCTGGCGCCCAGTTCTCCTGGCGATATTACAGGATTAGAACTTAACAACCAGATGTTCCTGGTACAATCCGGCTCATTTTTAGCGGCAGCACCAACAATTGAACTGGATCTAAAATTTGGTGGGGCAAAATCGTTCTTCTCTGGTGAAGGACTCTTCTTGATCAAACTATGGGGCATAGGCACATTATTGCTATCAAGTTTTGGCGCTATACGCCATAAGCGACTCGCGCCTGGTGAACGTTACCTAGTCGATACTGGACATATCGTTGCTTTCGAATCGACGGTACAGTACACATTGCGCAAAGCCTCCCAGCAGGGTTTCTTCCGCAGTATGGTAAGCGGCGAAGGGTATGTCTGCGAATATACTGGCCCTGGTGATATTTATCTACAAACACGTAATCTGGCTGCCTTCGCCGGTATACTCAAACCCTTCTTCCCTAGTCAAGGTAGTGGCGGTGGCTTTAAGATTGACTTTTGATTCATCGGATTTTTAGAGAAAAGGCCGTAGAAGATCGATCTTTTCTACGGCCTTCTTAACTACTTAACAGAAACATCGTCAATACGGAATGTGGTAGGATAGGAGAAATCGTTGACACCACGAAACTGTATTCTGATCGTTTGACCCTTGAAATCAAGCAAGCTGAAACTACCTTTCTGTGAGTAGACTCCTATGGTAGCTCTATTCAAATTACTATAGGTCGCTAATGTACGTAGTAGGGCTCCAGAAGTGCTACGCACCTCAACATACATATTGTCATACTGTGTGCTGGTGGTTGTCTCATTAGTAGTAACATTGAGCCAGAAAGTAAGATTGGCAGATGTCGCTGTGCTAGCAATAGTAATCTGCTGGTAGGCTGTACCAGTTGCATTATTACTATTACCTAGATGTATATATTTTGCCCCGCTATGTGGATATCCGCCACTGGTGTTGTAATAGGTTGCGCCACCTAGCACCCAGGGTGAAGAGCTGTTCTCGAAATCACCATTAACAATCAGCTCTGTACTTCCTGCTGTCACTGTTAAAGAGAGTGTAGCAGTGCGGGTTAAAGAGTTGGCCACGCCACTCACTGTCACATTAGCGCTTCCCTTTGTAGCAGTACCACTGGCGGTCAGTGTCATTGTTGAAGAAGCCCCAGGATTTACTGGATTAGCTGAGAAGTTGGCTGTGATACCAGCCGGTAATCCTGTAGCAGAGAGTGTGATAGGCGAACTAAAACCAGCTATCGAAGTGGTCGAGACGGTCAGTGTGGTTGCTGTCCCTTGAGTTAAACTCTTGCTGGTTGGCGAAAGCGCAATAGAGAAATTTGCCATTGTCGCGGTGTTGATTGTCAGCGAAGCAGTTGTGCTCTTTGTACTGCCATTCCCTGTGCCACTAATCGTGAACATAAAAGTGCCTGTGGCCGCACTTGTAGTAGTACTGATTGTCAGTGTAGTGCTCTGACCAGCATTGATTGGGTTAGCAGTGAAATTGCCGGTTGCACCGATCGGTAGTCCATTTACTGAGAGTGTAACCGATCCTGTAAAGCCATTCTGAGGTGTAATGGCGACCGTATAGCTAGTTGAGCTACCGGCTGTGATAGTTTGAGATGAAGGTGAAACACCCAATGAGAAACCTGGCTGTAGGCTACCACCTGCCAACCATTCGGTAGCATTTAGATAGAGCTGCTCATTGGTAGCAGCAGGATCCTTCCAACCATTAAAAAGATTGTTGTTGGGCTGTCCTGTACCATCATCAATTGGTGAACTATCGCCGCTAGCAGCAATACGACCAGCACCAAATTGGCTACGTGTAAAGACTACTCCCGTATTACCTGTATTCGAAAAGCTATTACGGAAGATCACACCACGCACATTGGGATTGCTAGCGGTACTAATTGTCATCGTGGCGCCTGCACGTAGAATTGTGCCAGCAACGCTGCCATAAGGGCCATGTATGATCGGATCGCCAGCATCTGATGTGAGATTGGAGGGATCTTCATTGGAGATAGTGTTGAGATCATATTGGATTCCAAAAATATTATTGATACCGCGTGGATTACTATTCATCAATGAATTAAAGATCCGTGGGCTATCAATACCATCATTGTTACGGTCGGAATTAATATGATCAGCAACCATAAAGAGTCCGCCACCATTCTCGACAAAATTGATAATGGCACTCTTCTCTGCAGAAGAGAAGGCAATGTTTGGTTCAGGCAAAATAAAGATCTTATATTTTGAAAGGTCTTGTGGGTTGCTGCTATCACCATAGGTAATACGTCCTGTAGATGGTAGTGTGCTGACACGATATTTACCACTCTTCACTAGTGCTACTCCCCAAGCAGAGATTGCTCCTAACCAACTCGATTCACTAGTAGGATTGTTAGGACTAGGAGTAGGTTGATCGGTGTCTATAATCCAGTCAGCATTGCCAGCCGTCTCAGCTTTGGTGTTATCAAATAGCACAGGAATTAGACTTGTCTGAGCTTGTGTCTTTATTGCAATCAGTCGGTTTTCAGGAAGTTCTGATAGATTGGCCAAGAGACTTACCAAAAGGCTCAATATCAGTGTACAGCAAATATGGAAACGATAGGATCTTGGGCGCATAGTTATTTACTTATCTCCTTAAATGGATAGAACCTGCTTTCATTGCTAGAGGAATCTGCTATTAGCGTAAGGACAAAATTCGGCTTAGTCAGCAAGTTGCGCGCCATAATAACGCGCAACTGCTATGGCTACTTTTA
>JBFLVQ010000962.1:0-3095 GCA_040758525.1 Acidobacteriota bacterium
TACGCTCAACATACTGCTCTAGATTAATCATTGCTGCTTGTGCATGCTGAAACAGCTCGCGAGGAAATGGTATTGGAGCACGTGAAAAATAGAGCGCATTGCCATTGTCATCAAGCACTACTTTGACAATATTAGGGTTAAATAGATCCTTAATCGAGTCTATTGGCTCGCAAGTCGTACTCATCATCAATGCAGGATCAGTAAGGAGTGGCTCGACAGCTAGATCGATCGTAACAGGATCAATCATTGGCTCATCACCTTGTACATTAACAACAATCTCTGCAGCTAATCCACCTGCCACTTCAGCAATACGATCGGTACCGGTCTGGTGCGCAGCGCTAGTCATTACAGCTTCACCACCAAAAGCCGCTACTGCTGCGCGTATACGTTCATCATCAGTAGCCACCAACACATGATCGACGGTTTTAGCTTGTAGAGCCTGTTCATAGACACGTTGTATGATGGTTTTGCCAGCAAGGTCGAGGAGTGGTTTGCCCTGCAAGCGAGTCGAGCCGTAGCGGGCCGGAATAACAACAATAACCTGTGATCTATTTCCCTTCACGGGGTTTCAGGATATCCCATACTACCTTTTTCTGTCAAGCCACTCAGAAGGCCTTTTCCCTAGATAAATAGCTGATTTGGATCGTTTTCAATTCATAGTCTAGGATCTACTGGCTCACTCTCTAGCGCAAGCACACCAAAGACACACTCATGCACACGACGTAATGGCTCAGCACCTACAAATCGCTCTAATGCTTCAATGCCAAGAGCAAATTCTCGTAATGCTAATGAACGTTTGGCGCTCAGACCTCGCACACGTAAGCGTGTCAAATTTTCTGGGGCATCATATTCTGGACCATAGATAATACGTAGATACTCTTTGCCACGACATTTTATTGCTGCTTGCACTATTGTACGAGGACCACGCACAATGAAGTCAAAAGGCTTAACCACGATACCTTCACCACCACGTGCAGTTAATTCCATCCACCAATCAATACCGGCTTCCACACTAGATGTATTATTGACATCAACAATCGTGTAGGGCGTGGCTAATAGTAGTTGTGTATCTGCACAACAGATCTTCGCCAATGTCTGCATATGCCAAATATGATCTTTGTCAGTATGAACTGTGCCTTCACTGGCAAGCAGATGAAATGGCGCAATCTTGAGATCATCAAGTGAACGTACTGGCCAGCAGTAATGCCTATAGGCTTCAACATACTTTTCTGCTGTCTGCTTGCGATTACGGAACCGTGTCAGCATTGCGGCAATCTCCGCCTGACGAGGAGCGGCCTGTTCAAGTATTGCAACCGCTTCTGAGAGTGAGGCACGTGCCGCCGCACCTACCGCAGCATATTGATGACGCACCAACTCCTGAGCTTTAGCCGACCAAGGCATAAGTTCACAATCCAAACAGATCCAATTTGTGTGTAGCTCATCCCACACACCTGAGGTAGTCAAGGCTTGATTCACTCGCAGCAGTAGCTGAGTCTCCAATTCTCTATTTTCAAAGAAGCGTCGTCCTGTACGGGTGTAACATATACCTATTCCTTCATCAACAATACCGAAGCGACGTTGTGTAGTATTCTCATCGCGGCAAATCACAATCACCGCACGAGAGCCCATATGTTTCTCCTCGCATATCACCTTGCCGACACCTTGCTCACGATAATATGAGAATGCTTCGGCAGGATGCTCTAACAGTCCTAATTCACGAGATGTCTCTGTAGGCGCCATGGTTGGTGGCAGATAGATAAGCCATTTAGGATTGACGGCAAAACGACTCATCACTTCAAGAGCTGTGATTGTATTCTCTTCACGAATCGTGACATTATGATGCAAACGTGTTGTGATAATACGTTTGCCAATAACATCAGCAATATCGAGCAGATCATCATGTTGTTGCTGTACAGTTAATTGTGTGGCTGTCTCCTCCGATTTAAGAAAAGGCTTTGATGATTGGAAATAGACTTGTGCTGCTGGCACCGAGACTAGTTCCTTTTCTGGATAGCGTAGCGCTGTCAACTTGCCACCAAAAACACAGCCCGTATCAATATTGATTGTATTATTGAGCCATTGCGGTTCTAGCACCGGTGTGTGACCATAAACCATCATCGCGCTACCTCGATATTCGGTAGCCCAATTGTAACGTCTGGGCAGACCAAACTCATCAGTTTCGCCAGTCGTCTCTCCATAGAGAGCAAAGTCACGCACTTTGCCAGAACCACGCCCTTGTAATTTTTCTTTCATACCTGCATGAGCTACAACAAGATTACCATTGTCAAGAACGTAATGGCTCACCAAACTATCAATGAACTTGATGATCTGTTGCTTGAACTCTGCTGATTCAGGTTCAAGTTGGGCAAGCGATTCCGCCAATCCATGTGTGATCTGGACATTGTTTCCCTTGAGCTTACGCATTAACTTCATATCGTGATTGCCAGGCACACAGAGCGCAACACTAGATTGGACCATGCTCATCACCAGCCGCAATACACCAGTAACATTGGGGCCACGATCAACCAGATCGCCTAAGAATATCGCTTTACGCCCATTTGTATGCCGTACTAGATAGCCGAATTGATCTATATCAGGATCATGCCAGATCTCATAACCTAGTTGTGTAAGCAATGTCTGTAATTCATCAAAACAGCCATGTACATCACCAATAATGTCAAATGGTCCATGTTCATGCTTAAGATTATTCCAGAGTGGTTGGCGCTCAATCACGGCAGCATCAACATCTGTAATTGAGGAGAGCGTAAAAACATGTCGGAACCCTTCGCGCATTAGACCAGACAAAGAGCGGCGCAACTGCTGGCTCTGCTGCCGCACTACGTGAGGACCGAATTGGCGATCAGGGCGTTGTTGATTTCTTTCCTGACAAAGTTTTTCTGGCAGGTTGAAAACGATTGCCACAGGTAAACAATGATACTGACGAGCCAGTGCTATTAGTGGCTTGCGTGCTTCCGCCTGTACATTGGTAGCATCAATAACCGTGAGCCGGCCGGCTGAGAGTCGCTTTGCGGCAATAAAATTTAGTACTTCAAAGGCATCTGGGGTAGCAGATTGATCATTTTCATCATCCGAGA
>JBFLVQ010000963.1:0-3093 GCA_040758525.1 Acidobacteriota bacterium
ATCAATATCGAAAATAACTCGTTCAGGGCAGAAAATTGCGCTCGATTCTGCTTTCTTCTCGAAAGGTATGCTCAGCAGGGAAAATCCAGAAAGATCTTTCTTTTGCCAGTACTCTCTGTAAATCCTGCCCTCCTCTGCCTGGAGTAACTCATTCTGAAATTCGGAAAACTGCACATACTGTATTGTCTCCTCAAAAGGCGGACCGTCTTGCAAGCAGTTCTGATAGGTACTACCAATCTCTTCAAAAAACTTGTTGAGTGTCCAGCTATCGGCGCAAAGCGAGGGTAACGTGATCATAAGCACAAAACTTCTCGTCGATAGTGAGACAAGCATAAGCTTTAGTAGCGCGTCATGCTCAAAATTAAAACCTGCTTCGCTCTCGGTGATAAAGAGTTTCTCCAGCCTCTCTTCTTGTTTCTGCAGTGATAATCCGACAAGACTCACCTCTCGTAAGCAAGGCACACGATCTTCAGCAATAACCTGAAGAGGCAATTTCATCCCTAATGGCCGATAGAAATTTGTGCGCAAAATCTCATGCCTACGCATGATCCTGTATAGGCTCTCTTTCAACACACTTCCATTAAGTTCGCCTTCGATCAGAATCGAGCAATGGGCACGAAAAGCAACGCTGTCTCGTTGCAACAGCCAGAGTCTTTTCTGCTGTGGTGAAAGACGAAACCCTTCGATAGATTTATGCTCCATGAGTCATCTCCCCCATAGTTACAACAATCTTTCTCGTCCCTGTAAAAGGACTGCGGCCATGCGCGACAAGCATATTGTCGAGCATCAATATATCTCCTTCCTGCCAGAGAAAACGGACTGCAAGCTTTTCATAAATCTCACGGATGGCTTCGATAATGGAATCTTCGATAATGGAGCCATCCCCGTAATAAACATTGCGTGGCATATCTTCCTCTTTAAGCAGCGACAGCATAGATTGCCGCACGAAAGCCTCTAGACAAGAGATGTGATGTAGCTGAACTTGATTGAAGAAGAGCAGCTCCCCAGTCTTTGGATGGTTTGTTACTGCGGGCCGGATAAGCTTCGTCCTCAAACGATCTCCATCTTTCCAATGGAAATCGATCGAGTTGCTGCGGCAAAAATCCTCCACCATACTCTTTTCTGTGGTGCGGAAGAAATGTTGCCAGCTAACATCCAGTTCATTGCTGTAGTTACGTACATACATCAGCCCTTTTTCCGCAAATCTATCCCTGATATGAGGATCGAGCGATTGATAGACTTTGCGACAATCGACAATTGGTGTCTCGCCACCCTGTTCCGCAGCTTTAATACAGAAAAACCATATCTTCATTGGCCAGCGGTTTAGATGCGAACTCTCGTTATGGAATAGAATGGCCTGTTCTGATGGGTAAGGAGTGGAACCATAAACCTTGCCTTTGATACTCTCGCGAGGCAGGTCACCATATTCACCAAACAGATCTGGGCAGATCGAGGCAGCAAAACTTTCAAACTCAGCTTCAGTTTTGATGTTAAAGCCTCGAAACAGTATTGCGCCATATTTAGAAAGGTTTGTTTCAATAAATCCGGTATTATTTCTCGCCCAATCGATCAAGTCGATATCATCTAGCTCCGGCTCAATCACTAGCGGCAGCTCCTTATCGTGGAACAGTAGTCTCGTCTTTACCAGTTTCTGTCCAGACAAGTTTATTGGCTTCGGTTTGATCCGTATTAACTTCTCTAGGTATGATTCTTGTAGTTGCTGTTTGGCAATCTGCTGTTTCTGCTCAACCTCACTGAAGATCTCCAAATCATTCAGACAAACGTCGGGCTGCGCTACTATGCTTGAAAGCAATGTATGGAATTGGGCTAGTATCCGTCTGGCGGTTTCGGTATTGAAAAGATCGGTGCTGTAGGTTAACACTGCCATCATTCCCTGTGCATCTTCATGTATGAAAAGAGCTAGATCAAAGCGAGTAGTGCCTGGTTCGAACTCGACCGGTGAAATGGTAATATCCTGGGATTCTATGGTTGGAGTGGGAATGTTTTGGAAAACGAACAGAACCTGCACAAGAGGATTCTGGCTTAGTGTCCGTTCAGGGCTTAATTGTGCAACTAGCTTCTCGAAAGGAAGATTTTGAAATGTATAGGCATCTAGTGTGACTTCACGCACCCGTTGCAATAATTCCTTGAATGAAGGATTACCACTTAAGTCAGTACGTAATACTAGAAGATTGATAAAGAAGCCAATCAGTTTTTCTGTCTCGATTTTGTTGCGATTGGCGATATCAGTGCCGACAACTATATCCAACTGTCCTGTGTAGCGATAGAGTAGTGTTTTGAAGGCAGCCAGCATTGCCATAAATGGCGTGACACCATTGTTCCGGCTCAATGCTCTGATTTTCTCAGCCAATTTTACTGATAACCGCAAAGATTCATTCGCGCCTCGATGAGATTGCACAACCGGACGAGGATGATCTGTCGGCAATTTTAACGGAGAAAATCCCTCCAGTTTTCTTCGCCAATAGCTGAGTTGTTTTTCCAGCACATCACCTTGTAACCAATCTTGTTGCCATTGCGCATAATCTGCATACTGTATCGGCAGTTCTGCCAATGGTGAGATCTCTCCTCGACAATAGGCCTGGTAGAGTGTTGCTATTTCCCCTACCAACACTGTTCTTGACCAGGCATCAGAAACGATATGGTGCATGGTGAACAACAACACATGCTCATTCTCACCAAGTTGAAGCAGTCTCACCCTTAACAATGGTGGCTTACTGAGGTCAAAAGGACGCTGTGCTTCTAGTATAGCCTCCTGCTGGGCTTGGACTTGTGTAGCGACTTGTTCAACAATCAGGTTAATCTCCAGATAAGGCGAGATCAGTTGCAGAGGTTCACCCTGTCTGCTGTGATAGCTTGTGCGTAGTATTTCGTGGCGTTTAATTACTTCATTGATGCTCTGTTGCAGAGCAGAGACATTGAGTTGACCATTCAGCCTTATCGCCGCGGGAATATTGTAGAAAGCGCTATTCGGTTCTAGTTGATCCAAAAACCATAACCGTTGCTGTGCAAATGATAGCGGTATCTCTCTGTCTCTTGATACTGCTACAATCGCGGGCATCTCTATCCCTTGCT
>JBFLVQ010000964.1:0-3078 GCA_040758525.1 Acidobacteriota bacterium
AGCAGCAATAATAGACATAAGAATCTCCTTACTTTAATTTTCTGTTAGAACTTTATATCGCATTATTGAATATCATTTAATTGGGTTTAGGCTGAGACAAAACGACAGGCAGATATTTATTATGCTGGCATTGCGCGAGCAAGTTGTCAGCGCACAATATTGTGTCTCTACAAGTTATTAAGCTGGATCACCAAGTGCAGATGCCACTAATGCTGTATCTAAATACTCGGTCAGTTCTACGATCTTGCCATCAACCATACGACAAATGTAACAATATGTGTTGTTGTATGGCTTGCCCGATTTTGTCATCACCTGGCCACGGCACTGAACAACCACGTAATCATCTTCGGCAATGAAGCGATCAGCAGTATTTGTGTATTGATTTGAGAACAACGAGAAGAGCGGCCTCATTAGGTCATTGAGTACCGCTTGCTTGCCACGATACGTCTTAGACCATTTGGTAGTCCCGATAATTGTCCAAGAGAAGTCCTCTGCCCAAAGGTCAACAAATGGATTACCATTACCTTTAGAGAGTTCTACAAAGGCATGTTGTAAAAGTTTCTTATTTTCGCTTGCGGTCATGATGAATCTTTCTACTGTACTCTTACATTATTAATTATGCTGCAATCAGCCGCATAAGATTAATTAGGTACACATATATTATGGGATTATATCGCTTCCAGCAATCCCTCTCGGCTTCATTGTACTGAGTAAATCTGTATTCACGACATTTTTCCTAGCAGGATAGACTCTCTTGTTGAGTTTATTGTTGATCTTAAAGTGGTATTTTTAGGATTTTTGTTAAGGTGTGCCTGTAAGTTATTGATTCTAATGCGCCCAAGTGGGCTCGAACCACTAACCTACAGCTTAGAAGGCCGTCTTGGTCAATTTCGTCACCTTTCGCCATGCTACGCTTGATTGCTAACCTTCTTTATTAATAATCACTTAACTATAGACTCTTTTCGCCAACTTTCATACAATTTCGCCTGAACAAGGGGTCTAAGTGGTATTTTTGGTGGTATCGAAAGTGGTATTGGATTATGGCTAAAGTAACTAAAAAACCAGGGGTTATTCAAAAAGAACCAGGGATCATTCAAAGAAAAGGCGAGTGGTCCGCACGCATTACCTTCAAAGATGAAACCGGCAAGCGATGCTGGATAATGCGCAAAGCCGCCAATATTTCACAGGCCAGGGATATCAAGAAAGAGCTTCTTCGCAAGCTTGAGCAACAAGGAGAAAAATTTCTCAAGGCTGAAAAAATTACCTTCAATGAAAGAGCATTTTTCGGTGACCGGAAATTGCGGTCTATTACACACGCCGATCTAGAACGCTACAAAGCTAAGCGCTTGGCCACACCAACAGCACATGGCAAAGAAATGTCTCTGAATTTTGTGAATAAAGATCTATCTAAACTTCGGCGAATGTTCAATATTGCACATCGTGAGGGATGATTACTTAAGAATCCATTTAGTCTAGGCGACAGCCTAATCAGCTTGGCCGATGAAAAGCGACGACAGCGTATCCTTACACGTGAAGAAGAAGTGCGATTACTGGTCGTCTCCTGAGATTATATCAACCTTAAGAAATACCGAGGAATCGCCCCAAAATACAAACCCAGATCGAGAAATAGCTACCATTGGCCAAAAAACCCAACAAAGAACTGCGCAATGTTGAGCATAGAAAGAAAGCTATCGCTATGGCTACCGAAATAGCCAGCCAATTTTTCCAATAAATCAAAGACCAAAAGATAGCTTCAACAGGCAATGGGATTGAGGCGGAGCAATTCAAGCACTGAAAATCTCTTTGTAGCTATGCCTGCAGCCTGAGCAGGAGTTCTATGGATAATGTCCTGCTCGGTTTTTATTCTGAGAGAGCGATGGCACTAGTGAAAATTATAGAGCAGAACATTGATAAAGCTCTGAGCATCATGCGCTCTTCTATTCTTAGAGAAATTGAGGCTCTTGCGAGTTTTGCGAGCATTACGAGTTCGGTCTGTGAGATTGAATCTCTCTATGGCGCTTGTATTTGCTCTCCTCCAGCCAAGTTCTTCTACTATAGAATCAAGTTTCCCTTTGCCAAATATGGGACGCCTCTCTACTTCTTTAACCCTGCTGCCACTACGATGTTTTACAACCTGGGCATAAATTAAGTCTTGTGGCACTCTTATTATTGGTAAGGGTCGCCGTCCAATATTACTACTGCGTGGTGCTGGGTAAGGATTACCAAAGGCAAAAAGTATTGCATCAGTATAGGCATCCTCTCCATCTGTAAATATCGCTGGAATCGGACAATTGCTAGCCAAACGAGAGGCTGTATCGCTAAGTGTCTGATGAATATTTTCAGCCGTTCTTTTGCCAGGCACTAAAGAAATGAGCAGTTTGCTTTGTGGATCGATGCAGTTACAAGCCCAATGGTCGCCTACTTCCAACTCATCATCTGTAATCAACACATTTTTCTGCTTCTTGTAGATCAATGCCCACTTCTCATCGAATTGCAGCACCTTCGGTCTTATATCCACCAGAACCAGTGGTTTCAAGCAATCTTGCAAATTACTATAATATTATTAGTCATCATACAGATATTTGGTATATTGCCAGTAATGGCTCGAACCAACAGCATCAGTAGTGAAAGAAAGACTATCGATGTTAATACTTCAACCATAACAGAAGCCAATATTAATGCGGCAACACCACCACCAGCCCCAATATTGGTATGGCCCACCTTCTCTATACCACCCACTAATGAAGAGCTCAAATATGCTCGCATATTTGAAGAACCACTAACTATGGTGAATGGTAGTCCATTGGTTGAGGAGAATCAGTCTCTGGCACAAGCTATCCTTGCTTATTCTCGAAATGTTGAGAATGGTAATCCTGAAGACACCGCTGCGCTAGAGCAATTTCTCACACAGCATCCACAATCAGCTTGGCGTATATCGCTACTTACCAATCTGGGCATTGTCTATCGCCGCACAGGCTATTTTTTGAAGGCGTTAGATGCTTGGGAGCGGGCTTGGAAATTGGGCAAGAATGCTACTGATCCAGATGCCAGAGACATAGTTGATCGAGCAGTAGCGGA
>JBFLVQ010000965.1:0-3065 GCA_040758525.1 Acidobacteriota bacterium
TTTCAATCGTGTTGGCTGCTTTGGTAAGTAGATGAACCGCTTGATCACAGGCTAATGCACGACGACGTCTGCCTTTGTTTGGATCAAGGATATACATAAGTCCTGCGCCAACACCGAGTCCGCTAATAATTGTTTCCATCTTTTCAGCATCATTGATGAAGTATGGTGAGAGATAACCATTACCGAATTGCATTCCTTCCACTACCTCAAGTGTTGTTTCAGTAGTTTTGGCCTCTTCGACCGATACCGCTCCTTCTGGGCCAACCCTTTCTAATGCTTCTGCCACCAATTCACCAATGGATGGATCGTTATGTGCAGAGATAGTGGCAACCTGGATCTTCTCTCTACGGCTCTCAACAGGACGAGAGATAGTTTGTAGAGTTTCTACAGCGACCTTTAGACCACGATCAAGACCACGCTTAAGATCAATAGCGCTGGCGCCTGCCGCAACATTACGAACGCCTTCTGAAAGGATTGTGTAAGCCAGAATCGTGGAAGTGCTGGTGCCGTCTCCGACAGCATCGCCAGTACGCTCGGCCGCCTCTCTGATCATCTGTGCGCCGAGATTCTCTTCTCGATCTTCTAACTCTATCTCTTTTGCAATAGTAACTCCGTCATTACAGACAATATGTTTGCCAAACTTCTTTTCAATTAGGGCACATTTAGATTTTGGGCCGAGAGTAACACGTATTGCATCGGCAAGAGCGCTTGCTCCGCGCAGAATCTTTTCACGCGCGGTTGATCTAAAGAAGAGTTGTTTATGATGAGCCATCCAGCACCTCCTACCTCAGGTTGATAGTGATAAGCAAGCAAGGTTATTAACGCAACTGGCATTCCAACCGTTCTCTGTTTACTTATATTGTTAATAGAGGGTTTTAATAAACAGAGCGGTTATAAGGGGAAATTTTCCTACTATTTGTGAGAAAATTTTCTTAGGACTATTTTCTTCACGAAGTTTAGAGCCAGGCGAATGCTCTATATTTATATGTTTTGATGCAATGGATTTTTTGATTTTGCTTTACTTAATTAAGCTACAGCTTGCCTCTGACATCCTTGAGTATTTCCATTCCTGCCAAGCGCGAGGCAGCCAACACACCAGACCACATTGTTCCCGCAATACCATGGCCACTAACAGTGCTTGCACCACAAAGGAAGAGACCTTTTATCTCAGTCGCGCTGCTTGGACGCTTCAACAAAAATTGAGAAGGGATTAGCGCAATACCGTAGCCACTACCACCTGTCGAGCCAGTAAATCGTGTATGGGTCATTGGAGAAGCTACTTCCTGAAAGACAACCTGCTTTGAAATCGAAGGAAAGACAGACTCGACCGTGTTGAGCAGTCGCGCTGCCAATGCTTCCTTCATTTCTATGTATTTAAGATTATTTCGGTAAGTACCATTGATAATCTCGCTCATTCTACTTCCCCAGGCTTCTGGCTGTGAGGGTACGATTGTCATTAATTCCATATTAGTAACACCTGGTGGGGCAAGTTTTGGATTGTCTGGATCTTTCAATGTCGCAATGGAAACATAACAGAATGGTTTAGGGTAGAATCGTCCGGCACAAGCTTCTATATATACTTGCTCCTGATCATAATTTGGATGAATCCAATAATTAGTATTAGGAACACCTTCAGCTTGTAGGTCTCGCTGAATACCAAGGAATACTACTCCGAAAGCGGGAGACATCTGATAAGCACGAGTATTCTGCACGGTTTTATCACGAAGATAAGCTGGTCCTACTAAGTCAAGCAAGGTATGTTTAAGATCGGCATCAGAGATTACTACTGAGGCATGCACAATTAGCTTTCCAAGATGTGGGCTTTTCAACTCGACACCCGTAACATGTCCGTTTTCAACGATAATGCGAGTGACTTCAGACATCAGCAATATCTTTCCTTTGTGTTGCTCAATCACTTGTGCGAGTCGATCAGAGATCACTTGAGCACCCCCAATAGGATAGTAAGCACCTGTTAGATACGACATTGTAACAAAAGCGTGAACCATTAAAGAAGCACGGCTTGGCGGTTGCGCATATAAACCGCTCTGCGCAGCAAGAACGGCGCTTAGTCTCTTGTCAGTAGTACAGGTATCGAGAAACTCCTTTAGTGTAATATTGCGGTACCAAAACACTCGACGCGCTTGCCAGAGTAAGCGCAGTGTATGCAAGAAACCATTGCCGATTCCTTGCAATGACCAGAGGTTGTGTAGAAGATCGATATAGCGATTAATACCCTGCTCTTCCTTGGGGAAATAAGTAATCAATCGCTCACGAAAGTTTTCGATTCCTTTGGGCACAGGGAATGTAAAATCAGGAAAGACTAATGTGTCAAAGCCATCAGGATCAAGTTCACGGAAGATAATATCATCAATACCTGTTGCATGTAGGATGCGAGGGATACTACCATTAGGCCCACAATCTCCTAAATAATGCAGACCAACATCAAATTGATAGCCTGGACGGTGAAATACCGTAGCATTACCACCTACGACATAGTGACGATCAAGCACAAGCACCTTATAGCCTCGTCTTGCAAGTAGCGCTGCTGTTGTTAATCCACCAGTACCTGCTCCAACTACAATAACGTCAAAGCAATCATGATCGAGCACACGAAAGCGCTCAGGTTTAGAGTGCAAAATCGTTGCTTCAGAGTTAGCATCCATTGGTAAAATCAGTTGTGATGTAGTGTTCATAGATACCTCAAATCATATTTAGGATGGCCCTCACAAAAGCCTGAACTTAGGCTCGCACAACTGCTTCAAGATGTTACATCTATAAATTGATCAGAGATTAGAGCAACAGATATACCACATGATTAGTCGTGATAATTTCTTTAGATTTTTACTGGCAAACAGGTGCTTCCTCGGAGAAAAAGATACATCGGAATGTGAATATTTTCCTATTCCATTTATAAATTGTTATGGAATATTCCAACCAATCTATCTTATTGCTGAGCATTTAGCACAATGGATCGCTACGTGCAAGCTACAAAATGGAAAGATAAGGTATAGAGGAAAAGCTAAGAAGGAGGAGCCAAAAATGATTTTCATAAAATTATCCGAAAC
>JBFLVQ010000966.1:0-3060 GCA_040758525.1 Acidobacteriota bacterium
AGACTTATTCTATACTTTCGTTCTTTCGTAATGTAATAATTGTTCCTGCTCTCGTTTGATCTCGTTGACAATCTCTTCTTCGCTTGGCAGATAGAGCTTATACCTGGCCGTAAATATACTCTGCTCGCCTTCGGGTAATGTATAGCGCACTACTGCATCGTTCTTATCAGCGCACAGCAGTATTCCGATGGTAGGATTTTCCCATTCCTCGCGCATCTCTCGGCTATAGTAGTTTGTATAAAGCTGCATCTGGCCAATATCTTGATGAGTCAGCTTTCCGAGTTTTAGATCGACGAGAATAAACGAACGCAACAAACGGTTATAGAGCACAAGGTCAATATAAAAGTGATCGCCATCAATCGTTATACGCTGCTGTCTGGCCACGAAGCAGAAGCCTTTACCAAGTTCGAGTAAGAACTCCTGCAAATGATCTAGCAATGCTTTTTCGAGTTTCGATTCAGTTAAGTGGGAAGATTCACGTAGATTCAAGAATTCCAACACATATGGATCTTTGATAAAATCTTGCGGTGAGTATTTTTCGCTCTCCTCTCTTGCTTTTTGCAGCATCCGCCGTTTCTGCTTTGATAGTGCAGTACGCTCAAAGAAGAAAGAAGTAATCTGCCGCTCCAACTCTCGCGTCGACCAGTTGCCTTCAGCAGCCTCGACTTCATAAAAAGCGCGAGCTTCAGAGCTTTCGACTTTCAAAAGCAATCGGTAATGTGTCCAGCTTAATTCTCCACGCAGTGCGTGGAGTTTTTCAGGAAAGGTCAAATAAAACTGTCGCATATACCATAGATTGTTTTTGCTGAAGCCGCTGATTCCTTCAGCTTTTAAGTGTTGGGATAATGACTCTATCAATTGCTCGCCATATCCGGCACGCTTTTTACCCTTTTGCTCATGCTCGACAATGGCCTGTCCAATCAGCCAGTAAGCCTGTACCATTTCGACATTGATGCTGCGTGAGACACGCTGACGCGCAACATCGAGAATCTCGCGCACACGCTCATACAGGTGATTGATCTCTTTGCTCCCCTGCAGTGCTGCAGGTGGCTGATCAGCCTTGATAAGAGCAGTTTTTGTAGATTTCTTCGAAATTGATCTCTTCATCTCTACCATGGATGCAAAAGGCTTTTACATTCATATAGCCAATCTTAGCATATTCTGTGACGATAGGTAGTTATACTAGAAGTCTTCTATGTCTATTTTCATTAAGGAAGGATCTAGTGAGAGTATTTGGAGGCGGCGGACGGATAGTTTTTACTTTTGTTCGTGCCAGATTAGGCGCGGTCCATCAAGTACTAGTGACAAATGGTTAATAATATTTCTCCCTAAAATTCCTCAATCCTGTTCGATCAATAGAAACTGTCCCTTAAAAATCTTGTTCAAAAAGACTATATCCAATCTTAATAGCGGAAGCTGATCTTCTTTTACCATCAAAACTCAATAACTCATATTGCTGTGTCGAATCGATGATGATGCCAAGAGCTTCAGTACAATGTTGAGGCTAGGCATACTACTCTTGATCAACTACCTCCATCTTGAAGTCTGATGCTTGTTCTGGCCTTGCCAATCGAGGGCTACCAACATAAGACACTTTCACCACGTCCTCTTCTGAAACCATAACATATACTTTCGTCTTATCTGGAAGCTTAATATTTACCGGCAATCTTATTTGCCCATTCTCTACTATTGCTTCAAAAGCTTTTACACTCATAATTCTCATTCTCCTTATATAGTCGATCTTAGCATACTATCTGAGAGAATAGATAATCACAGCAATCAGGGTATTTTAGTAGGGAAATGATCTAGTGAGAGTATTTGGAGGCGGCGGACGGATTCGAACCGTCGTATAAAGGTTTTGCAGACCTCTGCCTTACCACTTGGCTACACCGCCTTATGGGCTGCGGGCAAGACTCAAACGGCGAAGACAGTCAATATCTGCCTTCGCCATTCAGCCAATCAGGCGTTACTATGAAGCGGGAGACGGGATTTGAACCCGCGACTTCAACCTTGGCAAGGTTGCACTCTACCGCTGAGTTACTCCCGCATTGTGACGAAAAGCTAATTTAACTCTTGCATTAGCCTTTGTCAACCACGTGGGCAGAGTTTTTTCCGGGTTTCACCTACTTGGAAACGGTCTCAATAATCGTGCAGAAGTGTCTTGACGTAAGCGGCTTGTCAACACAAAATAGGACGGTGATTGAAAGCTTAACTTAACCTGCATCAGGTTGTTTTCCGACCACAACATTATTAGGAATAGAGAGCGAATCTATGTCGCGTAATATAGGACAAGCACGAACAGAAGAGGTCTCACGGCGCGGTTTTCTCGGCACGCTGGCCTGGCTCTTCACAGGATTGATCGGCTTGGTGATGGCGGCAACAGGCAGTCTATTCGCAATATTTCCTGCCTTCAAAGGAGCACATACCCGTATAGATGATTGGCGTGTGCTTGTCTCTTTAGATCAGGTTCCCGAAGGCCAGCCCACCAAATATAATCTTACCCTTACAGAGCATACAGGCTGGATGGAGACCAATACTCAACAAGCCGTCTGGGTAGTACGGCGCGGTCAGTCAGTGGATATCTTCTCCGCTGTCTGTCCACATGAGGGTTGTACTATTAGCCATGAGCCAAAAAGCTTTATTTGTCGCTGCCATTCCAGCCAATGGCAAGAGGATGGTCATCGTGTGGCGGGACCTACCCCACGTGATTTAGACCGGCTCGATTATCGTATCAACAACAATCAAGTAGAAGTAAGATATCAGAACTTCAAACGTGGTGTGGCAGAGAAGATTCCTCTTGCCTGATAGCCACTTGCCAAGTATCTCAATTTTGCTGGAGGAGAAGAGTGTGGGCTTGTTAACGACGCAGCGCAAAGCAGTATGGCAATGGCTTGATGAGCGCACAGGGGTCGCTAGTCTCTGGGCTGCTTTTTTAGATGAGGAGATCCCAGGTGGAGCGCGTTGGGCTTATATTTTCGGCAGTGGCTTGTTGTTTGTCTTTAGCCAACAGCTTATCACCGGCATATTGTTGATGATCTATTATGTACCTAGTGCCGATCA
>JBFLVQ010000967.1:0-3059 GCA_040758525.1 Acidobacteriota bacterium
GCTGTACGTTATTTAATACCTTACTTGCGTAATTCGCTACAAGAACAATTACCAGGCTACCTTGTACCATCATCTTTCGTTGTGTTAGACAAACTACCATTGTCACCTAATGGTAAGATTGATCGTAATGCACTGTCTTTGCTTGAACAGGAGAGGCTTACAACAGAAACAGAATATATAGCCCCTCATAACCCTATTGAAGATATCGTAGCACAAATTTGTTCTAAACTACTGGGGCTTGAACAAGTAGGCAGCAATGATAACTTCTTTGAATTGGGTGGACACTCACTGTTAGCTACACAGCTTGCCTCGCGACTACGGGAACGTTTTCAAATAGAGCTGCCATTGCGTGATATATTCGAAGCGCCTACAGTAGCTAGTCTAGCAAAAAATATTGAAGTAGCTTGCCGTGCAAAACATGGACTATCAACTGTACCTCTATTACCGGTTTCAAGAGATAAACACCTACCGCTCTCGTTTGCACAACAGCGACTATGGTTTCTTGATCAACTAGAACCTAATAGCCCAACCTACAATATACCTACTGCAGTGCGTGTAAATGGAGTACTTGATGTCATAGCATTAGAGAAGAGCTTCAATCAGATAATAACTCGTCACGAAGTGTTACGTACTACTTTTGCTTGTGTCAATGATCAACCAGTTCAAGTTATTGCTGACACAGCAACAATATTGTTGTCAGTTGTAGAGTTAACAGGCTTATCAGAAGCTCAACGAGAGCAGCAAGCATATCGATTAGCCATTGATGAGTCAGAGCAACCATTCAACCTCAGTCAAGGACCATTGTTACGAGCTATGTTATTGAGAATGTATGAGGAAGAACATATCCTGCTCTTCACTATGCATCACATAGTTTCAGATGGATGGTCTACTGGTATTTTCATCGAGGAAATGTCACAGCTTTATCAGGCTTTTGTTAATGATCAACCCTGCACACTACCAGCCTTGCCCATTCAATATGCTGACTTTGCCCATTGGCAACGTGAATGGCTACAAGCAGAAGTGTTGCAAGCAGAGCTCTCTTATTGGAAGAACCAACTTACTGATATATCGCCATTACAACTACCTATTGATCGCCCAAGACGCTCGATGCAGTCTCTGCAAGGTGCTCATCAAGTAGTTACACTGACAGAAAATTTAACTGCTGCAATAAGGTCACTAAGCCGAGAAGAAGATATGACTTTGTTTATGACCTTGTTGAGTGTCTTCTATGTGTTACTCTATCGTTACAGCGGACAGTGTGACATTAGTTTAGGTACACCTATCGCTAATCGTAATCATATTGAGATTGAGAAGCTGATTGGCTTCTTTGTTAACACACTAGTTTTGCGTACTAAACTATCAGCAGATGAGAGTTTCAAGAGCCTGTTACAGAGAGTGAGAGAAGTTGCACTGGCTGCTTACACACATCAGGATCTACCATTCGAGAAGCTGGTAGAGGAACTACAGCCAGAACGAGACTTGAGTCGTACTCCACTGTTCCAAGTGATGTTTGCATTGCAAAGTCCTCCAGAACTAGCTAGAGATCTTACTAACTTAACATTTCTTCCTATGGAGGTTGAAGCTAACACAGCAAAGTTTGATTTAACCCTATCATTGATAGATTCAGAATCAGGATTGTTGGCAGATCTGGAATACAATATAGATCTATTTGATGCCACCACGATCACTCGTATGCTGGAACACTTCCAGAACTTGTTAGTGGCAATTACAACAAATCCTACTCTACCCATTGCTGACTTACCATTGTTAAGCGCAATGGAGCGTGATCAACTACTAATTGGTTGGAATAACACCAAGCTAGTTTATCCTCAAGACCTCTGTATTCATCAACTATTTGAAGCTCAGGTTGAACGTACACCTCAAGCCATTGCTGTGATATTCGACAATCAACAGCTAACCTACCTTGAGCTGAACCAGCGTGCTAATCAGCTTGCTCATCACTTACAGAGTCTAGCAGTAGGTGCAGAGAAGATAGTGGGAATATACCTTGAACGCTCCATTGAGATGATGGTTGCAGTGTTAGCTGTGCTTAAGTCAGGTGCTGCTTATTTGCCCCTCGACCCTAGCTATCCTTACGAACGGCTTGCTTTCATACTCAACGACACCAACATCTCGGTACTGCTTACTACTAGAGACCTGCTCTCTACTCTACCACAGCAGCAAGTATCTACTGTCTGCTTAGACCAATGGAACGATTTTATTGATGTGCCAACAACCAATCCTAATGCTTATGTAAGCAGTGACAATATCGCTTATGTAATATACACATCTGGCTCGACTGGCAGACCCAAGGGTGTGATGGTCAGACACTGCAGTCTGGTCAACCATAGCCTTGCCATCGCTAGCAGATACAATCTCAGCAACCTTGATAGATTGCTACAATTTGCATCATTAAGTTTTGATGTTGCTGGAGAAGAGATCTTCCCTGGTTGGACAGTTGGTGCAATGGTGATACTTCGTCAACAGCAGACATTGGACTCGCTATCAAACTTTCTTGAGTTTGTTAGCAGCCAACAGATCAGTGTATTGAACCTGCCTGCCAGCTTTTGGCAAGAGCTAGTGAACTGGTTGAGCGAGACAGAACAGACACTACCTTCACAGCTACGACTAATCGTATTCGGCAGCGAGAAAGCCTTGCGAGAGTCTCTCTGGAAGTGGAACAACTTGAATAGAGCAGAGATTAGTCTGCATAATGCCTATGGTTCAACAGAAACCACGATAACCACAACAATATTCGAATCTAACGCTGACAGTGTATCGGCTGGTTTGGCTGTTCCAATCGGACAGCCGATAGGAAATACTCAAGTCTATATTTTGGATAGGCGAATGCATCCTGTACCAATAGGGATAGCAGGAGAACTCCACATTGGTGGGAATGGATTAGCACGAGGCTATCTCAATAGAGCCGAGCTAACAGCAGAGAAGTTCATTCCTAATCCATTCAGTACTGAGCCAGGCAGCAGACTCTATCGCAGTGGTGACCTGGCTCGTTTCCTGCCTGATGGCAATATCGAGTTCATTGGTAGAATTGATAATCA
>JBFLVQ010000968.1:0-3054 GCA_040758525.1 Acidobacteriota bacterium
GTCTACCTCATCAGTCATAACCGTCCAATATCGGAAGTGATAGCTCCGACACACATTGATATACGTGGCATCTTTCAGAATGAATTCCGATACATGACAGAAATACCCATTACAGTCGAAGAATTGGAAGATGTGCGAGAACAATTGATAACGGTCATTAAAACTGGTTTGACAGATGAAGAGAAGCAATTCTTATTATCTTTCAAAGCCAAAGCGCCGAATTGGTCATTGCTGGGTTTTGAAGGTATCGATCTACTCCCGGCAGTAAAATGGAAAATGCTAAACCTGGAGAGAATGCCAAAAGAAAAACATAAAAAGGCATTACAAGCTCTCAGAAGAGTTTTATATGGCTGAAGAAACCATTATCAGGATAGATCAGTTTACCGGCCAAGCCAAAGTAATAAAGGTCGTACTCGATTCATTGGCGAGCGAGCATAGCAGGCGAGCTTATGAACGGGCGCTGAAAGATTTTCTCTACTGGCACGAAGAGAATGGCCGACCGCCACTCAATAAAGCTGTGGTTCAAAGCTATGTTGCCAATTTAAGAGATAGCGGACTTTCACCATCGTCGATAAATCAGCGGCTCGCTGCTATTCGCAAGCTGGTATCAGAAGCTGCCGATAATGGAGGTCTCGATCAACAGACCGCCAGTGTGATCAGATCAGTGAAAGGAGTACGGCAGGAAGGCCGCCGGGCAGGGAACTGGCTCACTAAACAACAGGCTCAAGAGATCCTGAATGCCACTGACTTAAGTTCATTAAAAGGTGTGCGCGACAGAGCAATATTGGCTTTGCTGATTGGCTGTGGATTAAGAAGAACAGAAGCAGCGAAAATGGAGATATCGCACATTCAACAGAGGGAAGGCCGTTGGGTTATTATTGATCTAATTGGCAAGCGCAATAAAATCCGCTCGGTGCCAATGCCGAATTGGGCTAAAGCTGCCATTGATGAATGGCTGAGATTGGTTGGCATTAGAAAAGGCAAAATATTTTTGAGCATCAATAAAGGCGGGCGCGTATACGGTGAAGGGATGACGCCGCAAGCGATTCGAGACATCGTAGTTGAATATGCTGAAAAGATCGGCGTTGAGGTAGCTCCACATGATCTTCGCAGAACATTCGCAAAGCTAGCTCACAAGGGCGGAGCTGCACTCGAACAGATTCAACTCTCACTCGGTCATAGCAGTATTAAAACAACAGAAGTCTATCTTGGCGTTGATCAAGATTTAACTAATGCTCCTTGTGATTATTTAGGGCTGAAACTAGATTAGAACTTATTGCATGTTAGCAACCAAAGATGAGAACTCTCCAACAATTTGAGAAGAAAGTATTATCAATCCCTGCAATAACTGGATGGTATTTGGGGGATCTTGGCGAAGCGCGTGGTAAACAAGAACTCTTTACCAAACAATCTCCACAGATACTTAAAGTCTTGAGAGAACATGCACTGATTGAGAGTGCTATCTCTTCGAATAGAATTGAGGGAGTAGAGATAGATCAAGCTCGTATTGGCACAGTAATCTTTGGCAACAAGCTGCTCCATGATCGTGATGAAGAAGAGGTGCGAGGATATCGTAATGCTCTCAAACTAATTCACGAGCAAGGCAAGAGCTTGGAGATAAATGAAGAATTATTTCTGCGTCTTCATTATCTTTCACGAGCTGAGATTGGAGACGCTGGACAATATAAAGAGCATGAAAGCGATATTATAGAAAAATATCTTGATGGTCGTCAGAGAATTCGCTTCAAAACCGTCGCTGTCACTGATACCCCTGATTTTATCAGCAAGTTGATTGAATTATGGCGACGCAGCCTCTCTGAACGTTGGATTCATCCATTAATTGCATTGGCAGCATTCAATCTTGATTTCTTATGCATTCATCCTTTTCGAGATGGTAATGGTAGAGTTTCGCGATTACTGGCATTACTACAATCATATCAACTCGGTTATGAGGTTGGTCGATACATCAGTATTGAGCGATTGATCGAGCAGCATAAAGAACGTTACTACGAAACATTGGAACTCAGTTCTCAAGGGTGGCATGAAGGCAAGCATGATCCCTGGCATTTTATTAATTACCTGCTCTATATCTTTAAGTTGGCTTATCAAGAGTTTGAAAACCGAGTTCATCAGACAATCTCACCAAAAGGCGCCAAGACAGCTTTAATCGAAGCAGCCATTGAAACTATGGAAAATTTTACGCTTGGAGATCTGGAAAAAGTAAATCCTGGTGTAAGCAGAGATATGATCAGAAAGGTATTAAAAGCACTTAAAGAAGCAGGAAAAGTAGAATGCCTGGGACGTGGGCCTGGCGCTGCTTGGCGGAAAAAGGGTACTACCCTTAAAAGAGGGTAATAAAGAGGGTATAATATTAACCAGGCAATAGACCATCATGAAGTCAGTAATGCTTCAAGAAGCAACTACTAAAGATGCGCCAGCCATTTTGGCAGTAATGCAGGCGGCTTTTGAAGAGTATCGCGGCAAGCTTGATCCTCCCTCTGGTGTTCATAAAGAGAACCTTGAATCTGTGTTGGAGAAGCTGCAAAGCTCTCAGGTTGTTTTAGCGATAGTTGAAGAAACGGTTGCCGGCTCAGTCTTCTATGAGATTAAAGATGGCTATCTCCACTTTGGCCGGCTCGCAGTATTGCCGGAATTTAGGAGAGCCGGGATTGGCCGGGCGCTTATCTCTTATTTGGAAGCGAAAGCCAGAGAGTTAGCATTGCCGGGTGTGCGATTGGGAGTTCGAATCGTACTCGACCAGTTGCATACTTATTATCAACGACTCGGCTATCGAGTCATCGAATACCGTAGCCATCAAGGATATTCTGATCCTACCTACCTGATTATGGAAAAACTTTTATAAAGTAGGCTGTCGAACAATTAACAAAAGAGGATTGAGTATTGTGACAAGTGATAATCGATTAACAATTGATGGCAGCTATGGCGAGTTACTTGCCGAGTTGAAAGAGAAGATCCGCCAAGCTCAGGTAAAAGCGGCGCTGGCCGTCAATGCGGAGTTAGTTCATCTCTATTGGGAAATTGGCAAAGCAATCC
>JBFLVQ010000969.1:0-3046 GCA_040758525.1 Acidobacteriota bacterium
CTTCATACCATCGAATTACTCCAATCGCATGTCTTGGTAGGATACTGATGGTAGAACATCAGGTTATGTTGATTGCTATTTGCTCTCTTCATAACAAATATATATGCAACTTCGTGTCGCAGCCCTCTGCGAACCTAATCCGTGCCTTGGTTGGTAGCGCGACTGTGAAACCAGATGGAGTCCTCCAGGATAATGATGAAGATAATATTCTTCGTCTTATTGGTTATGGGTTTTGTCAAACAGATAATCTGATTTGGTCTACTACAAATCATGTTAGGTTGGTGGCGATGGATGAGGTTGAAGAAGATAAATTACATATTTATCGTGTACCTCTACCAAACACTTTTTATTCTTTAAGGGGAAAACGTGGTATCACTGTCTCCCTTGCCTTTGATCCGCCGGTACGTGCGAGACGCCGCGAGTATTTAGCTCGTACAATGTGGTTTGAGGTATTACAAGGGCTTACTACCGATCAGGTTCAAGAATATAGATCCAGGTTTACCGGGGAAGAATCGCCTCAACTGCCTTCTTGGGCCGATGTTGGCTTGCGACCGACTAGAACCAGAGTTCAGTATTCCACTTTACAAGTTAGAAGGAAGATCTGGACGCGTTCGACCAGTCCAAGAATCGCTGAGGGTGATAATATCCCTGCCTTTCATCTACTTGTAGGTTGTCAAAGGCGCTTTCCTACAGGGCTTCCACCCAAACAGAAATATGGGATAGTAGTTCATCTATGGCATGAAGGTGTAGAGATCGAATTATATCAATCGCTAAAAGCTAATATCAGGGTGCGCCCAACCCGCATTAGAGTTTAAAGAAATATTGAGTTAGTGTGTCGTCTATTATTATCATTACGGGTTGACACTGTTTGTTTTATATCAAGTTATAAGTTGTTTGATCATGCTGCGGATTGTTCTTGCATCGTTTTGAAATCCTGCTTCGAAACCTCTTTAGCTGTTATGGTAACTTTATCACCAGGCCCAATAATAGTAACTCTTTCTTCAACTCTAAGGCGATCGAGCATCCGCTTCAGCATGTTAGTAGCTTCTTCTCTCTGACAATAGGCAGTCGTTCCTGCATCATCATCGAACTCGATAAAATATACTTTCATAAAGACTCCCTTCTTATCGGAATATCTATTACCATTTAGGATAACGACGAATAACCCCATATACCACGCCTTGAATTTGAACCTGCTCTGGCTTATATGAGAATGGCCGCAATCGTTGATTGGCAGGTTCGAGAATTATTCTATGTCCCCGCCGAAAAAATTTTTTTACCGTTGCAGATGCTCCATCGATTAGCGCCACCACGGTCTGTCCTGGTCTTGCTTCCTCGCAATGGCGAACTACGATCAGATCTCCTTCCCAAATGCCTTCTTCGATCATGGAGTCTCCCTTAGCTTGCAACGCATAGCAGTCACCATAAACCATATCTGCCTGGACCTGAATATACTCAGGGGAATCATTGATGGCTTCAATTGGACTGCCTGCAGCAATTCGTCCATAGAATGGAATCTGAACAACTCCTGTAGTTTGTGATTTCGCTTCTAACTCTTCAGGTATTTGAACCAGCGCGCCTTTAGTGCCGCGCACAATCGCGCCGGCTTTCTCTAAAGATTTCAAATGGGCGGTCACTGTCGAGAGAGCACTCAACTTGAAGTGTTTCGCTATGTCAATTACCGTTGGAGAATAGCCGCGTTTAGCGATGAACTCCCGAACATAATCATAAATTTCTCGCTGGCGACGACTGAGCGTTCTTGTGAGTTTCGGCATGCATCCTCCTATTAAAATAGAAAGTAGCGAAGCTTGAGCGAAGTTCGTTAGAAAAATAACTCAAATATCGATAATATGTCAAGGTTTGAACTTAGATAAAAATTGGGAGAAGAGCCTATTTAGTGGGTAGTTCAGGAATTATTTGATGCGGGTCGCAGCGCAAGTTCTCTTTTGGCGATCTCCAGAGCCGCTTCCATTGTTCTAAGCTTTTCCAATAATTGGGCAAGTTCTTTGCTCCAGACAATAGACAGCCCGCGCGTTTCCAGTTCATGCACTCTTTCTCTACCAATAATTGCAACAGCTTCCCATTTAGCGCTTCTTTCCATAACCATCTCTATTGGCCATTTGTGCCAGCGAAATTTTCTTCTCAAAACATTTCCCTTTATTACTCAAAGCTATGTCTCATTTATAAAACAAAGTTGCGGCTATAAATCAGGATAATTCGCTTAAAATTCGATAATTACGCCTTGCAATTAATTTATAATTCTATATATCATTATTCGATAGCACAACAGTAAAACGCTCTGTAGCAATCAGATAAAAGTAAGTGATCTGTTTTCATTATTTTAGCGGCGCAAAGCAGCGCCATTAGATCATTTTTCAGCTGCAGCAAGCGCCAGAACGCGGGAGGAGGTGGCGCATTGAACGAACCGATCGAGCCATCTGCCCAGGAGAATGACTATCCCGGCGAAAAAAGGTTTTCAGTCTGCCTCTTCCGCAACAAGTTCGACATATGGCCAAAGCCTGTAGAGCTGACGTTAGCTGAACTTGTCGCGTTACTGACAACGCCTAAAATTCGGAGCAACAAAGATGGCCAGTTGATCTGTCCAGCCGTTTTCAAAGGCGGTCGCAAAAATGAAAATGTCATTTCTCTAAGCTTACTAATATTAGACTATGATCATAAGGCGAGTCTTGAAGTCGATCTGAAGATTTGGATAGATATTGGCATCCTCTTCATTGTTTATACTTCCCATAGCCATCGCCGTGTTACTAAAGAGAATCCTAATGCTGAGGAAAGATTTCGCGTTGTAATTCCGCTTGCAAAGCCAATTCCGGCATCGATCTATGCAGCGCTTTGGAAATGGGCGGCGACACAAACTAGCGGAAAGATAGATTCAGTAGCTAAAGATCTATCTCGCATGTACGGTATTGGGGAGTAACGGAACAGAAAACTCGCTTAAGAGCAAGGATACGTTTTGCAAAACTCTTAACTTTTGCAAACAATGGGCAAATAGGCATTTTGCTGGGTTTTCTTAGTTGCAAAAGATAGC
>JBFLVQ010000970.1:0-3044 GCA_040758525.1 Acidobacteriota bacterium
TGATTCAATAGCAAACGAGTTTGATCTTGCCCCTGAAGTAGCAAACGAGCCATTAGTTAAGTAACCCTGACGTGACTTCTTTAAGACCTCTCTTTTCTCTTCTGCACCTGCTAAAGTTTTGGCAGGCTCAGGTTCGGAAACTGGTGGTGGCGGCGCTGAAGCAGGTAATGGTAGATCTGACACTTGATTCGAGTCATAACTTTCCATATCCACTTTTTCAGCTACTTCTTCACGTACAAACTCTCCATCAGAATCTCTAAAATCAGCATCGTCTCCCTTCCTATCCCAAGATGGAAAGCCTACTTCAAACTTATCTGTAGGAATAAAGTTCCCTTCCTTCGGTTTAGTCTCCACAGCAAACTCATTATGAGCAGCACTATCTTTGGCATTGCTAACACCACTAGTAAGCGTTAGCAATTCACTGTTGGTAGTTGTTACTTCTGGCAGTTCATATCTGCGAACAAGTAGTTCTCCGATCAAGCCATGGTTCATATCTACCAGGTTCTGTAGCAATTGTGTACGCAACTGTAGACGCCAATTCTTTGCCTTAATCATCTGTTTACGCGCCAATTCGAAGTTGGCATTATCACGACCAGTAGCAAAAAACTCTTCGCCATCACGCATACGAAACCGTTTCCTGATATTGAACCGCTCCCGATCGGCATCGCTTTCTAACACTAGAAATGATGTGTAAGGAGTAATAATCTGGTAGTCTTCAGAAAGAGCAATAATCTGTTCCTTGATCTGTTCGCCTTGACCTTGGGCAAGCAGATAATCCAAATGCTGACGTGCCCATAACCTAGGTATGAAAGAGTTACCAGCATCATTGGCGGCAAGCTTGACATCCTGGGAATAGGCTACTTTTTCTCCATTCAATAGACCGGTTACCATAATTTTGCCAGCAATATCACCAATACGTGGATCATAGCGGCCTACAACAAACTGCTGGGTTCCTGTGGGAAGGTTAGCAAGAGTTTCTGGATAGACTGCTGCTATGGGAACACCTTGAAATGAGACTTGTACATTTTTAATAGCTGGTGAGGTGATCTCTTTCAACAATTGAAAAGCGGTCTGTGCAGGATCAGTGCCACCACCAATGGTTCGTATAGAACCACCACCTAACCCAGCAATGCCACGTAACACTACCGACTCATAGGAACTTCCTGTAGCAACCGCATGGAATATACCATTTCCACGATAAAGTTGTGCTAAACGCTGAGCAAAGGCGACCGGATCAGCATTCCCAGTCGTTAAAATACCATCTCCTACATAAACAACCTGTGTGCCCTGATTTAACCTGTCGATAATGGCGGCAAATGTTGCATCTAAATCAGACCAACCAAGGGGCTGGCGTTTCTCCAAAAACTGTAGTGCCTTTTCCCTACTCTCGCTACTATTGGCAACCGCCTGTTTGAACGCCCAACGCGGCACGACATCACAGGTCAATAGATTGAAACTGTCTTGTGTCCCTAAGGAAGATAATAGCGCTTCAATAAATGTGATCTGATTCTCCCTTGCAGTCCCTGTCATAGAGCCACTGGTATCGGCAATAATAATAAAATCGCTGGCTGCGCTATTAGCAAGCAGTGGACGTCTAGCCTGTGCGCTTTCTTGAGGAGCATTTACTAGTACCATAAAATAACCATCATCGCCACGTCGATGGTTAACCATTACAATATTGTTTTTCACCGGTTTGGTGGCAATGTTTAGCTCAAAGTCTTGTGTGGGAACATACTCCTCTGCGGCAAATTCGGCATGTGCTGAATTGCCTGTAACTTCGATACGGCAAGCATGAGAAGCAGACTCTACCGCGGCAAGCGGCTCAATAGAATTGATCTTGACATCGATCTGTAGCTTCTTAAGTGGGTGTAGACGTAACATCTCGCTCTGTAGAGCATAGTTATAGCGGTATACATTGTCGGTTTTGGGTAGTACCTGAGTGTAGGTAATTTTGATTCTCTTCTCGCTGCTGATAGGGAATACACGCGCCTTAAAGATATTTCCACCCGTCCATTCAAGTAGACCAGGATCACGTCGCTCACGTAGTATGGTCTCGTATATCTCGCGGGCACGCTGCTTCTCTACGATCTCGGCTTCTACCATCTCGTCGCCAATCCACATAGCAAACCCTGAAATAGAAGCGTCTTGTGGTAAGGGAAAATAGAATACCCCTTCAAGAATACGATCGGTGGTGTTGATAAAGGACTCTTCTACCTGTGTGCGTGCGATCTGATCTCTTATATCAACAGTAACTTTATGATATCCAATCGTGAGGGGTACATTGCGTCCATCCACATTGGCTAATAATGATCCCATTGCCTCTGTGGAGAGATCGTTCTTATAGCCTAATAACCAGCGTGGCGTCTGGGAAAGCAGGGTAAGGCGGTCATCTTGTGCACGCAGAATCTTTGTTCCCTGCACCTCAATGCTGGTCTTTGGGGAAGCTAATACAGTAAAGGAGCCCTGTTGTGAAGCAGTTACTTCTATCTCACCATGTACCAGTCTGCCTCTTCTAGCATCAACCAATTCTAATAATGTGCCTGGACCTAAAATAATCTGGCTACCATTATTGAGGCGTATGGCAAGAGCATTGGCCCCTCTAGTTCCTGTCATTAACCAATCGCCAGTCTCTAAACGTAGGTTCTCTTCAGCTACTGACCAGCGGTCGCTTAAAACTGCTTTGATAGAGGCAATCCCTTCGCGGTCAACCACTTTGCCTAGAGAAGTATCTGCCGATAACGCTAGCTTACCCTCGGTAGACTTATTCTGCGCATTAATTTCCATATTAATATAACCTGTTAGGGCTAAAGCCAGGATAAAAAGTAGGAAAAATCCATAAGAGAGTCTCTTCAAACCTGTTAAGAAATGCAAAGCCTCAGTCCTCCTGGCATAATGCCACTTTTCTCATCTTATTTTGCTTTTAACTCGATGATCAAGTTTTTAAATTCGGTAAGCGGTATAATGGTTGCATAACGAGAAGAATCATGTAAATGAAAAATGAACGTCACCGATAAGCAACAATGGAGAGGGTAAAATCATGTTGA
>JBFLVQ010000971.1:0-3043 GCA_040758525.1 Acidobacteriota bacterium
GTAGGCGACCGATACACAATTCTTGTCTCAAGATAATGTGATCCCTGCCATTGCTATTAGCATGCTCATGCGGATTGTATGCATAGGCTGTTGTCCAGGAGAAAGGTAGATTTGCAACGATCTCTTTGGCAGCAGCTAAAAACTCTTTGTTAGCCTTCTCCTTTGCGTCCCAATTCTGATTTGTGCGATTAGTTCTCCATTTCCAGTAGGCTTGCTGGCTTAGTTCGTGCATTTGCTTGATGCTCATAAAGTTCCTCCGTTTCTCTCAATCGTTAAGCTGTTCTGAGTTATGATTAATTAAGGTGCTAATGCCTGAAATAACGCCTATCAGGCATTAGCATTGATCTTATTGATGGCTGGCTACCGATGGCTTTTCGGTAGCTTCATAGCGCAGCTTGGCAGCAGACTTGATCCGCACCTTGCGTCCAGTAGCGACATTAATACCTTCATATCCACCGTATGGGGATGGGCGTGTGAGTCTAACTGTGGTTAGTTTACCGCTGACCTTAACTACATAGATATTTCCAATTTTAACGTCTGCCTTTTTCATAGAAAACCTCTCCAATAAGTTAGTAATAGTTGATTAACGAGTATCCAATTACTCTTCTGTCTCGCTATCGCTTGACCTTTCTTGAAGCTGTAATCTCATTAACTCGGCTTCAATGTCTTGATAGGTCCGGTCAAGCTCTGAAGGTTTGAGAGAATTTAAATCTGGTGTTTGGCGAGATGTGCCGGTTAGCTCCTCAATCTCACTGAGGCAGGCTGAGTAGCGGCTAATTAGCAAAGCTTTTAATGTGCTGGCAGAGGATGCAGCTAGTGATTTTGCTTCCGAAGCACTCAGACTAGCAATATCGCCATCAAAAGGAACTTCACCACCAAGCTCGACAATACGCTTATGCATACGCTCAATGCTATCAATTAGACTCTGCAGTCCAGCGAGTTTAGACTCAACTTGTGGAATAACAGTATTGGGTTCTTGGGCAGAGACATCGATGGCTTTTGGAAATGGTTTGATGTTGGTCTTAGCACAGTCATTCTCTGTTTCCTCATCAGGTAGTGCTACCAGCTCACCATCTTCATTAACCACTGCGCCAAGCTCGTCAGGTGTATAAACCGGGCCAGCAAAGATCGATGGGCAATACCACCTTGCACCATTGGTTAGGGCACGGGCATAAAGCATATTTCTAGGAAAGCTACGCCAAGTTGGAGTAGAGCCAAACAAACCAGCAACCTTGGCATCTTTTTCATCAAAGGTTGACACTCCAATTTCCTGACCATTCTCAAAGAAGGTAATAGTACAACCAGTGTTATCCAATCTGGTGACACGAAAGTTATATTTCTTACTGCGCTGAATGGTAGCAGCTATGAGATTGGCACTTAGAGTTACCTTGCCTTTGACCACAAAGATTCCAGCCATACTGGCAATAGGGCCAAAGCCAAGCTCTGCACCAGCCAAGATCTTCACAACACACTGAGCGGCACCTTTGCTGTCAGCAAAGAACCCACTATCGGCTAAGATTTGTGCAAGATTAATAGTAGTCTCAAGGTTAATATTCTTTGTGCTTGGGATGAGAGAAAGCGCTTGATGCTGATTCATTGTAGTGTCCTTTCGTATGGCTTGATTAATTATGTGATTGTTATAACGATATACGTCATAACGGATAAAAGGTTGCAAAATATAAGCAAAATTTCAAGAAAAAGCTAGTTCTTGTGCATTGTGAAGACAATAGACAGCGTTGAATGCGTTAATTGTTGCGGCATTCAAGTTGTTAGTAATACCTAACAAGATATTACAACCATTATGTTCAACACAGATGAACATACGACCTAGAGAATCATTTTGAATGCTGACCATTGGTTGTTGGGTACTATTGTTGGATTGCTCGAATAAAATATTAGTTACTCCCTTCTAAAATATAACTGCAACTTGTAGCTAGGCAATACGCTGCTGAGTACTAAGCTGAACCCTTTTTTGTGCCCGCTAACCTACTCACCTTTTACAGCCCCTTGGTTAGTATTTTTAAGGCGATTTCTCTTAGCCCCTTTCCGTTTTGCTACCCTTGACTATGTTGAAAATATAGCACTAATCTGATAGCAAATCAATAGCAAAATGCTATCAAAATGAAATAGTTTTGAAATCAATTGGAGTTTTTGATTGAGAATTGCTATTATTTTGTTATCAAGTTGAAAGAGGTTATTATGGCTGCAAAGAAAAAGCATGCTGATAAAGCTTTGATGATCAGACTGACGGAAGATCAATACGAGAAATTAGCTGCTTACTGTGAATTAAATGGAATGAGTTTTGCCGAAGCCGCCCGTGAATGGGTGCGGAAGCTTCCGGAAGTTCGCAAAAATACTGGTCAACAAGCGATCACATTACGCGATTCATAGCTTAATCATTATTCTACAGGCCGCACGACTGTCACCAACTCATCAGCATTTTGAGCGGCAACCAGAATCGGGTGCAACCACTTTAAAATCAGTTTGCGATCTGCAGGATCCATTTGGCCATTCCAGTAGTGATGCTAGATCGTATTTCGATTCCTCACAGGTTCGATAAGCCCTCCATGCGGCGATTTAGAGGAATACGCGCAAGAGGAAGGTATGTTTTAGTTCCTCACAGGTTCGATAAGCCTCTCCATAAGGGATTCCTGTGCCCTTATACCGACCACATCAGGTTTCAGTTCCTCTCAGGTTCGATCAGCTCTGCGACTCAAGCCTATACTTGCCGAAGGAAATGTGAAGATAGAGTTTCAGTTCCTCTCAGGTTCGATCAGCTCTGCGACGAGGAACAGCCTGCTCTATACGTTTGCCTTGTTGCATATGTTTCAGTTCCTCTCAGGTTCGATCAGCTCTGCGACTTGAGGATACCGAATCAAGCCAAAGAATGCTCTTTGTTTCAGTTCCTCTCAGGTTGAGGTTATTCAGAAATTCTCCAACCGCATGAATAAAGGGCTAAACCAGAATAGAAATAGTGCAATCAATTCGCTTTCAATAGGTTAGAAAATCTCTCAGAAAATCACCAAACTTAAACCTCCCCATA
>JBFLVQ010000972.1:0-3037 GCA_040758525.1 Acidobacteriota bacterium
TTGCATAAGCAAGATTATCAGAATTAGTGATAGTTGCTATGTTTTCCTGGCTCTGAGAAGCAATTTTAATCCACTCAGAGTCGATACAGATTAACTTAACAGCAAGTTCGTGAGATATTTCGCCAATGGACTCTTTACATAGTAGTACCTTCACCCCTGCATCTTTTAACATGTAATTTAGACGATCTTTAGGGTATGTTGGATCGATTGGCAGATAGGCCCCACTCGATTTCAAGATTGCCAGCATACAGGATATTGTCTCAATAGAGCGTTCCATACAGATTCCCACAAGTTGCTCTGGTTCAAGTCCAAACTCCTGTAGATATCGAGCCATCTGATTAGCTCTTTTGTTCAACTCTCTATATGTAATAGAATCTTGTCCACACACAATAGCAGTAGTGTCTGGGCTCTTCTCTACCTGTTCCTCGAACAGTTTGTGAATCGGTTTATCTTTCGGATAACTGGCCCGCGTGTTATTCCATCCAACCAATAATTGATAGAGTTCTGTTTCAGTCAAAACCGGTAATGTCGAGATACGCGCATTGGAATCTGCAACAATAGATTTAAGCAGAGTCTGAAAATGGTCTGCCATACGAACTATTGTAGTGTCATCAAATAGATCACAATTGTACTGGAGAGTTGCAGAAATCGATTCTCCCAACTTGAACATATGCAGGTCAAGATCAAACTGTCCTTCCTGCTGTGCTATTTGTATAGGCTCTAAGAGAAATTCGCCGAGTTTTATCTTTTGATCAGTTTCACCAAGCAGGAGAGATTGGATCTGGTGGCTTTCCGATGCCAGCGTTTCAAGAGAAAAAACGATATCAAAGAGCGGCGAACGGCTGGGATCTCGCTGCGGTTGCAGCCGCTCAACAAGCAGAGCAAGTGGATAATCTTGATGTTCGAGTGCATTAATAACAATTTGTCGCACCTTGCTGAGCAATTCTATGAAAGTAGCATCTCCTGAGAGGTCTGCTCGCAATGCCACAAGATTCACAAAATAGCCTACCGTGCCAATAAACTCTGGCCGGTTGCGACCTGCGATAGGGGAACCAATAATAATATCTTGCTGTCTAGTATAGCGGTAGACAAGAATAAAAAAGGCAGCTAGCAGTGTCGTGTAGAGAGTTGCGGCATTGGCTTTTGCAATCCCATTGAGTTGTTGAGTCAATCGTTGATCAATTTTAAACAACTGAGTGCCACCATTGAAGGTTTGCATCGGTGGCCTGGGTCGATCAGATGGTAGATTAACAATGGGTAGATCTCCAGAAAGCACACTTCCCCAATATTCGGATAGTCTTTTTCCATCTAATCCGCTTAGCATGTTGCTTTGCCATTGGACATAATCTGAATATTGCAACTTAATTAATGGAAGATCGATGCTAATGTTAGTATTCTCAGCAGAATAGAGTTTCTCCAGTTCATCGATAAGAATGTAGAGTGACCATAGATCGATCGCGATATGATGTGTTGAAAAAAGCAATACTCTTTCTCTTGACGAACGAAAAAAGAGCCTAACTCGGCAAATAGGACCTCGTTCTAAATCGAAAGTGCGCCGGGACTCTTCTACTACACCTGTGTTAAGGAGAGAACTACTCCAGCTTGAGCAATCTATCTCTTCAAAATCTATCTTTTGATCTAGATCTACTTTCTGTACGGGCTCACCATTCTGTATAAAGTATGTTGACTTCAATGAACGGTGTCGGTCAATTAGAGACTGAAAAGCACATCTCAAAGCTGGTACATCAATATCAGAGCAGATACGCACTGCGAATACTACGTTATAGGCCCAACTTTCCGGAGCAAGTTGGTAGAGAAACCATAATGAGCGCTGACCAAAAGAGAGTGGATATACAATGTCAGAGTCAATATGATCAAGATTATAATTACTGCCATTCTCCCTACCTGGATTCAAAGAGAGAGGAAGAGAAGATATTGTAGAAAGGCTTAATGATCTGTCTGGTAGCTGGCTCAGAGTTAGTGATACAAGCTGAGTAACACTTATACCTTCAAGGAGTTTTGCTAAGGAAATATTTATCCCCAAATGGCTCACTGAATGGTTCTTTAACTCTAGCGCCATTAGCGAATCAAGTCCAAGACTAATAAGAGATTGATCAAGATCAAGTTCAGATGGTAAAAGCCCTAATATCGAGGAGACCCGCACACGATAGTAATTCTCCAACAGCAACCGCTGTTCTGTTGGTTCGCTATTGAGCAATTCACTCTTCCTTAACAAAGCATTGTTGCTTGGAACCCGAGAGTCAGCAGCATTCAAAATATTATCAGGTTGGTAAACCAGAGCTGATTTACTATCCTTGATCTCGCTTAAAACCATTGAATATAGGATAGGTCTGTTCAGTTTCTCTGCATTATTGCGCAATAGAGCACTCTTCAATGAATATTGATCTCTCTGAACAGTGAGGACTAGATATGAGATCAACTTCCTCCTTAAAAGCTCGCCTAATCTATCTATTCCTTTCACATAGGACTCTATAACATCATCTAAAGCGAGCTTTGAGAGGTTTTCTGCGAAGTTCGGATCAAATAGAGAGTTGCTAATCTCCCAGGTAATGTCTATAGATTCGACTACTCTCAAACTATTGCCAGCAAGAAATTCGGCCCATTGTTGTTTTGAGATGAAATAGGCAGACAGTTCTGGATACTCAATGGCAGAGGCAGTGTTTGAGACTATTTCTGATAAGATTAGAAATCCCTCACTCTTAAGATGCCCTGTTATGTTCGAGAAGAGAGCCTGTCTGTCTCTTATCTGTGATATTGCCTGAAATCCCATAATCAATTCGTATTGATCAGGAAATTCATCAATGCAGTAGTTGCGATGAAAGAGTTTTATACGATCCTCTAGTTGATTAGCGAGAATTTTTCTATTGCCTATCTCGATCTGCTCCAGTGAAGCATTGTATCCATGAAGTTCTAGCTGCTTATGCTCTTTTGCAAGGGCAATTAGATCTGCACAGTTACCACAGCTTATATCAAGACAGCGAGTTATTAGTGAAAGATCTATACCTCGCAAAAGTAT
>JBFLVQ010000973.1:0-3010 GCA_040758525.1 Acidobacteriota bacterium
ACAGGCGATTTTCGCTATCACAAGAATTTTCACTCACAATTCCTTGCTAAAGATCGAGATATTATTGTCTATCTGCCGCCCGGTTATACACTAGATACCTCAAAGCGTTATTCAGTCCTATATCTGCATGATGGGCAGAACCTTTTTGATGGTGCAACCTCTTTTATTCCTAATCAGGAATGGCGTATTGATGAGACAGCTCAGTCGCTTATTCTTGCTAATATGATCGAGCCAATAATAATTGTAGGTATCTATAATGCTGGTGAGCAGCGTGTTGATGAATACACCCCTAGCAAAGAGACGAAATATAATGCTGGTGGCAAGGCCGATCTTTATGGTCGAATGCTGGTTGAAGAGTTAAAGCCGTTTATAGATGCAAACTATCGCACCTTGACAGATACAGCCAATACCGGTTTAGGCGGCTCATCGCTAGGTGGTTTAGTCTCGCTTTATCTAGGACTCAAGTATCCCAATGTGTTTGGCAAGCTAGCAGTGGTCTCGCCTTCAATATGGTGGGACGATAAATTTATTCTTAAACAGGTACAGACGCTCAAGACAAAACCTGCCTTGCATATATGGCTTGATATGGGTACAGAAGAGGGTGGCACATCGCTTCAGGACACACAATTATTACGTGATGCGCTGGTGGCCAAGGGTTGGTCACTAGATAAAGATCTAAAATATTTTGAAGCTAGCAGTGCCAAGCATAATGAGACGGCCTGGGCGCAACGTGTCGAACCTATTCTCAAGTATCTTTTCCCCAATAAGCAGAAACTGTCTTAAGGAGAGTAATAATGGAATACGTGAATTTGGGAAGAAGTGGCCTCAAGGTATCCCGCATATGTCTAGGTTGCATGACTTATGGTGCGAAGCAGTGGCGAAGTTGGGTAATTGAAGAAGAAGAAGCACGCCCACTGATCCGTAAAGCTTTAGAAGCTGGCATAAACTTCTTTGATACCGCAAATATGTATTCACTGGGGGTAAGCGAAGAGATCCTTGGTCGTGCATTAAAAGACTATACGCGGCGTGAGGAGGTGGTGATTGCAACAAAGGTCTACTTTCCCATGAAAGATCTACCTAATCAGGGTGGCCTCTCGCGTAAGCATATCTTTGCAGAGATCGATGCCTCACTTAAACGTTTAGGCAGCGATTATGTTGACCTATACCAGATACATCGTTGGGACTACACTACACCTGTTGAAGAGACCTTAGAGGCGCTTAGCGATCTGGTGCGTAGTGGCAAAGTACGTTACCTAGGAGCCTCCAGTATGTTTGCCTGGCAGTTTGCCAAGTCTCTTTATCTAGCTAGAATAAATGGTTGGAGCAGCTTTATAAGCATGCAGAACCATTACAATCTGGTCTATCGCGAGGAGGAGCGTGAGATGCTACCGCTATGTCTTGAGGAAGGGATTGGGGTAATTCCCTGGAGTCCATTAGCGCGTGGTTTTTTGGCTGGTAATCGTAATAAGAGTGGCGATAAGAACAGTGGCGAGACCTTGCGTAGTAAGACCGATGATTATGCTCACAAACTCTACTATACAGATGCAGATTTTGCGATTGTTGATCGTGTAGTAGAACTAGCACAACGCCGTGGTGTTAAACCTACTCAGATCGCGTTGGCTTGGATACTGGGTAATCCCGTGGTTGCTTCTCCTATCATTGGGGCAAGCAGAGCAGAACAGCTTGATGATGCAGTCGAGGCAGTCAGTATCCAGTTGAACAGAGAAGAGCGTCAATATTTGGAAGAACTCTACCGACCACATAGCGTACTGGGCCATTCATAAATAGAGCTTAGAGATCTTGGAGAGTTATTCTCTCTAAGATCTCTATAAGATCCTAATTGGGTAAGATATCTCATTGGGAACAAATCAATAATTTAGCACGTTAGATCTGTCGTAACTCAGGACCTTCAACCCAAAATCAGTGATCGCTACGGCAAAGATTGTCGCTGGCGACTTATTGGTTTTGCACGGTTATAGCACATAACATCTGAAAATCACTGGGAAGAGGCATACACGATATGGAAAAACCTTTGCAATACCATAGGAGAACCTATCTCGACGGGATCAAAAAAACGGCTACCCTACTGAGTCTATTTGCAGTACTCTTTGGTTGCCTATTAGCAACTCCAGTTTGGGCACAGCGTAACACACAGCCCAAACTATTAGACCGTGACCTATTCTTGGGCGATCCGGAAATATCCGGCGCGCAAATCTCTCCAGATGGGAATTTCATTGCCTTTATCAAGCCTTTCAAAGCTACCCGCAACATTTGGGTAAAACGCACTAACGAACCGTTCAGTGCTGCTAAACCGATCACTGCCGATACTGCCCGGCCAATATCAAACTATTCCTGGAGTATTGATGGCAAATACATTCTTTATGGACAGGACAAAGGCGGTGATGAGAATTTCAATATTTATGCTGTTAACCCTAGCGATGCTCCTCAGAATGGGCAGGAGGTTCCACCTTCGCGTAATCTAACCGATCTTAAAGGGGTACGAGCAGCAATCTATGCTGTACCGGAAAGTGATCCAGACCTGATCTATGTGGGACTTAATGATCGTGATCCTGCTTGGCATGATCTTTACAAAGTAAAAATATCAACCGGTGAACGTACGCTTTTACGTGAAAATAAGGAGCGTATTACCGGCTGGGTCTTTGACTTAAAAGATCAACTGCGACTCGCTACCCGCTCAGCCGACAACGGTGATACAGAACTGTTACGTGTTGACGCACAAGGGTTCACGAAGGTTTATTCCTCTAATGTATTCGAATCCTGCGCTCCTGTCCGCTTCCACAAAGATGGAAAGCGCGTCTATTTAGTTACCAACAAAGGTAATGATGTCGATCTGGTACGATTGGTACTATTCGATGTAGATACCGTTAAGGAAGAGTTTGTTGAAGCCGATCCAATAAATCGTGTTGATCTAGCCAGCCCTTCCTTTTCTAATGTCACCGATGAATTGATTGCCACGGTTTATATAGATGAACGCACAAGGATCTATTGG
>JBFLVQ010000974.1:0-3010 GCA_040758525.1 Acidobacteriota bacterium
AATAAAACCCTCTTCCTGGCTCCTTGCATAGCATTGGCTTCCGTCTAGATTCTAGAAACTATTCTAAGACTCAGACAAAATTCTTATGCATTACTATTTGGATTTGCCTAAATCTTTTGTACATAGTTAAGTTAGAGTCTGCTACTGGCGGCTAGAATCAATGGCATTGCTATTGCTACGATATGCTGAGCTAACACCGGTATAGGTCAATCTATTAAGGAAACCGTAGCCAATGTTGGCCTAGCAGGCTGTGCGGAGAAGTTATGTGCTGTATCTATCAGCAATGGTCTAAAGAGAGATAGATGGTCAAGAATTATCAATATGGCTATACAAACAGCCATATAGTAATAAGGCGTGTTTGATAGTTAGAATGGTTAACTATATCAGGTTCATTCTCGGAGGCAATAATGGATGTATTAGATCGCTCAGTATTAGAGAGTCTGCGTGAGGATATCTCTGGTGAAGATGATGGCTCCGATCTACTCATTGATCTGATCTTGACCTTCATAGAAGGTATCCCACAAGCCTTATCAGATTTGCATCAAGCATTGGAGAAAGCAAATGCCAAGATGTTAAAAGAGGCCGCACATACGCTAAAGGGAAATAGTGCTGCCCTAGGAGCTTTGCATTTAGCAGATCTCTGTTTTGATCTGGAGAAGGCTGCCAAAGCAGGCACAATCGAAAATGCCGCTACTATGGTAAAAGAGATAGAGGCTGAGCTTGAGCGTGTGCATAAGGCGTTTGACCAAGAATATCTACAGACTGCCCCAACCGATAAGGCTTAAAAGCTGACGCTATTGTTGGGGGAGAGGTCTCTATTTTACAAACTTTTGATCAATAGATGAACATACAATCACCATAGCTGTAGAAACGATAGCGCTGAGAGACAGCGTGGCGATAGGCATCCATCACTAGCTTGTGGCCAGCAAAAGCGGCCACCAACATAATCAGCGAAGATTTAGGCAGATGGAAATTGGTTAATAATGCATCGATCGCTTTGAAGTGATAACCAGGATAAATGAAAAGATCGGTAGCACGGCGACAGGCTAAGATTTCGCCGCTTCTATTTGCCGCCGTCTCCAGGGCGCGAGTTGTTGTCGTACCTACCGCAATAATCCTTCCACCTTGTGCACGCGCACTATTGATAACTGCGGCTGCCTCTGCATCAATAATAAACTGCTCAGCTTCGATGGAATGTTGCTCAATCTGTTCAACTCGCACAGGCTGAAATGTTCCGTAACCGACATGATGTGTAATAGTGACAGTATGCACTCCGCCAGCACGTACGGCCTCCAGTACCTGTGGGGTAAAGTGTAGTCCTGCCGTAGGAGCAGCGACTGCTCCACGTGTATGTGCATACACAGTCTGATAGCTCTGTTCATCAAGCCGCAATGAAGCTGCATCTGCACGTTTAATATAAGGTGGGAGTGGGGTGACACCAAAACGATCTATTAGACTCTCGACCGACTGTGAATCGATACTTTTCAGTTCAATAATACGGCGGCCACTGGGGAGAGATTCTAATACCTCAGCACGTAGCGAACCATCACCAAAGACAGCCTGATTACCAGGGCGAAGCGCGCGCCCTGGCTTGACTAATGCCTCCCAACGATCTGCACCTAGATTGCGCACTAGAAATAGTTCCACATGTGCACTATAACCAGCTCGCGTTCCCAATAGTCGCGCGGGAAAGACTCGTGTATCGTTCAATACCAAACAATCTCCTGCGCGTAGTAGTTGGGGAAATTCGCGAAAGTGATGATCAGAGAAGCGCCTCTGTACACGCTCTACTATCAGCATACGCGAACTGTCGCGCTGGTAGGCAGGATGTTGTGCAATCAATTCTGTAGGTAACTGGTAATCAAAATCAGAAATATGCAAGGCTTCAGATCTCTATCTTCTGCTTGGTCCGCTTCTTTGCTGAGGATTTTACCAAGAGCGCCTCATCCCAGCCATGACTGGGATCTTCAGCATAAAGTATTCCCGAAAGCTGTGCGCCAAACAACATTATTAGACTAGAAATATAGACCCAAGAGAGTAATGCTACGCCTGCGCCAATCGAACCATAAACAAGATCGTAATGAAAATAAGGCAGCAGTAGAGCAAAACCATGTCTAGCTATTTCCCATAATATACCTGCTACAATTGCGCCAGGTAGTGATTCACGCCAACTGACACGTGTGTTGGGGAGAAAGCGATAGATGATGGCAAATAGGATAATAGTTACTAGCAATGCTACCACAGCAAAAAAGATCTGCCAGAAATAACCGGTAAGCATAGTAATAAAGGCTGGTGTTGTGACCGGCAAACGTTCTGCGCTACGGCGAATCAGCGAAACGAAAGAAGAGATCGATGATGATCCGATCAGGGTAAGGCCTACCGTGGTAGCAACAAAGATCGTGATTAGACGCCCATGCAGAAATGATCGACATTCGGTATGCCAGATACGACTGAATGCCTTCTCGATCACTCGAAACACCCATGATCCTGCCCACACAACAATTATTAAACAGGTTAAGACGGTGCCAGAAGAGATATTGGTAAGGGCTTCTATGTTTTTAAGTACGAAGTCTCGCGTACCAGGCAGCAATTCTAGTATACGTTCAACGACAAAGGCGCGTAACTGCTCAGTGCCAAAGACAGTGGTAGATAAATTAAGCAGTAACAGCAATAAAGGAAAAAGCACCAGCGTCGTAAAATAAGCGAGGGCAGCAGCCGATGTAGTGAGATCGTTCTCAAGAAAATAGGCTGCCGTGCGTGATATTATACGTAGCCGGGGCAGTATTTTTCGTGGATGCAAATGCGACATCCGATTTCGCAACCATTCTCCACGAAAGTTTCTCAACCAGTTCGAGGAATTTACAATAGTCGCGATGGCTCTACTCCCCTTTCCTACCCACCAATATTAAAATGCAAGCGCATTGCTAAGGCATTTCAATATACGAAAAATTATAGCATATGTTGCCACACTGGTATCTCCTCACTGCCAGAGTCTTGCGACCAAGACCTT
>JBFLVQ010000975.1:0-3007 GCA_040758525.1 Acidobacteriota bacterium
TGTGACGCTTGCTCCTGTCTCTGCTACCAGATATGCTACTAATCGCTTCTCGCCTGGCTCATCCTCTCTGGCAATAACTATCGCATCTTTTACCAGAGAGTGTTGTTTCAATACTGTTTCTATCTCATCTAACTCAATGCGATAGCCTCTTAGCTTTACTTGTTGGTCAATGCGTCCAAGGTACTCTATATTGCCATCTGGTAAGTATCTGGCCAGGTCTCCAGTGCGGTAGAGTCTTGTTCCTGCTTCACTACTGTATGGATTGGGTATGAACTTATCTGCAGTCAAGTCTGCACGATTGAGGTAACCTCTCGCCAGCCCTACTCCTCCAATATGGAGTTCACCAGGCAATCCTATAGGCAGAGGGTGAAAGTTTTGATCTAAGATATAAAGTTCTGTATTGTTGATCGGTCGTCCTATCGACACTTTGTGAATTGAGCCATTTCGTTGATATTCCCAATAACTCGTGTCTATAGTCGCCTCAGTTGGTCCATAAAGATTGTACAATGCCGCTATTGAATAACTAGAAAACTGTTCTACTAGATCTAGCGGGAGTGCTTCACCACCACAGAAGACTCTCTTCAAACTAGTACAATCTTTGAACTCTTCTGTTGCCAAGAGCATCTGCAATAATGTAGGAACTAACTGAATAATGGTGATGCCATACTCTTTTATTGTGTTGACCAGATAACCACTATCTTGATGCTTCTGAGGTTGTGCCATAATTAAACAGGCGCCTGATAAGAGTGGTGCGTAGAACTCCCATACAGAAGCGTCAAAACTGAAGGGTGTCTTTTGTAAGACTTTATCCATTGCAGTTAGTGGGAATCTCTGTTGCATCCACAACATATGATTAGCAATGGCACCATGAGAGATCATCACTCCCTTAGGCTCTCCTGTTGACCCAGAAGTAAAGAGTATATAAGCAATATTATCGTAGTTAACATTGTTGAATGGATTATCACTACTTTGACAAGCAACATCTGGCCACTCTTTATCTAAGCAGATCGATGGCAAATTATCTTGTGGTAATCTCTCTAATACTTGTTGACTAGTAAGCAACACACTTATTTGGGCATTCTTGATAATAGTAGCAAGTCTTTGATCAGGATAGTCTGGTTCAAGAGGAACGTAGGCAGCACCTGCCTTAAGAATCCCTAGTAGCGCTACTACCATTTGCAAAGAACGATGTAGACATACACCCACTACAGCCTCTGGACCAACACCCAGCCCATTTAGGTAATGGGCTACTTGATTAGCTCTAATATTGAGCTGCTGATATGTGAGCTGTTCATTATTAAAAAATACTGCAATGGCATCTGGCGTACATGCCACTTGTTCCTCGAATAGTTCGTGTATACACTTGCTCTTTGAGTAAGCTGTGGCTGTATCGTTCCACTCTATTAGTAACTGCTGCCACTCTATCTTACTCAGCAAAGAAAACTCGTTTATTCGTCGGTCAGGATTGGCTACCACTCCCTCAAGTAATCTCTCAAAGTGAGTGATCATTCGTGTTATGGTTTCAGTGTTGAATAGATCCGTATTGTATTCAATTGAACCGATTAACTCTGTTGCTCTCTCTTCCAATACAAAAGTTATATCAAACTTTGCTAAGCCAAAATCTAGCACCAATGGTTTGAGTGTTAGATCACCAAATTCCATCGTCTCACTAGGCACATTCTGAAAAGCTAACATCACTTGAAACAGCGGGCTGCGACTCAAATCTCGCTCAGGTTGTAACTCTTCTACTACTTTCTCGAATGGTACATCTTGATGTGTATATGCGCCGAGTGCTGCTTCTCTTACTCTATCTAACAACTGGGCAAAACTCAGCTTGCTACTTAGCTCTACTCTCATCACCAATGTGTTGACAAAGAATCCAATGAGATTCTCTATCTCTGTACAATTGCGATTAGCGATTGGTGTTCCTACACTGATGTCGGTTTGTCCACTGTAGCGATATAACAACACATCCAGTGCTGCAAGCAGTGTCATAAACAGTGTTACATTGTTTTGCCTGCTAAGAGCTTTTAGTTCTAAAACTAAATTTTCGTTTAAACGGAAGAAACTGCGCTTACCATTGGAAGTCTTTATTGCTGGTCTGGATCTGTCTGTTGGCAATTCAAGCGCTATCACTCCTTCTAGTTGTCGCTTCCAATAAGAAAGCTGTACCTCCAGTACTTCTCCTTGTAACCATTTTCTCTGCCAACAGGCAAAGTCTGCATACTGTATTGGCAATTCATCTAGTATTGCTGACTCTTCTGAAGTAAACGCAGTATAAAATGCTGACAATTCTCGCAAGAAAATATTTCGTGACCAGGCATCTGAGACAATATGATGTAAAGTGAATAATCCTATATACTCTTCTTCATTCAGTTTCAGTAATACAGAGCGTATTAGTGGCCCCTTACTTAGATCAAATGGACGCCTAGCTTCTTCACTCGACAATAACCTCACTTCTTTTGTTGCTTCATTTATCGATAAATTTTGTAAATCTACTACTGCTAGCCTTAATATCCAGTTGGGAGAAATTATCTGGAAAGGTTGTCCTTCTTGTGCTACAAACCTTGTGCGTAATATCTCATGACGCTCTATGATCTCATTAAGGCATTGTTCTAACACATAAACATTTAGTGGACCCTTGAAATGCACATGGTATGACAGATTATAAGATGTATCATCTGGAATCAGTTGATCAAGTATCCACAAACGCTGTTGTGCAAAAGAGAGTGGCAATGGCTCAGCACGTGATACTGATATAATTGGAGTCACTGCCAGAAATTGATTCTGTTGTAGCCCAACAATTCTTTCTGCCAACCTGGCAATGGTTAAGGGTTCAAAGAGAGTTCGTAACGGTATCTCAACACCAAATACTTGGTTCACTCTCGACATCAACTGTGTTGCCAGCAGTGAATGTCCTCCTAACTCAAAGAAGTTGTCGTGTATGCCTACTCGCTCCAGCTTTAATACCTCTGCATATATCCCTACCAATATCTCCTCTATCCCA
>JBFLVQ010000976.1:0-3006 GCA_040758525.1 Acidobacteriota bacterium
CGCTCTTTGAGCCTATTAGTCGGCTTGTTGATGAAGTAGGTTTTGACGCATTTAATGAAAAGATTAAAGAGTTTCTCGGCTACATCAAAGGTTTTGTTGATCTACTAAATTTCAATGAGGTTAAAACTAGTGTTAAGGGTGCCATTGATGAAGCAGTAGCAGCAGTAGGCGAACTCAATAAGGTATTGATAGATATTACAGTAAATTTCTCGTTGCTTATTAGTCAAATGCAGAGTGTAATAGATGCTGTTAATATTGCTCAGATAGTAGAGGATGTGAAGAAGCAAATAGGAGGTTTTCAATCACTGGTAACAAATCAGGTAAACTCAGTATTTGCTCCTGTGCGGGAACTATTGCTCTCTTCTTTTTCTACATTAAATAATGCTATTAATGCTTTTAATCCTGCTACTGTAATAGCTGAAGCATTAAAACTGATGCAAGCGCTGACCAATATCTTAACGGATCCTGCTATTGTTAATACCTTAGATTCACTGCGTAGCGCATTGGATACAATTAATCAAGAGTTTGGCAAATTCTCTTTTAAACCCACTACTGATGTAGTAGTAGATGCTATTGGAGTAGTTAAAGAAGCGCTTGCTATTGCTGGTTCAATACCATTGCCTGACTCATTAAAATCAGAGGTGGAAAAAGCACTGAAAGTACTACCTCCTACTATTAGGCCAATAACGGATAAGATCAGTATTGAATTTACTAACATTGTTGAAGATGGACCAGCTAAACTGCTACTTTCATTAAAAGAGAAGCCGGCGAAATTGGTTAAGCTGATGGAGGATTATGCTCCCGAGAAACTGATAGGTGATAAGCTTACCAAACCATATCAAGAGTTTCTTGGTAAGATGGAACAATTTCACCCTAGTGCATTATTACAGCCAGTTCAACAAGCCTTAACACAACTCAAAGATAAGGTTAGCAAAACGGCCAACCCTCAACAATTTTTTATACCATTGGCAGAGCCATTTAACCAGATGTTGGAATTATTTAATAAGTTTAATCCAGCAGAGTTAATAGCACCTGTTCAAGCGCAACTTACTGCTGGTATTCAAGCCATCACTACACAGTTACCTGTCGATCAAACTGATGTTGTCTTTAATCAACTAGGAACAGTTGTCGATAAAGCAAAACAGTTGATTGCTGTAGGTGGAGAGTTTAAGAATCTATTGCAAGAGATAAAAGATCGTTTAACTGGTCTGAGTGATGCAGAAGCGCAAGTAGCAGCTTTCATTAATGAGATTACTTCAAAACTCGATCAAGTAAGTGATATTAGCGGCATTCATGATGCTATGGCAGTCATTGGAAATAGTATTAACAATATCAAGGCTGCACCACTACGGAACGTAGTAGCTGCACCGCTTAATCTACTGATCAGTAAATTGAATGGCTTGCAATCAAAGTCACGGTTAATAGATCTGGTTGCTGCTCATCGCGGCTTTCCTCGTACACAACTTGATGCACTACCGCCTTCAACGGAAAAAACAGCTTTGCAGACATTACTCAATGGGTTCGATCCTTTGAGTAGTGATTTTTCTATACCATTAAATTCACTTGATCTATTGTTAACACAATGCCAGAGTGGCAGCACATTAATCGCAGGTGCATTCTCTGATTGGGATAGCACTTATCATGCTACACATAGCCCTATTACTAAACTATATCAACCAAACATTACCATTGCAGAATTGAAACAGATGATAACAACTGCTATTGAAAAGGATATTGCAGTACCACTGGCGGTAATTTTCAAAGTGGTAGAACATCTTAGTAGCATACTAGATACAGTATTAACAGAATTGATCTCATTACTGAGCGAGTTACAGACAAAGATTAACCAGTTAGTTTCTATTGTCGATTCTTTAGAAGAGATTCGGCAAGCTGTAAATGGATTTATTGAAACTCTTAATGGTTTCAATCTCTCTTTTGTTGTTGATGAGATCGAATCTCTATTTCAAACGCTTAAGAGTAAACTTGCTTCACTCAATCCATTGGATATTGGTCAAGCCCTGCAGGATGCTTTTGACGGACTGCTAGATCTACTGGATGTAAATAACCTACTTGGTATAGAGCAACTAGATCAGCAGTATGAAAATTTGCTAAGCCTACTAAAAGGTCTAGATCCTAAAACATTAGCTATTGATCCTATACAGAAAGAGTATGACAAAGTTGTTCAGTTCTTGAGCAAGATCGATATTAGTGAACCGATAGATGGTTTTGTTACACGCTTAAATCTGTTGCTGGAAGAGTTGACAGTAGAACTCAAACGTGTAGCCGATGCTTACGAAGAGATGATAGATACTGTACCATCCAGTCTCAGCGGCGCCTTGAGCGTATCTGTTAGCGTAAGTGTGGGAGGCGCATAATGGCAATAGGCAGTGTTCTATTAAGGCCACAACTACTGACAAGAACTAACACCATTGATGAAGAGCGTATTGGCGATCAGTTCTTTGAGTTAGCCGCTCGTCTAATACAAGACTTTATTGCTAATGGAGCAGCGAAAGAGAAGGTAAGTAATACGTTACAAACAAGCTTGCAGGAGCTTACCAATGAAATTGAGGTGAACCTAAAGAATTCTGCAAGCAAGATTCAAGCTTGGTTCGATACCATTATTGATGCTATTAAAGATGAGCTTGCAACTTTTGTTGCTGATAATGATATATCGGCAATACCTAATAAATTAGTAGCACTAATAAAACTTATTACTAGGCTGCTTGAGCAAGTAAGTACCGACCAACTGGCTACACACCTTAATAAACTTGGGGATATCATAGAAATAGATATGGGTTTGAGTCAGGCACGACTCACCACTTTTTTAAATCGTATGGTGGATCGTGCTGTTAGCGCATTGGCAGCAGACTATCTGGCGGGACAAGATACGGATGAAGCAAAAAGATGTTTTCTTATTGCAGGCTATCTGCAATCTCTAAAATCATATCTAAGCAGTTTTCTTAAAGATTTTACCTTTGATCGTAAGAAGTTGGTAGTAGATCTGGC
>JBFLVQ010000977.1:0-3004 GCA_040758525.1 Acidobacteriota bacterium
CTTTGGCTTGTATATCGTTAACTTTGAACAACTGGTTGTGTACCTAACAATATACTGCACCTGACTAGGCTATTATGGCGCTTCGTGTATTGTCTGTTGCCACATTATTAAACATGCCATAACGCCTCGCAGGTGAGCTTGGTTCGTTAGGCGCCGAGAGCTGATAAAGAGAATCGCCCTCCTTCAAATGTAGAATTGCCTAACATTTCGTTTGACTGCAGTGGGTTTTTAACATTTGTTACCAGAGTGAAAAAAATTTGCAGTGCCTTTAGCCTGTTCTATCTTTCATTAGTTTATGATAGGCAAAAGTTCCTCGAATACCTTGGTAAAAAGCATAACTAAAAAATATTGCTGGCACTAATCCTGCTACTCTTCCAGATGTTGCTATGAGAAATAATTTACTACAAACATAATAGAGAAACATAATAACTGCACAAGCTCGATTCTTCCTATGAATACCATAAGTTAAACCAAATATTAATGCCACATCTACTATAACCCACAAATCTAAACCGACATCTTCAGTTAGATCAGTTGCTATAAAATCAAGTATCAAAGCGAAGCCTAAAGTTGCTATTCCTAGGACAATACCTGCTATACGAGCATCTTTTATTGCTTTATTGGCATTGCGTATATCAATACTCTGTTCATTCGTACTAGTAGGCGTACTAGCAGGATAAGTAGTATTAGTATTAACACCGGCACATCTTGAACAGTAGTTTTTGGTAGCATCAAAAAGATCTGATTGATGACATATCTCGCAACGTACCGGAAAAGACTCTGTTTTTATTTGAATTTGATCCATAACCATCGATTATATCAAAATAAAGTTTTTCTACTAGAGGTTAAATCTCATCGAGAATCTGGATACGTTTACGTTGATACTCTTCTTCTGTAATTAGGGCTGCGCTTTTCAGACTCTCTAATTCGCGCAGACGATCTTCAGCACGGCTACGACTGCTCTGCATCTGAGCAATCTCTTCAGCAGTAAGCGGGCGGCCTTTCTCAAAATAGTACTGTGCTACACGACCCATGTAATAGGTAGTTGCATAAACATAGGTCGAGGCAAGTAGCCCACCCATCATAGGTACACCAATTTTGATGATAGTGACAAAGATCTGTCTTAGCAGTACACCCAAACCTATATTAGTAGCGACCTCTAGGGCTGTTTTGGTTGATAGTGGTACACCATAAATACGACCTATACTCTGTACTAATAGGATCTGTATGGGGGTAAGCAAAAATAGATCGGCAATAGGAATTGGTTGTAACGCTATTGCCGCGCAGATAGTGGCAGCAACATGAGAGACTTTCTTGGCTGCCTCGCGTTTCTCCCATAGCGCCGCTTGAGAGAAATCCATCTCTCCTATCGCGCCTCGTATTGCCACTGCTAGATCATCAGTGAAAGATTCTATTGTTGGGCGTGCTTTCTCTGCCTGTTGTCGATAACATTGCGGGCACCACTGTTCGCTGTCTGATGACTGTTGACGCCAAATCTCGAACCGCTCCTGGCCACGACTATCCTCGTCAGGAAACCTTTTTAGCTCCCGACCACAATCACAAAAAACTACATAGTAACTTGCTCCCACTAAGCGTGGCACAGGGTAATCGCGCATAGACAACCTCCTTTTATCAAATTTTAGCTGTTTTTGCCGCTACTCTACAGAACTTTTCTCAAGAAAATGTCTGTGTCTATTAGATAGCTGAAAGAGTCTGGCACAGCACTTGTCAGTGATTAAAGATTAAAGTTGAGCAGTAAGCAGATGCACTAGATGAAGTCGATCTTATTAGTATATTCAGGCTCAACCGATACCGTTAAATATCTTCTTAAGGAAAAAAGGAGTTGAAGTATGGCAAGTCCTGCAAGTGTTGCCAAACATCCAATTCATCCAATGCTAATAGTTTTTCCTATTGCTCTCTGGATCTTCTCACTGATCTCAGATCTAATCTTTTTCCAGACTAGTAATATGTTCTGGAACGAGATGGCTTTCTACACAATGGCGGGTGGTATCATAGGTGCACTGCTAGCGGCGATACCTGGTTTTATTGATTGGCTCTCATTAACTGATGCTACTGCAAAACGTATAGGTTCTGTGCATATGATCCTCAACCTACTGTTGGTGGGCTTGTTTGCCATCAATCTCTGGCTACGCACATTCCGCGCTCCAGATGACTATCTACCTGTTTGGCTCTCTGGGATTGGTATAGTAATACTGGCATTCTCAGGTTGGTTAGGGGGCGAACTGGTCTATGTATTAGGTGTCTCAGTTGAACCACACCTATCTGATAAGACAGAGAAGACAACCCCAGTAGAAACCCCTGAGGGGCGAGAGAAAAGAGTCGCTTAATTAGATATCGAGCAATTTTGCATTGACGCTCTCCAACTAAGCTTGGCTAAAGATAGAGATTCCGCGCAAGTTAGTAGAGCGTCTTTACGTTTTTTCCCTACGTTTGTAAGCTCTACCGATCAGGGCGCGGTACTAATATTTATACAGGATCAATGGACCTTAGGCAACCCCATTTCTTAACAGAACAAGAAGCGATATTTGATAGCAGAATGGTGTGGATAATCTGATCAGACTACGCGCTCGCACTGATATGCTCTACATCAGCCAGAGTCGCACAGTAATGGCAACCGCTCGCAACGGTATTATTGACGGTGGCGAGTAAGGCTTCTATGTGCCTGAGACACGACTGCTATCACGTTACCGCTATTTAATTGAGGGCAAGCCACCACATCCGATCGCACCACAAGCCTGGTCTGCATCGGCTGTCTTCTGCCTACTACAATCGCTGCTTGGTCTATATCCTTATGCTCCTCTTAATCTACTATTAATTGATCCACACCTACCAGAATGGTTGCCCGATATTACATTAGATCATCTACATGTAGGTGATGCTGTATTAACACTACGTTGCTATCACAAAGGTAACGGTGAAAGCGATTACCAAGTATTAGATCAAGATGGTCCGCTACATATCATCAAACAGCCTAGTCCTTAGT
>JBFLVQ010000978.1:0-3002 GCA_040758525.1 Acidobacteriota bacterium
TTGGTATTTCTATAAATTAACGCTATCATGTATAAAATCATCAGGGTTTCCATTTTTTATTCTCACTAGGAATATTTATGAAAACCTTGATGATACTATAACTTACCTCGCTCGCGTAAGATCAGATATTATCTTGCAAAGCACCAATCTGATTAGCGAGGGCCTGCAGACTGGCTTGTAGCGTACGATCTAGTTTATCAATGGACATTACTATAACATCTATTTGTTTAGAGGACGGTTTACCCAATCTTTCACCTAGCAGAGATGAGCTGGTAGCTTGCAATGGAGGTCTCTGTACAGCTTGGCCTACTTGCTGGCTTGATTGTTGACTTACCTGTTGACCTATTAGTTGGCCTGGTTGTTGAGATTGTTGATGGAATCTAGCCAGTATCTCAGTCTTAGAAGGTCGTCCAGGTTTACGCTTAGGCTTATCCTCAATAGGCTTATTACTTAAAAGTGACAGGTACGAACCAAAAGATCAAGTCGCAGCCTTGATTTAATCAATCTTTCTGAGCCAGCGTTGGTCAGAATAAAATAGATGTTTTTGAACAACATCATCAATGAACCTCTCCTTGAGTTTAAGAATAGAGGAACTCTGGTTTAAAGAAAGATCTTTCCCATAGAGGCGCAACAAGAGTAGGTAAGCCATAACGGGAAGCAAGACCGCACGCTCAACTCGCTGAGGCTCTTTGGTGACTTGCATCTGGCCCAAATGTAATGCTGATTTTAATTCTTTAAATGTCAGCTCCACTCCCCAACGCTTGGCATAATAACTGAGAATTTCCCCCGTACTGGCTGCATTGAGATTGGTCACAATCAATTTAATATTCTTTGGCGAATCGTTAAAGTGCCGTTTAGATAGAATGATGGTGACATCACCAAGAATGCTAAGCTGAGCACTGCGGCGGTAGATCCAGTAATCACGGCGGCGTCCATTAGGTTTATATGAAGCGACTCGATGATAATATTTTTTCGGTAAATGTTTTGCCAAATTACTGAGATGAGTGCCATCGGCTAACTTCCAGGTGCGTGCTAAAGCAAACACATAATCCCATTTCAGAGATAATCAAACGTAAAGTCTCTTTTGCAGCAAAACCTGCATCTGCCTCTACAATAATGCGTTTGCACCATTTAGGGGGCGGGAAGTTGGCGAGCATTTCGCGAAATAATTTATTCTGATGTCCGCGGATTTTGGGATCAATAACCGCTGCTGCGACAGGAATACGCAATCTATCCCAATGAGCAATCATCACCAAAATCGATTGTCCAAACAGATATGGTTCAAACTTACCCATCTTGGTAGTATAAGCAAGTGGTTGTTGTTTTCCTGTCTTCTCGTTGCGAGTAGTATCGCCAATCAAATGGATAACACGATCGGCGGGCGGCGTTAAAATGGCCAGGGTATCTCCTACCATTACCTCCAGCAAATCTTTTTCATCCCAATACTTAGCTCTCATCATCCTGAGAATTGTCCAATACGCCAAACTCTCTGCCAGGTATTTAACTAACTCTTTTAGTCTTCCTGCACCTTGACACATTATTATTGTCACTAATATCCAACACCATACTCGATAATGTTCGGCCTGTGCTTTATTAAAATAGCTTCGGTATGAGCCTAGACAATTCTCTACTTTTTCTGGTATACGTCTTAATTGCATGCACTCGGCCTTCCTCTTTTATACTGGTCTCAGTTGACCGTTATAATATGCAGTTAAGGCCGTTTTTGCATCTATCTCGTGCTTTTATTTTTTCCCTTATTTCCTCTTTTCACCTTTATTTTTGCGGTTGTCCTCTCTTTTTAAGAGCGATACCCGTCACTTTTAAGTTAATTCCTAACCAATTGATCTACCATTTATGAATAAATAGGGTTATTTAGGCGGTAGTTTCACGATTGTAAACCAAAAATTCTCGATTGACTCAACTACAGTTATAAACTTTTCCAGATCAACAGGCTTAGTGATATAACAGTTAGCATGCGCATAATAAGTTTTGATAATATCTTGCTCAGCATCTGAGGTAGTTAAAACAACTACAGGAATGTATCTGAGTTGTTTATCTTCTTTTATCTCTACTAATACTTCCCGGCCATCTTTCTTAGGCAGATTGAGATCAAGAAGGATCAGGTCAGGAGTGAAAGCATTAACATATTGGCCCCGCTTGCGCAAAAACTCTAATGCTTCAATACCATCCATAACAACGCTCAGGTTATTGTAGACCTTTGCCTCTTTGAGTGCTTCTTTAGTGAGACGCACATCCCCAGGATTGTCTTCTACCAATAGAATATCTATAGGGGTACTTTCTTTCCAGGCATTCATTGCTAATTCTGCTCCATGAGTTAAAGAATGAAACCCATCTCTTGTTTGTCTGTTGGATTGTGTCCAGACAGGTCTATCATTCCCTAGGGGTGTATAACAATATTATTAGAATGTTAATTAAAAGACATTAGAAATGCAATGAAAACGCGCATTTGCAGTTGTTGGCGATAATCAAGTAATTGAAGCTCTTTTGGCTATACAACACACGCATTTCTCACTACTGGGAAAGGTTTTCAGACATTGATTAAAGCGAGTGTTGTCTGGATTGGTCTTCAATCTTTTTGAGCCGATAACGAAGCTGGTCGCGAGAGATACCGAGCAGTTTGGCAGCATGTACTTGATTACCATTACTTCGCTTTATTGCCTGCTTCACTAAATCGAATCCAATTTGCTTAAGGTCGATCCCTTTGGGTGGCAAACGGAACAGTTCGTCTATTGGCAAGTAGTGTTGTTGCCCATCCTTTGATAGATTCTCCCTTTTAGGCGGGTGCAAGGCTTTTGGTAGATATTTTGTTGTCAGCAGATCGCTCTCTTCCAGAATCATCATACGTTCAATACAATTGCGCAACTCGCGTACATTACCAGGCCAATTATAGTTACATAACAATATCGCGGCCTCATCACTTATTCCTTTAATGTTGCAATTTAGCTTAATGTTAAAGGTGTTGATAAAGTGATTGATAAGCA
>JBFLVQ010000979.1:0-2995 GCA_040758525.1 Acidobacteriota bacterium
GGAATATTGTAGAAAGCGCTATTCGGTTCTAGTTGATCCAAAAACCATAACCGTTGCTGTGCAAATGATAGCGGTATCTCTCTGTCTCTTGATACTGCTACAATCGCGGGCATCTCTATCCCTTGCTCGCTTAGCATTGCTGCTTCTATTCGCTGTGACAGTTGTGCTATTGTTGCTGCTTGAAAAAGTACTCTCAACTCCAATGGTACGTGAAATCTCTCTCTAACTCTTGAGATAACCTGAGTGGCAAGCAGAGAATGTCCTCCTAGTTCAAAGAAATTATCTTCTCTGCCGATCTGGTCAATCCCTAATACCTCTGTCCAGATACCTGCCACTACCTCCTCCACTGGTGTGGTGGCAGCTTGATTGCTACTGCTGAGCGTCAACTGCATCTGTGGTGGTGCAGGCAGTGCACGTCGGTCTACTTTGCCATTGGGTGAGAGGGGCAGCTTATCCAGCTTTACGAATGCAGCAGGAATCATATACTCAGGCAAACGCTGTTGTAGATAAGTGCGCAACTCGCTGACATTGAATTGCTGCTCTGCTATCAGATAAGCCACCAATCGCTTATTGCCTGGCTCATCCTCTCTCGCTATCACTACACACTCTTGTATGGTGGGATATTGCGCTAATGCTGCTTCTATCTCACCCAACTCTATACGATAGCCTCTAATCTTTACTTGATGGTCAGTACGGCCTAAATACTCGATGTTACCATCTGGCAAATATCGGCACAGGTCTCCTGTTTTGTACAATCTTGTTCCTGGTTCTTCACTAAATGGATTGGGGATAAATCTCTCTGCTGTCAACTCTGGCCTGTTCAGATAACCTCTCGCTAATCCCATTCCACTGATATACAACTCTCCTGCCACTCCTATTGGTACAGGCTGAAGATAGCTATCGAGAATAAAGGTCTCTACATTGTCAATAGCCTTCCCGATTGGCACATTGTTGTAATCTTTTTGACAAACCCAATATGTTGAATCAATCGTTGCTTCTGTTGGCCCATAAAGATTTATTAATGCTGCTTGCGATTGACTAAAGAATTCTTTTAGCAACTCTTCACTCAATGGCTCTCCACCACAATAAACTAGCCTGAGGCAGGAGCATTCCGAGATTTGCTCTGCCGCAATTAGCATCTGTAACAGTGATGGCACAAATTGCACGATAGTTATTTCTTGCCTACTGATCGTATTAGCGATGTATGCCACATCCTTATGGCTTTCAGGTTCAGCTAAAACTAGTTGTCCACCGACCAGCAGAGGCGCGTAGAATTCCCACACCGAAGCATCAAAACTGAAAGGCGTCTTTTGCAACACTCGATCTGATGCTATAAACCCAAATGTTGTCTGCATCCAACGCATGTGGTTGCCAATCGCTTGATGTGTGACCATTACGCCTTTAGGTTCTCCTGTAGAACCAGAAGTGTAGATGACATATGCAAGATTATCAGCATTCAACTCAACCTTAGGATTGCCGCTCTGCTCTTGCTCAATAACCTGCCATACGCTATCCATACGCTGCCCTATCCTCTCACCAGGCTTCAGTCCTACTATCTGCTCTTGTCTTAACAACAGATGTGCCTGTGAATCTGACAGCATATAAGCGATACGCTCGGCTGGGTAATGTGGGTCAATAGGCAGATATGCTCCGCCTGCTTTGAGTACTGCTAGGATACTGACAACCATATCAATGCAGCGCTCCAGACAGATCCCTACCAGCACTTCTGGTCCTACACCCTCTCTTCTTAAATAATGGGCAAGTTGGTTGGCACGCTGATTCAACTGTTGATAGGTTAACTGCTCCTGTTCATAGACTAATGCAATGGCATCAGGAGTACGCTCTACCTGTTCTTCAAATAGTTGATGGATACATTTGTCTTGTGGGTAATCTACTGCTGTGTCATTCCATTCCACCAACAATTGATGTCGTTCTGTCTCGCTCAGTATTGGTAAATCTGAAATCCGTTGTCGTGGGTTAATGGTTATCGCTGTAAACAGATTCTCTAGATGTTTGAGCATCCTCGCTATTGTTACAGTATCAAAAAGATCTATGTTGTAGACTACTTCTGCCAGTAACCCTTGTTCTGTCTCTGCCATTGAGAGCGTTAAATCAAATTTTGCTGTCTTGCCATTTAGTTCAAACGGCTCTATTGTCAGACCAGGCAATGTCAAATTCGCAGTGATTGCATTCTGTAGCATAAACATCACCTGGAAAAGCGGACTGCGACTCATATCACGAATGGGCTGTAGTTCTTCTACCAACTTCTCAAATGGCAGGTCTTGATGGACATATGCCGCTAGTGCTACTTCCTTCAGTCGTGCCAATGCATCTAAAAAGCTTGTCTTGCCACTTATCTCAACTCGCAACACCAGCGTGTTAACAAAAAATCCGATCAACCCCTCTATCTCTTTACGATTGCGGTTTGCTATCGGCGTACCAACTACTATATCTTCCTGACCGCTGTAGTAACGAAGTAGACTTTTGAAAACCGTCAATAGCGTCATAAATAGAGTCACACCATTTTTGCTGCTTAACGCTTTTAGCTCGACGGTCATATCTTGAGACAAATTTAATGACAAACTATTGCCACGATAGCTTTGCCTTGCTGGTCGAGGGTGATCGGTCGGCAGTTCTAACGAGCTAAAGTTTGCTAGCTGCCCCCGCCAGTAGCTGAGTTGTTTTTCCAGCACATCACCTTGTAACCAATCTTGTTGCCATTGCGCATAATCTGCATACTGTATCGGCAGTTCTGCCAATGATGAGATCTCTCCTCGACAATAGGCCTGGTAGAGTGTTGCTATTTCCCCTACCAACACTGTTCTTGACCAGGCATCAGAAACGATATGGTGCATGGTGAACAACAATACATGCTCATTCTCACCAAGTTGAAGCAGTCTCACCCTTAACAATGGTGGCTTACTGAGGTCAAAAGGACGCTGTGCTTCTAGTATAGCCTCCTGCTGGGCTTGGACTTGTGTAGCGACTTGTTCAA
>JBFLVQ010000980.1:0-2995 GCA_040758525.1 Acidobacteriota bacterium
CAGTCTTCTTTGCTGGTGGTCCTCGCTTACAACTATCGACTGGCTCTACTTTGCGAGGTGGCGATGGCCGTCAAACCAGTCACTGGAAAGATGACCTGCTTATGCCAGAAAAACAGCGACAGAAGATTGGTATAATGGACACTACAATAGCACGTGGAGAAAGAGGCTCAATCTCTGAGAATGATCTGATGGCACTGGATGCGTTTGGATATCGTCTCAAGAGACCAGATTTTTCTCTCTCTCGAATCAGCAATGGTCAGTGTTAAGCGTGGTGAGGAGGGTAAATTTACTGTAAAGATCGATCGAAATAGTAGTTTCACAGGTAATGTAGTTGTCAGTACGCCTGATACTAAAGCTGACAAGATCAAACTTTCACCAGCTAAACAATCAACTACCGATAACAGCGTGAGCTTTGATTTTGCTATTAAAAAGAGTGCTGCTATTGGTACACAACAACTGATCTTTAGTGGTCGTGATGATGTAGGCCGATTGACGACAATCACCTTTACACTAACTATTCAGTAACAATTTTGCTAGCTAAACAGTGAAGTGAGCAAGCATAAGCTCAGGGAACGCGAGCACTCGTGAGAAAGAATGTGACACTGTAGAAGAAACATCCTGTCTGGGCAGTTTCGTCGAGTTGTTCGGGCCATCTAGTAGCATCTTCGGCTGAGAGCACACCGCGCATATATCCTTCCTCGGCCCAAGTGCGCAGGCCCATCACATTGTCCAATGCCGTCGGCTCTCGAACGATGAGCACATGGCCCTCGACCGTGATGTCAGTCACTCCTATCGTCGCCAATAATCCAGGTAGTTGATGGGCGAGTGTGCCATTGCGAAGCAGGTGGTCAGCACGAAACCGCAACACACGTCGTGCAAGTTCCTGATCTGCACAAACAACCACCTGTGTATCATAGTCTGGATCCGCCAATACAATTCGGCCACCTGAGCAGGTGACTCTTACCATTTCACGTAGCACCGCAATGGGATCGTGAACATGCTGAAGTACACGATCGGCGGAGCAGGCGTGGAAAGCATGATCCGAAAAAGGGAGGGCAGCGGCATCTGCAAGCACCACATCACGCACTCCTCGTTGTCTGGCTTCTGCACACATTGTTGCTGATCTATCGACGAGTACAGTGTCTACAGCAGCGGTCCGCGCCCGTTCAGCGGCTTCATTGCCATTGCCGCCACCAACATCCAGGTAAGCTTCACCAGTTTTAAGATCGAGCAACTCGGATACACGTGCTTTATATTTGCGATAGAAAGGGTCACGAGCAAGCACTCCAAGGCAGCGAACATAACCTGATGGATCCGCTTGTTCGTCTACGGCCTCAAAGCCATGTGGTCTGTGTGCGATACGATTATCTTCAGTCATCTTTAATACTCATCAACACTAGATAAGTGAACCTGATCAGAGTGGTCGATGGTCACCATTTGGACCTGGAGTAATATGAATGAGTTGGGCTGGCTCTAATACCCTAACCCGGTGCCACTCACCTTTTCGAATTATACAGGCATCTCCCGGACCCAACTCAATGGCAGCGTCCGGTTCCGACTCACCGGTTACACGTAGCTTCCCTGATATGATATAGAGGATTTCGTCTCCATCTGGATGAACTTCACCTCCATGGGGCGCATCATGCGTAATAGTCACGATTCCTATAGTAATGCCATCAATTCTCTCTGGAAGTCCAGGCTTACGCGCTCTGGTAGAGACAGAAAGATCTCGACCGATATCAAATGAGTAGCGGGAAACATCAACAGGAATGATCTTGCTCATAGGTTACTCTCCTTTTGTTCTTAACATACCTTAGTCGTCAAATTTCCAAATTCCAATGCATGCCTTTGTTAGGCAACATCCTACCCCATTACAGCATTGGTTGTATTGCATTAGCTAACATTATAGCTGGATTATTATCGATCGGAAATCCATCTTCAACTGTCCAAATCGCTGACAAAACTGCCTGTGCAAATCCCCACCTCAATGCACGGTCCGGGTCTATCTTTAGCTTATCTCTCTACTTTCTATGCTATCAGCTATAAAGTTATAGTAGTTCATTTTTCTGCTTCGTATAGCCGTCTTTCTCCTGTTTGACAACTAATCTCTTCCAACTCTGTTGCCTGACAGGTATGAAATGAGATAACAACCATCTCACTTTCTTCAGGAAAGAACTCATGCGGAACGCCTTCACCTATTACACACCATATTTCATTCAGTAAGTAGTCTGGCGTTCCTAGCTTGATCATCTTTTTACTTATCCCTGCTATCTTCGACTCTCCCTTTCCTTCGATCATCACCATATGCTGGATGCTATTCGGATGATAATGGCAACCTGAGGAAATGTTTGCTTTTAGCACAAATATCCATCCTGATTTGATGCTCTCAGGCAATTCACACTTGAAATAGTTTAGATCTAGTGCTGACCAGACAAATGTCTCTTCAGTATGATGGATATCCTCTTTCAATTGTTGAATCATTGCCAAGATCTCCTTTTGCTTTAAGAGAAATCTTACGGCTTCATCTAATTTTCCTAGATAATCAAGGTTCATCACTGTTTACTCACAATCGTCATTAATTTTCTACTCGCAATGGATCAATACTATTAGCCCAATACCCTGATACTTTGGAATATGAGCCAACATCAAAGGTACATAATGCATGCTCTGATACTTTTCTATAGCGTAATTTTTTGGTATTGGCTCGATCCAGTTTGGATAATAGGCTATTTTGCCAGGATTAAAACAGCCAATTCTTTTTAAGCCATACCAACCAATTTATCAGCTAATCGCTTCTAGTTATCTCTGTTATCAATTTTTTATCTGAAGGATCTCATGTTATTGATTGAGGAGAAATTTAAATGGGTAATCTAGCAGGCAAAATTAGCGATCCTATAGATCTGTTTAATACTGTATACAACACTGCAGAGCAGACCGTCTCTTCTGATACATTACACTTTGCTTGCGCTTTACTTCAATACAGATAAATAGGCTT
>JBFLVQ010000981.1:0-2985 GCA_040758525.1 Acidobacteriota bacterium
GCAAAACCAGTGTTCCATAGAGATAACTTCATACCGTTTATCTCTATGGAATGCTCACTTTGATATTCCCATTTCCGCTGCTGATAATGCCTTGGATCTGGCGGCATTAGCATCTCCTTTGTTCCTATCATTACCACTAGTAATCGAGCAATAAGCAAATGGCGCTGACAACAAAGGCAGCGAATACACTCCATAATAGCATGCTCTGTTTCATATCAATATTTCGGACAAAATCTGGTAACAGGAGATAACAAAATAGGCCAAGAACTGATTGAATGAGATTGCTTAGCCCCCATTCAAAGGTAAATGGCCTATGACAATTGTCAATGACATTCTTAAACAGATGCATTCAATCAGTCAACCACAACGAAAGTTCTTAGCCACATTGTTTGCTACGATCCTGGCATTGCGTGGAAGAGTGAACTATCGCAATATGAGTCGCTACTGCGATTACACTGAGCGCACGATTGCGCGCCAGTTCCGAGCTAACTTTGATTGGCCAGAGTTTCATCAACGAGTTATTAATCGAGCAATTGACCCATTCTCAGAATTGCTCTGTGCACAAGACGCCTCTTTCGTGCCCAAGAGTGGAAAAAAGACTTTTGGTCTCGGCCATTTCTTCAATGGTTGTGCCAGTCGTGCCGAACGCGGTATACTCACTGCTCCAGTCTCTCGTTTGCTCTCTGACCAAGTAACTGCGTGCGATTGTGCGTCTGCCCACCACACAGACACTACTCAATGCTTGCCTTATTGCTCGATAAGCAGTTCTCTCTTGTGCAAAGACTTTCTTCCATCCCATCATCAGCGCTATTATTGTTGCTATCACTGGCTGCTTCCTTCCTTTTTGTTAAAGGTTTCTGTTTGGAAGCAGCTTATATTTTTTTACCTATCTCGCAATTAAATTGTCCAAAGTCGAGTGAGTGAGAGCGTGAGGCACGCTCTCACTCCAAAGAAGGTAACGCGTTCCTCACTTTCGTTGTTACAAGTAATAGCTATGAGGATCAATTACGTTTATTAGAGAGCTTCCCCAGAAATTAGTAGAGGTTGCTCTTACTGAGAACAATAGTAAAACAAAGCGCGGGGTGAGGAGCGGGCCTAGGTAAAAGGCTAGCTTTTTGTGTGGTTGATGGTTGATATCTCGTCACTTTTGCGCCAATGAAATCATAGTAGAACAGGAAGTGGTCCAGGTTTGCCATCTCTGCTGGCGGTAGATTGGTGAAAGCAACCTCATAACGCACGCCTGGTTCTGCTGTCAACTGTATAGTATCGCTACCTCCACGAATCACTAACACCTGCCCTTTTGCTAGATTGATCTTGGCTGCTGGCTCTGCAACTTGTCGATTGAACGGCAATACTTTCCCAGATCCATCGGCAGCAAAAAAGCGTACCTTCTCTTCACTGATATTGTGTGCATAAAACAGCCCTGCTCCAATATGGATCTTGCCGAATAGCTTCTCTTCTTTCAGGTGCAGCTCGCGCTGGTGTAGATCTCCTTCCATATCAATGTTCCAGCGGAAGTCATTTGGATCACTCTCCATTAATGGTGCAAGATAACGTCCTACCTGTGCTGATTCCCCCTCTACATCAATATAGATCGTACCCCGTAGTTGCTCACCTTTGAGTGTGGGGAGAGGGGTCTTTCGACCATTCACTATTTTTGAAACTAGTAATTGGGGCATGTGATGATGTACATCAAGTATACCAACACTAACACGCTCAGGATTGCCCATACACAAGGCCATTAATCCATCAAATGTCATGCTTACGCTAGCTTCCTCTCTGGGGTTAACTGGTAATGGAGCAGACTTGCTGCTGCTATTGCTATTGCTGGAAACAGCCATTGTTAAGGCAAACACTAGGCACACAAACAGACTTACTGACAAAGCGATATTCTTTCTCATGCTTGAACTCCTTTAGTTTTCCAGAATAGATTGTTAGTTATTGCCCTTCAGGCAATTACAAAGAAGAGACGCAATCTAGGATCCACGCCAGCATATGGCCCCATGGCAAAAAGATCAAAAACTATTAGCTGGTAGTATTACGGTATCAATCGGTATCAGTTAAAGGTCGCTATTTAGCGATCCGGGCAAATTAAGAAAATTGCCTTTGGAGGGAAAGATCAAAAGCTATTAGCAGATAGAGTGTTACGATATGGAATGTTAGGATTGACTGGAGTGAGTGAGATTATTGGTTGAGTGCAGCAAGAGGAAAACTTGCTAGGATATTTGTTCGTAGAAGATATTGTCCAAGATATTAGAAGCATAACATCCCTCTAATTATAGAGCTAGACCAAAGGAGAACTAATGGAATTAGCAATCCAAAAAATCGCTATTATTTCCTTCTTTCTTATTGGCTTGTCGCATATCATCCAGCCTCGTGTCTGGGCAGAGTTCTTCATTGATATACGCAACAAAGGCGAGAGCGGGAGTTTCATCAACGCGTTTATTCATTTTCCTCTTGGTGTTTTGATTGTTGGCTTTCATGATGTGTGGCAGGGAATCCCTATGATCTTGACTTTGATAGGTTATGGTTTGGTATTAAAAGGCTTGATCTATTTTGTCTTTCCTAAGCGCGGATTGAAGACCATGTCGCGTGTATCAATTGAGAGGTCCTGGGAATTTATTATCGCTGGTGTCGTGTCGATTGGAATAGGTAGCTTGTTGTTGTTCTCTCTAATCAGTAAGTAATGACTTAAATTATGTAATAGACTTAAGGCAGAGATAACAACTCCTGAAGAAATGATCGATATGCTTTTGATGGTATTATCTTTCGACCCGGCAAAAATGAACTAACTGTCCACCATTTACAAACATCTCTTCAATCTTACCTAATGTGTGGCTCTACTAAATCTCATGATGCTATTCTGCCTGACATTCTGCTGTAGGCAGTTGCCAACATAAAACTAGCCGTATGTTGTAACATCAAGAGCCAGCAGATTCGCTGGTTGCTTCTGTCTCAGTAGTCTTAGGCTTGCGCTCAAACACC
>JBFLVQ010000982.1:0-2983 GCA_040758525.1 Acidobacteriota bacterium
TATGAGCATCCAGTAATAGCACTGAGACAATCCCAAGAGTAGGAGCAGTAAGGTAGATAGGAGTATCAGGAAAAGACTGAGCAACCACAGGTAGAGCGCCAGAGTGATCTAGATGAGCATGAGTAAGGATGATAGCGTCTAGCTTGCCTGTAATAGCAGCCAGTGCAGGTAGTCTTTCGCCAGCACGATCATGATGTCGCAAGCCGCAATCGATAAGGATGCGAGCGCCTGCAATTTCTAATAATGTTGATGAAGCGCCGATCTCATCAGCGCCTCCTAGGAAGGTTAGTTTCAAGAGATATCTCCTACTAAGAACTTTAGCTATTACTATTATTAGTCATTTATTTATCGATTCAAGTCCTTAAGTGTAAACCACCCAGTGTGTTAATTAACCCAATCTATTACCACATAGTAAATCAGGAGAAGGCACTTTTCTGGGAGAGTCTAGCATAACTGTAAACGAGGTTGATAATAAAGGCTATCTTTCCGGAGAGAGGTTGATATTACTATTTTTGCTTATTTATGGAAGAATTAAGGAGGAAATTGAGTATTAAAATAGAGTATCGTACAATACCTATATGTCAAAAATACTATTTTTGTGTACAGGAAATTATTATCGAAGTCGCTTTGCAGAACTCTTTTTTAACGAACTGGCCCGACAAATACAACTGAATTGGAGTTCTGATTCAAGAGGGTTAGCACCCGAATTTAACTTTAATAATATTGGGCCAATATCTCCATTTGCTTTAGAGAGGTTAGTAATACTAGGATTAAAAATACCTTCTTCCATACGTTATCCTATTAGAGTAGAAGAGAATGATCTATCTCAAGCAGACCGGGTTATTGCATTAAATGATGTAGAGCATCGCCCCTATTTTGAAACAAGATATCTTTGCTACACAGAAAGAGTAGAGTATTGGAATATCAAAGATATTGATCAAGTTTTACCTGCACAGGCATTACTTGAACTTGAGTATAAAGTACGTGAGTTAATTGATCAGTTAGCTATTGTAAAACAGGTGGTATAAGAGTAGAAAAATAGCCCAACCCAGACTTCTTATCTGTATGGTGACAAGAAGCTGGGTTGCTTGCTGTAGATGCTAAATTTTTCACGCTTGATACAACCATTAAGCTGATGTGTCTTTGCTAGTCTTGATCGGTGCGGTTCTTAAATATGCATCTTCGCCTTTAATCCAATCTTCTCGTGGTGGTGTGAAGATATCATAGGCGACCAGATCCTCAATAGCTTCTGCTTCATGTACTACATTCGATGGTATGTATAACATCTCATTTGGCCCTACTAGTACTATTTTTCCTTCTATATGAAAACGCCAACGCCCACTGATTACAAATGTAAGCTGTTCATTTTCATGTGAATGTGGTGGTACATAACAGCCTTGCTTACATTCCATCCAGGAGATCATTAATCCTCCATCCCAAGCAAGTTTTCGTATAAAGTTTTCATTGACCTGCTCTGCAGCAATATTATCCCACCTAAAATGTTTCATGGTATCTCCGCTTAATTAATCTATTGGATAACCTTGGAATAGTAGTGGAAGTTCTGCTCTAGTGCAATCCTGATCTGTTTATACTCTCTACTAGAGATTCAACATAGTCGAGAGTGTCTTATTGACAATCTTCCATTCGCCATTAATCTTGAGAAGTGAAATATAATCACTAGATTTTTCAAAATCAACTCGTACTACAGCCGCTAGACCTCTTATATCGATCAGAGAGATCTGACTTACCCGTTTAATATTTCCAGGGATGCGTGAGACTCTTGACCACCATTCTTCTTGTGACATCTCTCTTAAACCAGTTTTGTTGACTGATAGCAACTTTCCCGTAGGATGAAAGGCTCTCTTCAATGCATCATAATCTTTCTTGTCTGTTACATCTAAGTAGTCTTGAATTACCTTCTTAATCGCTTCCTTATCAGATTCACTGGTGATATTTTGGTCTGGTTCAATCTGTATTTGATTAACGAGCAAATTGCCATAGATAGTTCGGTCTGTAATCATAAAGCATAAACCCGCCAGGAGAATTAGTAAGGACAAAGAGATTTTCATAGTAGCTTCCTCTTCTTAGTTAAGATAGTTATCTGGTAAATAATAGGGTTATTTAGATGTAAGCGGCTTCTTGAAAATCACCTTTTTCGCCTTAACAAACCTTTTACCTGCCGATAGGTTTGTGGAGAAACTCCCAGGTGATGTCGAAAAAGTGTACTAAAAGAGCCTAAGCTCTCAAAACCAACTTCAAAACAGATCTCTGTCACTGCAAGATTAGTCTTGAGTAAAAGCTCTTTGGCGCGTTCGAGTCGTAGACTGGTTAAATACTGATGAGGTGTTTGACGAAATAATTGTCTGAAACTGCGTAAAAAATGGTTAGGGGAAAGGCAGGCAATACCAGCCATTTCATTTAAAGTAATAGGCTCATTGAGAGTCGCTGCAGCATAGTCACGGGCACGATATAGTCTACGGTAGAGTTCTAGTCGGGTAGTCTGGCGAACTGCAGATATTTGCTCAATCTCTCGCTGTGAGATTCGGTGTAATAGTAAGAGTCCATCTAGCACACTGTGTAGTTGTTCTTCAAGCTGACTTTGTTGATCTTGCCATTCACTAGTAAGAGAGTCTTTCAATTTAAGCAAACGGGATGCAATCATCTCATTTAATGAATGGATTCGTGTCAAAAACTCTAGCGGTTGATTAACTGTGTCATAAGGCATATCCAAGAGACGATCTGTCGGAGTCATTAAAGTTCGTAAAGCCTCTACGGCAAAGGCATGATCAAAAAAGATTAAGAAGCATTCTGCCTCAACTTCTGGCGGTCTGGTGATTGAGTAATGTTGATCATGATTTAAGTAGGTAGAAAAAAGTTCTTTGACAATGAGTCAAGATGTAAGCCAGAAGCTGCCCGATAATACACCAGCTTTTGTTAGTCGCTCACGGCGGCTCAATGCGTACATATAATCACAGGCAGTCTG
>JBFLVQ010000983.1:0-2968 GCA_040758525.1 Acidobacteriota bacterium
TTCGTCCACGGGTTTTATTCTCCTATTTGGTTTATAAAATACCTATCCCATCATACCTAAAAACTTGACAAAAATGCAAAAGCATTAGACCATAGGTTCACACAAAAGTTAATCAACCCATCCATTGTTAGATATTGAGTTGTACACTTCTAACCATACTTAAGGTTATACTGGTTTCTTTGTGACTTCAACTAATTCCACAATAATCTTGTTGATTTTATCGCTATTTACTTCATCAGGTTTAATCTCCCTAGACCAAAAAATTTCACCATCAGTATTAATCAATTCAAGAACAATACCTGATGGATTCCTATATAGGTCAATTCTAAGCTCGGCTTGATCCATATCTGTCACAATTATTTTCCCGCTCTTTTCTATACTATCTATTATGCTCTTTTTTATACCATTGATAACAGAATCCTCATCCGACTTGATATATATCTTTTCGACTGTTTTAGGATCCTTCTCTGAAAACCAACTCTCCCGTGTGTCACTATTTAAATTTGTATTATTGTTATTTTTAACAATGGCTTCTTGTTTTTGGGATCTTTCTCTAATTTTATTGTAGGCAAATAATCCCACTAAACTTAAACTTATTATCAATGAAGTAATCACAAACACAGGAACCCATCGTTTCGGAAATAGATCTATGATCCAATCTCTTAGGTCGCCCATTGGCAATACCTTTCGCCAAGAGGATAATTGAGATCTCTTAAAATGTTCTTGATAAGCAGCCATTACTCGTTTTTCTAACTCTTCAGAAGCCTTTAACTCCTCCTTGTGGTTTTCAACAAACTGTTTAACTAAAGGATCTGGAGGAATTATAATATTCTTATCATTCGACTGATCATATGACGGTCTTTCCATTTTATTTTATTTCCTTTCATTTCAAACCTAGCCATTTTTACTAAATAGCTATGCATATCATCTCGTTCCATATATGAAAGAACATGTATAGACATTTAGTGTTAGTGCTACTTTATCTAGATGATACCACTTCTAATTGCTTTCTAATTTTCCTCCTCGCTCTACCCAACCTAGAAGCGACCGTCCCTTGTTTTAAATCAAGTAGGCTACTAATTTCCTGAATTGTGAGATTTTGGTACTCATGTAATATCAAAATCTCTCGAAAATCATAGGGCAAATCATATACAGCTCTTTTGCATTGTTCTAGCTGTTCGTGTGAAAGAATCCGATCCAGTTGACTATCCTCCGTCTGTGGATGGTATTCTTCAGAAATTTGCTCAATTGAGTTTATAGTAGATTTTGAAATTTTCTGCAGGGTCTTTGAAATCAAATTTCGTGCTATTGTAAACAAATATTTACGCAGTTCGCCCTTATTTGGGTCAAACCGCCCTCCTAATAGTCCAATAAAACACTCCTGCACCACGTCTTCAGCTAGACCACGATCACCTAACATAATTTGTGCATATCGAAACAGTTCATCTGAATACCGTGTAAAAACGGTATGAAAACTTTCACTATCACCGGCTCTCAATCGTTCTAGGAGAGTTGCTTCGTCATCCATTGTTAATCCTTCCTCTCTATATTTAAATAGTAGAAATTGAGGTACATTTATCCCGCTATTAAAAATATTTTTTCCGGATCCTAACCAGGTATTAATATTTGAGTACTGCCGTATATTCGCTATGTTATTCTTTTAGCTAAGGTTGCTCAGGTTTTTCATATAAATCATTTTTGAGCAAATCTCCCGCAACAATTTTTCGGATTTTTTGAGGCTTACCACGAATCATACGAGACTTTCGGGAAACTAGATATAATATCCAATAAATTCCTTAACAATTGTTATGCGGGCCTATAATCATATTCGGAGTTCCCCTTCAGCCCTTAATTAGCAGATTGATATTTGATTGAAAGTTCGGCTAATATTAAATGGTTAAGAGATTGCATCTCTTTACTTTATTTGACTTATTCCGGTCTAATTAAGATATTGAGTCTTTGAATTCAACGTCATATTTATTTTACTGCAATATTGTGCAAAAACAAACTTGTTTTTCTTCATTTACTGCAAAACTGTGCAGTGAATAACCATTATACTCAGCTTATTGATATGCGCGATATTTTTAAAATCCCCCCTTCTTCTTTCAATATTGATTTTTCCTCTATTTGCAAAGACTTGCGTGAAGAATTGGGGCTTACTCAGGAAGAAATGGCCAAATATTTGGGCGTTTCGGCGCGAACTTATTATTATTGGGAAGCAGGTGATAGACAGCCCAACGGACGTATAGCAGTATGGCTAGCCCAAACACATCAAGAACTAACGGCTAGATCCAAAACTTTGAAACCAGATGATCGTATCGAAGAGCTTTCTAAACAAATTGCTGATTTGAAAACAATTCTTTATAGGCTAACTGAAGGACAGAAAAAACTAAGTAAGAAATAGGTTGTCGCTATCCCTTTCACTTTAGCTTTTCCTGCAACTCCTTCACCATCGTATAAACCTGATTGTACTCCTTATCAAGCTGCATAATAGTCATTGCATCAAGATCTGGAATCTTCTTCCATCTCAGCTTGGGATTCAATTCAGGCAATTGAGAATACAGATCAATGATTCTACTTTTAAGCAAATTACGAATCTTTGTTTCTAGTTGTGTACAGATCGCATTTAGCTCATCAATTCCCTTCCCTGCCAAATCCTCATTGCTTTCAGGTTCTAGTCTCAATTGCTTGGCATAATAGCCACGTAGTTTTATGGTACGATTTCGTAGCTTCTCAAGTATGGCTTGATCTTCTTCTTTCTCACGCTGATCAATATGGGCTGTATCTCCAGCGCTGGATGTTATTGCTGTTACAGTTGGCGTAGCTGATCCAGATGCCAGCTCCTTTGCATGCACCTCCGAGATTGAGCTAGAGATCGCAGACTTGTACATAGGCGATGTGATCGTTTCAACAATTTCCGCTTGTTCTGCTTGTGCTGTTGTTGGTTCTTCCGAAGTGGCAGATGTTG
>JBFLVQ010000984.1:0-2964 GCA_040758525.1 Acidobacteriota bacterium
CATATGACAGACAAGATAGACAACTAGTAGCGATCAAGATATTGCATAGTGAATGGAGAGAAGAGCAGAGCTATCTAACACGATTTAAGCGAGGGGCAAAGAGGATGGCAGGGCTTCGACATCCAGGGATTGTGAAAGTAATTGCAGAGTGTAGCCTTGAGGATGGCTTTTATTATTTTGTGATGGAGTACTTAGCAGGAGGAGATTTAAGAGCAGCAGTAGTTAACCAGCGACTTAAAGTAGCTGAAATAGTATCAGCAATATGTCAGGCAGGAGAAGCGCTAGAGCATGCCCATAATCAGGGGTTAATACATAGAGATGTAAAACCAGCCAATATCCTGATAGCAGGAGATAGCAGTATACGGCTAACAGACTTTGACCTGGTGAATGCAAATGATACTACTGGAGGGACAAGAACTACTGCAATGGGGACATATATATTTGCAGCGCCGGAAGTAATGAATTCTGGCAAGAATGCCACAATAAAGTCAGACATTTATTCACTAGGAATGACATTAATATTTGGGTTATATGGACAGGATTTACCACTGCAAGCAGTAAGGAATCCATCCCTATTTATAGATAAGCTTGAGTGTGCTGAGGAAATGAGAGCAGTCTTAAAAAAGGCGATAGCAGATGAACCAGATGATCGGTTTAATAGTGTCAAAGAGTTTTGTGATGAAGTTAGCAGAGTGGAATTTGTTGAAGGTGCACCTTCTTTAAAGACATATAGCGTTGAAGTTGTGACTTTAGATTCGAGAGGTGAGATTGTAAAACTTGAACAAGGTACAGCTAGATATTTTAGCGAAGATTTAGGTGAGGGCGTAGAGTTAGAAATGGTGCTGATACCAGGAGGAGAGTTCCAGATGGGATCGCCGCCTACAGAAAAGGATCGAAATGATAATGAAGGGCCACAGCATCTAGTAAAAGTGGCAGAATTCTACATTGGGAAATATCAGGTGACACAGGAACAGTGGCGAACGGTGGCGAGGTTACCAAAGGTAGAACGAGACCTTGATGCTGAGCCATCTCACTTTAAGCCAGTAGAAGGGGAAAAGAATCTGCCAGTAGAGCGGGTATCGTGGGAAGATGCGGTAGAATTTTGTGCGCGGTTATCGCGTAAAACCGGGAAAGAGTATCGATTGCCAAGCGAGGCGGAGTGGGAGTATGGGTGTCGAGGTGGAACAAGAACAGCATTTGCGTTTGGGGAGTCAATCACGCCAGAGGATGTGAACTACAATGGAGAGTATCCATATAGCTCAGCACTGGAGAATAAAATCTTAGTGCCAAAAGATGAAAATCAGGAAAAGACAGCTCATATCCGGGAAAAGACAGTTCATATAAGAGGTGAAATGACGGAGTACATCAATTATGAGAAAGACTATACGTACGATTCTGTATGGAAAGGCGAAAATAGGAGAAGGACAGTTCCCGTAGGAAGTTTAGGAAAAGCGAACGGATTCGGGCTGTATGATATGCATGGAAATGTATGGGAATGGTGTTTAGACGAGTGGCATTATAGTTATAAAGGAGCGCCAGAAGATGGGAGTGCCTGGGAGGGTAATGGTGACTCCGACAGACGTGTGCTGCGCGGCGGTTCTTGGCTCAATTTCGGTATATATTGCCGCTCTGCTGTTCGCAATTGGTATAGGTTGGACCTTAGGAACAACAACTTTGGGTTTCGAGTAGTTGTTGCTACTGCGCGGACTCGTAGCTAATGTACTCTTTAGTCTTTACACTTTTGCCAGCGCGCTTTTTGCGCTGGCAAGAAAAAATTTGAGATTTAGTGGTAATGGGAGATCTACCAATCATTTTACTTAATTGGTAAGCGATGCAATTCTTCAAGACAATTACAAGATATGATGCTAATGAGCAAACGGGCTATTTGCGTTTAGGTTTTGTGTTCTTACTTTTGACCATAGGTTTAACTTTATTCGCAATGCCAGCGATCTTATTATTAAGCTTCTTCAATGTAGCAAGTATCTGGTTATTGAGCTGATTAGTTTGAGCGAACTGCGAAATCACATCCAGAGCTTTAGCAAAAGAATCAGCTTGAGCAGCAATAGCAGGGAATTGTGAGAAGAAAGCTTCCGCTCTCACTATGAAAGCATTCATTGCTCTATCCATAGAATCATGCTGGCGAGACACCTTCAATAGACTATCTTGCAAAGCACCAATCTGATTAGAGAGGGCCTGCATACTGGCTTGTAATGATCTATCCAGCTTATCAATAGCCATTGCAATGGTATCCGCTTGTTTGGTTGCAGATCTACCCAATCTTTCAGCTAACAGTGATGAGCTAGTAGAGGTATATGGCGAACTGGCCGGGCTGCTACTCGGTAATGGGGGTCTCTGTACAGCTTGGCCTACTTGCTGGCTTGATTGTTGACTTACACCTGTTGACCTAGCTGTTGGCCTGGTTGTTGAGATTGTTGATGGAATCTAGCCAGTATTTCAGCTTTAGAAGGTCGTCTAGGTTTACGCTTAGGCTTATCCTCAATAGGCTTATTAGGACGCCCCTGTCTACGCAATGCTCCACTACTAACGGCTATTTGTAATGCCTTCTCAACATCAGCACGATAGAACATCTTAAGCTTATGATCATCCTGAGAGGATAGCATCCTAGTTAAGCCATGATCCTTCAATATACCAATCCATCTATAATATGATCTTTCACTAACATCAAACTCTCTCTTTAGCAACTCTCTATGCAGCCACATATTAGTATCGCTGAAATGTTCAACAGGCACATCGGCCCAGAGTTGCGCATCGGTAGGGGCAACAGGCAGGACGTGTTCAACAATAGCCTGTTGCTGTGCATTATCAGCGTTTGAGTCAGCATCCATTGTGGCAGCCGGAGTATCAGATGAGTCAGAATCAGAATCAGAATGAGTATGCATAGGAGAATCCTCGACGATAGGTTTATTGAGGTAATGGGCAAAAGTAGGTAGCGCTGGTGACGTG
>JBFLVQ010000985.1:0-2962 GCA_040758525.1 Acidobacteriota bacterium
CTTCAGGTTCATCTACATTAGTAATTTCGATAGTGGTCAACTGCCTTTTAAAACCTTCTATTGTTACCTGAAGGATACCTTTGCCAATAACTGCCCCTGATTCATTATCACCTTCATATAAGGTAATATAGAGGGTTGTCATCTCATTCCAGAGAATATCTATAGGGCTTCTATGGATAAATTTTATTCCGTCAAAGTAATAAGTCTTACCTTCTATGCTAATAAGCTTCATTCGATAGCGAATATTCTCTGTGTTAGGATCAGTAGGATCTTGAGTAAAGATATTGAATATTCCTGCTACCGCTGTTAAAGGCTCACTAGAGAGTTTAGGCGCTTCCACTGTTCCGGTCATTATAGCTTCATGGTTTGGGCTGTTAATAATGTCTTCAAGATCGTCACTAGTAAGCGTAAGAACAAATCTAAATGATGAGCCTGTTGTTTGACCTATCTCCTCACCACGCTTATAGTCGTCTGTTACTCCTTCTGCAAAATATCCAGACATAGTTTCACTAAATTTTATTCCTGGTCTATTTTCTAATGTAGGAGATGGAGAGATTGAAGACTGTTTATAATCTATAGTCCAACCATGATCCTCTGCAATTAGAGCACTAGAGCGTTCCGCCAGACCTGAAATTGTTAATAGCGGGTTGACCCCTAGTGAAGTAGGAATAATTGAGCCATCCATTATATAGAGTCCAGAGTGTACATTTTCACCATTACTTTCAGAAAAGACCTCCCCTTTGTGGTTTACTACCCCTTTATCAGCAGTATCAGCCATTATACATCCACCTAAAGGATGTACTGTGATTAGATCAAAATTTAGTAGCCTTGACCAGAGTGGATTTTTTAGATAAGTACCTCCAACTGGTTTAGTAGCCTGGAGCATTGCATCATTAGCCTTTTTAACATTTAGTTGTTTCCCAACCAGCGGCCAATCAATTTTTACTTTATCACTTTTAGGCTCTAAACTAATTAATCCATTCCCACCATCATGGGACATTACTAAAAAGGTTTGGGTATTATGCATCGCACCATAATATGGGCCTGTAGTTGCAGAAATAATTTCCCTAAGCTTCTCTTGAAGTTTATCAGCTACTCCTGAATCAGTATCTATACCTTTTATTTTAGCGGTTGAAGCAAAAACTGTACTAACTGCCGAAGCTATTGCTCCAGGAATTACAGCATCTTCAATAACAATACTATCTTTAAGATCACGCTGTTCTCTTAGATCTATTATTCCAGTTATACAAGGGCCAACATTTTTATCTGGATCTGCTGGATTGGGTGTCTGGCTTCCTAAACCTATACCATTTATCGCTTCATCACAGTTATAGGCAAAACCCAATACATCACCATTACCGGAAAAATACCGGCCAATCTTATCTGAAATTGAAAGTCCGCCGTTTTTTGATCGCAAGAGAATCTCTGTAGAACCGAGTGTTCCTGCAGCAAGTATTACTATATCAGCGCTGACAAATTGGGTTTGTAAGTCAAATCTATTACGCCCAGCATCCAATACCTGAAAATAAACAAGCCATTTCCCATTATTAGGTTTAATATACCGAACCTGTACTTGAGTAAATATCTCTGCGCCAAAATTTACTGCATCAGGTAGATAGTTCATTATTAGCGTATTTTTAGAACTATAGTTACAACCTGAAACACAATCACCACAGTTAGTGCAAGGCAACTGCTCTACTCCGACATGGTTTAATCCTTTTATATCAAAGTTAACACATATTGGTAGAGTGTAGAATTGTTGAGGATTATAGTCAGTAGTCTGTTTAAGATAGTTAGCAGATTTCTCTAATGCTTTTAGTTTTGTTGGTTCTGGTAATCCTACTGGATATGGCTTAGGTTTAAGCATCTCTTCAGCTCGCTGATAACCCAATTCCAGAGATTCAAGATCTTGACGTAGTTTTTCTGGCCATCGTTTATCCTCAAAGACACGTTTTTCTGCTCGTAGGGCAACACCAGCATTTACTAGGGAAGTGCCACCCAGCCCACACCCAATAAATACATTAATATCCTTGTCGGTATGAAAACGATAGAGCGAAGCCGCTGAGCCTATCCTATCTGGAAAGTATGGAGATTCCACTTGGATCTCTTTTGTCACTTCCTTCTCAGTATTAGGATACTCTCCTGGATGACGCTCTTTACCACGTTCAAGCAGACAGACCTGTTGCCTAGCACGTGCTAGTCTTGAGGCAGCTATCGAACCACCGTAACCTGAACCAATAACTACAACTCTATAATGTGATTTTATTTTTGTAATAGGTAACGATAGCCGTTGCATATTCTCACCTAAACTTTCTTTTTCTTCTCTTGATAACCTTCATCGTTAGGTCTAACTTCCATTGTGATCCCGCGAAATTTGGCGCGAACATGCGCATTCCTAATCTCATCAGTATCAAAGCGATGATACATATTCTCAAGATTATTCAGGGCGGTGACAGTATCAGTTGATAAGTCAGCATTGCCATAACCTAAATAAGGTATGATTTTGATTGGATCACCGAGACCTAAGATCCTTTTTAATCGAGAACCTGTATTCCCAGAAAGTGTTCCAACTCTTCCAAGGGCTTCACTAATACGCACTCGCCAGTTTTCTAATGGCATATTTTGTTCTCCTGCCACCTTTAATTGGGTATTACTGGCAATCATTGTAATTTGAACCTGATCAATTAAGCCGGAACCAATTGTAATAAAGGATTATGTCCTATCTATATCTGTCCAACATAAGAGACGCAGACAAATACCATTTCCATACATGAATTCAATCTAATGAACTCATAGTTGTGAGAATTGATAGTTAAACACTAAGATTGTGCCATTACTAATATTCAATCATTGTGTTCAATTAAGCGGTATCTTTCGGTGAATCCTTACTGATTCAATCAACTCTAATACTGTTTATGCAACGTTTACTTCTTTACTTCATGTCTATTTCTCTACTGGAATG